>DASWWQ010000303.1:0-3637 GCA_036405935.1 Flavobacteriales bacterium
TCGGTGGAGAGCACGTTGCCGTTCAGCATGGCCACGGCATCCAGGTGGTCCGTCATGGGTTCGCCCATCATGTCCGTTCCGGGCATGGTCACCATCAGGCGCACGCTGCGTTGGTGGGTGGGCTGCACGCCGGGGAACACCCAGATCACGGCATCTCCGATGGTCTCCGTGGGCGAAGGCACGGCGCCCTGGAACTGCGAGTAGGCATCGAGGGTCAGCATCAGGTGCACATCGCTCACCTGGTTGCCGGTGTTGGTCACCGTGGCCCAGTAGATCACATCCTCGTTGCAGCGCGTAGGTGAGCTGGTGAGCAGGGGATCGAGCGCGCTCACGGCGGCGTTGGCCTGCAGACCGAAGTCGTTGAACTGGGAGGCACCGTTCTCGGGCACCTGGATCTCGTAGTAGTCGGGGGTGGTGTTGTGCCAACCGGATACGGGGGGAAGACCGAGCGCGTAGTCCGTGTTCTGCACGTTGTACCAGTACATGCCGCTGGCGTTGGAGTACGTGGAACCGAGGTCGCTGCACACCACACGGATGTTGGCCAGCCCATGGTCGTTGCCGTTGAAGATGCCGTCTCCGTTGATGTCATTGAACACGCGGCCCATCACAGCACCGGTGGCGTTGGTGAGGTTGGTGTACCAGAAGATCTTGTCGAGGTCCACGCTGGAAACGAAGACATCCTCATCGCCATCGTTGTCCACATCGCTGTTGACGATGCCGTTGATGCCGGGCATGCTGTAGGCCACGGTCTGGCGGATGCCGAAGTGACCGAGGCCATCGAGGTTCTCGAACCAGGCGATCTCCTGCGTGAAGTTGGAGGAAGCGAGGACATCCATGTCACCATCGGCATCAACGTCGCAGGCACGTATGCGGTTGGCGCCGATGAAGCTGGCGTCCAACACCTGGGCTTCACCCATTGCCCCGACGCCGAGGTTGCGCTGCCAGAACACGGTACCGTTCTCCTCGTTCACCAACAACACATCGGCCAGGCCATCGTTGTCCAGGTCGCGCACCACGCCGGTACCGGCAGCGGACATCGGCACAGGGGAATCGAGGGTGCCCTGCACATTGAGGCAGGCATAGGTGGAACCCGAGACGCGGGAGCTGAAAACGGCATCGATGGCATCATCGCCGTTGACATCCACCAGGTCGATGTGTTCGGCACCGGGCACGGGCACTCCGAGGAAGCTCGGGATACTGAACTGGCCGTTGGCGTCCACGTTGTACATCACACCGATATGCTCGGTACCGGTGATGAACACGAGGTCCTGGTCGCCGTCATGGTCCACGTCGGCGCTCTTCAACTCCATCACGCGCATGGCGGGATGGAGCGTGGTGGCCTCACCGAAGGTGAGGCCACCTTGGTTCCGGTACATGCGCACTCCGGGCACATCGGGTTGCGAGCCGATGAGTTCCGGCAGCAGGTCGTTGTCCACGTCCACCGCCCAGCTCAGCACTTCGAGGTACACCACCGGGGTGGGCGGCGCGAAAAGGCCCGGGCCACCGGTGTTCCGCATCACATCCACGCCATCGCGGGACGATACCACCATGTCCGGGGCTCCATCCCCGTCCATGTCGCGCAGATCGAGCGCCATGGGATCCGCGGCGAAGTACTGGTACTGGGCACCGAACTGCGCAACTGCGCGGGCGCACAGGACCCCGAGGGCGAACAGGAGAATGGTGGGGCGTAGCGACGAGGACATGGAACGGACGTTTGGACCGCTCCTACGCCGAAAGTGCCCGACAAGTTTCGGATCCCTGCCGACCAACCGGTGGATCCCTCCGGACGGAAAGGTCAGGCGCTGTAGTTGGGGGCTTCCCGCGTGATGTAGACATCATGCGGGTGGCTCTCCTTCATACCGGCCGCCGTGATGCGCACGAAACGGGCGTTCTGCAGGGCCTCCACATCGGGAGCGCCGCAATACCCCATGCCCGCGCGAAGACCGCCCACGAGCTGATGCACCACTTCCTGCAGCGGCCCTTTGTACGGCACCCTGCCGCTGATGCCCTCGGGAACCAGCTTCTTGATGTCGTCCTCCATGTCCTGGAAGTAGCGGTCCTTGCTGCCGTGCTGCATGGCCTCGATGCTGCCCATGCCGCGGTAGGCCTTGAAGCGGCGACCCTCATAGATGATGGTCTCCCCCGGACTTTCCTCCACCCCGGCGAACATGCTGCCGATCATCACGCTGTTGGCGCCACCGGCGATGGCCTTCACCACGTCGCCGGTATAGCGGATCCCCCCATCGGCGATCACCGGCACACCGCTTCCTGCGATGGCCGAGGCGCATTCATGCACGGCGCTCAATTGGGGCACGCCCACACCGGCGATGATGCGGGTGGTGCAGATGCTGCCCGGTCCGATCCCCACCTTCACGGCATCGGCACCGGCCTCCACCAAGGCCTTGGCCGCAGCGCCGGTGGCGATGTTGCCCACCACCACATCCACTTGAGGGAAGGCCCCTTTCACCCTTTTGAGGATCTCCAACACACCACGGGTGTGCCCATGGGCCGTGTCGATCACCAGGGCATCCACCCCGGCCTCCACCAAGGCCTGCGCCCGATCGATGGAATCGGCGGTGACCCCGATCGCCGCCGCTACGCGCAAGCGCCCGAGATGGTCCTTGCACGCATTCGGGCGTTGCTTCAGCTTGATGATGTCCTTGTAGGTGATCAGCCCCACGAGCCGGCCCTCGGCATCCACCACGGGCAACTTCTCGATCTTGAATTCCTGCAGCACGGCTTCGGCCTGCAGCATGCTGGTGTCGCGCGCCACGGTGATCACCCGGTCCTTGGTCATCACCTCGCTCACCGGGCGGGCCATGGTCTTCTCGAACCGCAGATCGCGGTTGGTGACGATCCCCACCAGCTTATTGCCCTCGTCCACCACGGGAATGCCGCCGATCCGGTGCTCGGCCATCAGTTTGAGGGCATCCCCCACGGTGGCCTTGCGGTCCAGCTTCACGGGGTCCTGGATCATTCCACTCTCGCTTCGTTTCACCCGGCGCACCTCGTTGGCCTGTGCGGATACCGCTTGGTTCTTATGGATCACACCGATCCCCCCCTGTTGGGCGATGGCGATGGCCAGTTCGGATCCGGTGACGGTATCCATGGCGGCCGAAACGATGGGAACGTTCAGGGTGATGTTGCGCGAGAAACGGGTGCGGATGTCCACCTCGCGGGGCAACACCTCGGAATAAGCGGGCACCAGCAGCACGTCATCGTACGTGAAGCCCGTTTCAGCAAATCGATCGGAGAAGGAGTGCCCGTTGGGGGATGCTTCGCGTGGAGCGCGGACCGGGGCGGTAGTGGATCGTTCCATGCACAAAAGTACGGCACGGAACGTTCGCTCCGTCATCGGTCACTCACCGGCCCAAAGGAAAGTGACCGTACCGCGGCGTTCGATGCGTTTGGCCGCACCGTTGAGGAAGCCGCAGTAATAGGCATAGACACCTTGGGGTACGAACTGCCCATCCACCCGGCCATCCCAGGCCAGGGTGGGGTCGTTGGTGCGCCAGATCTCCTGTCCCCATCGGTTGTAGATCACCAGTTCGTACTCCGCTGCGTCCGCATAGGCCAGCACGGGCTGGAAGGCATGGTTGCGGCCTCCGGCGATGAACGCGTTCGGGATCCACACCTG
>DASWWQ010000304.1:0-2313 GCA_036405935.1 Flavobacteriales bacterium
CAACAGCCACCTCGGTCTGTTGCGTGACCACACCCAAGGACGTCATGATGCCTTGCTGATGCCGCTGCAGAGCACCCTCTTCAGCCTGGGATCCCGGTTGGCCGCGGGCAGTGAGGAGCAGGCCGACAAGTTCAAGGTGCCGCAGGTGAGCGATGCCGACATCACCGCCTTGGAGCAGGAGATGGACCGCATGGACCAGGAGCTGCCGGAGATGCGCAACTTCATCCTGCCCGGTGGACACTTGGGCGCCTCGCAGGCCCACGTCTGCCGCACGGTATGCCGCCGCGCGGAGCGTCTGGTGGTGCGGCTGGCCGGGGAAGAGGCGGTCCCGGAGATCATCGTACGCTTCCTCAACCGGCTGAGCGACCTGCTCTTCGTGCTGGCCCGGTACATCGCCCATGTGGAAGGGGTGGCGGACACCCCGTGGAAGCCCAGGGGCTGACCCTGCCCCAAGCCCTTGCGGCCCTAAGGCGAGCGCGGCCCGGCCGATGGTGGAAAAGTCACGGTCGGACCGATCCGTATCCGTCTATATTTGCGCCCGTTTTCAAAGGAACCCCCTGACCCCGTTCCCTCATGTACTGGACACTCGAACTCGCCTCATACCTGGAGGACGCCCCATGGCCCGCCACCAAGGACGAGCTGATCGATTTCGCCATGCGCACGGGCGCTCCGCTGGAAGTGGTGGAGAACCTGCAAGGCATCGAGGATGATGAAGAGGTCTTCGAAACGATCGAGGACATCTGGCCGGACTATCCTTCGAAGGAGGACTTCTTCTTCAACGAGGACGAGTACTGAGCCTGCTTCTTTCCGGAAACACCCCTTGCGCCCCGCAACACCAGCGGGGCTTTTCCGTGCCCGATCGCCCGCTGCCGCTTTGTCAGGCCAGCGGCTTCGGCACCATCCGTGCTCGGCCGCAACGGCTACCTTTGGCGGCCTTTCCAGAATCCAAAGCCCCATAGCGCTGCCGCACCCTCCTCCACCCTTGGCGGCAGCCCCCACACGACCTCCTTCCCATGCTCGGCAACATCATCAAGAAAGTATTCGGCGACAAATCCACGCGCGACCTCAAGGAGGTGCAGCCGCTGGTGGAACAGGTGAAGGCCGCCTACGCCAAGCTCAGCGGTCTGAGCCACGATGAACTCCGCGCCCGCACCACCGGCTTCAAGGCCCTGATCGCCGAACGCACCAAGGCCTCCACCGAAAAGGTGGCCGAGATCCGGAGCCGCATCGAGAGCGACAACACCCTCACCCTCAACGATCGCGAGGACCTGTGGAAGGAGATCGACAAGCTGGAGGAGAAGACCGTCGCCACCATCGAAGAGGTGCTGTTGGAGATCCTGCCCGAAGCCTTCGCCGTGGTGCGCGAGACCGCCCGCCGCTTGAAGGAGAACCCGGAGATCACCGTCACCGCCAGCGAATTGGACCGTGAGATCGCCGCCAAGCGCGACAGCGTCCGCATCGAGGGCGACAAGGCCATCTGGAAGAACACCTGGACCGCCGCCGGCAACCCCATCACCTGGGACATGGTGCACTACGACGTGCAGCTGATCGGTGGTATCGCACTGCACAAGGGGAAGATCGCCGAGATGAGCACCGGTGAGGGGAAAACGCTGGTGGCCACGCTGCCGGTGTACCTCAACGCCTTGGCCGGGCGCGGTGTGCACTTGGTGACGGTGAACGACTACCTCGCCAAACGCGATAGCGAATGGATGGGCCCCTTGTACGAGTTCCACGGCCTGCGCGTGGACTGCATCGACAAGCACGAACCCAATGGCGCCACCCGCCGCGCGGCATACATGGCCGACATCACCTTCGGCACCAACAACGAATTCGGCTTCGACTACCTGCGGGACAACATGGCCCACAGCCCGAACGCCCTCGTGCAGCGCAAGCACCACTTCGCCATCGTGGATGAGGTGGATAGCGTGCTCGTGGACGACGCCCGGACGCCGTTGATCATCAGCGGCCCCACACCGAAGGGCGACATCCACCAGTTCGACGAGTACAAACCCCGGGTGGAGAAGCTCTACAACGCCCAGCGCCAACTGGTGACGCGCCTCCTCTCCGAGGCGAAGGAAGCGTTGAAGGACGGCGACAAGGCGAGCAAGGAGAACCAGGAGAAGGGTGGACTCGCCCTCTTGCGCGCGCACCGCGGCCTTCCGAAGAACACCGCGCTGATCAAGTTCCTCAGCGAACCCGGCATGCGCGCCCTGCTGCAGAAGACCGAGGCCTACTACCTGCAGGACCAACAGAAGGAGATGCCGAAGGTGGACCAGGAGCTCTACTTCGTCATCGATGAGAAGCAGCACAGCA
>DASWWQ010000305.1:0-16901 GCA_036405935.1 Flavobacteriales bacterium
GGCGTCAGGTAGGGGCGGGTACATGGACCGATGTCACCGGTCTCACCAGCTCCCCGTACGCCTTGGGCGGGCTCACGCAGGGCACCAACTACGAGTTCCAGGTGCGCAGCGTCTGTTCCTCCGCCACCTCGGCCTATTCCAGCAGCCAGACCTTCACCACACCCGTTCCTTGTCCGGATGTGATGGAGCCCAACAACAGTGTGGCCACCGCTGCCACCATCACCGTGCCCGCGAACATCAGCGCGCTGATCGCCTCCAGCAGCGATGTGGACTACTACAAGTTCACCACCACCACCACCACGAGCATCTTCCTCTCGCTCTCCAACCTGGCCGGCGACTACGATCTGATCCTGCGCAATGCGGGCGGAACACAACTGGCGGCGTCGGAGAACGGCGGAAGCGTCTCGGAGAGCATCAGCTACACCAACGCCGCGGCCGGCACCTACGTGGTGCATGTGCTCGGCTGGAACGGCGCCTTCAGCGCCACGCAGTGCTACAACCTCAATGCGAGCGTGGTGACCTCCGGCTGCCCCATGCCCGATGGCGTCAACGCCTCCGGCATCACCTACACGGGAGCCACCATCAACTGGCCGGCCGTGCAGGGGGCCAGCAGCTATGACCTACGCTATCGGGTGCAGGGCAACGCCACATGGACCACCATCAGCGCCATCGCCACCAACAGCCAAGCGCTGAGCGCGCTCACCGAGAACACCGTGTACGAAATGCAGGTGCGATCCAATTGTTCGGGCGTGCAGGGCGGTAGCAGTACCTCCGAATATGCTTCGGGCAGCTTCACCACGCTTTCCTGCGATGGTTCACCTTCCTTGCGCGTTGCGGTGAAGGTGTTCCTCGACGGAGCCTATCGCACCGCCGACCTGTTGATGGTGGATGCGTTGCGCGGAAACCTGCTGCCCTTGCAGGAGCCCTACACGGCCTTGGGCCATACCTTGAGCGGAGCGCGCACCACCACCGCACCGGTGCTGGCCGTCGCCGGCAACAACGCCATCGTGGACTGGGTGGTGGTCGAGCTGCGCAACAACACCTCGCCCTTCGCGGTGGTGGAGGCGAAGGCCGGACTGCTGCAGCGCGATGGTGATGTGGTGGCCGTGGACGGCACCTCGGCCCTGGGCTTCTGCGCGGCCGCCGGCACCTACCGTGTGAGCGTGCGCCACCGCAACCACCTCGGCGTGATGACCAATGCAGGTGTGGCATTGACCACCACGCCCGCCGCGGTGAACTTCACCCTGCCCGGCACGGCCACTTACGGCACCAACGCCCGTCGCACGGTGGGCAGCGTGATGACGCTCTGGGCTGGAAACACCAGCGGCAACACCGAGGTGAAATACACCGGTACGGGCAACGATCGCGATCCCGTGCTCGGCGCCATCGGAGGCACGGTGCCCACCAACACCATCTCCGCCTATCGCGTGGAGGACACCAACCTGGACGGCACCGTGAAGTACACCGGTACCTCCAACGATCGCGATGTGATCCTGATCAGCGTGGGCGGCATCGTACCGACGAACACCGTGCTGCAGCAGTTGCCGTAGGAGGAAAATAGATTCCGCAGGGTCCCGAAGCGGAGACCCTGCGGGGAATGAAGGGACTCTCCATCCATTGCCCTGTAAGAGCGCCCCACGGTAGTCGTCGATGGGGTGTTCTCCTTTCGGGGTGCGGCTGGAATTGGTCGAATGGCGAGGTACTATTGGGTTAGGCGTAGGCGATGGAATAAGGCTGGGACCAAGGAATTGGTCCAAGTCAAACGCTTTTCCCATTACCCCATCTTGTCGCAAGTCTTCCGCGCGGGCGGGTCGGGAGCAGGGAAGGCGGGCGACTTGTGACCATTGTGAACTGTTGTTCCAGGTCCCGGCAGTCTCGGACTGCCACGTAGGCCGATCCGCCCCGATCCCCCAGCGCCGATACCTTCGCGATCCCCTCCGAACGGGGAACCGAAACGATGAAGAACCCCATCATCCTGGCCGGCACCTTGGCCTTGTCGCTTTCCGCCTGTGGCGATGGCGAACCGAGGAAGGCCGTAACCGAAAAACGCACGAACCCCTTGGACAGCGTCAGCACCCTTCCTTTCCAGGCCCCTGATTTCGGCAAGCTCGAGGACGGCGATTACCGTCCGGCGATCCTGCGCGGCATGGCCGAGCAACTGCAGGAGATGAAGGCCATCAGCGACAACAAGGAGGCGCCTTCCTTCGAGAACACCATCGTGGCCATGGAGCGCAGCGGGGCCCTGTTGACCCGCGCCAGCAAGATCTTCTTCAACCTCACCGGCAGCGCCACCAACGACAGCCTGCAGGCCGATAAGGCCGAGCTGGCCCCGCTGCTCACCGCGCACAGCGATGCCATCAACATGGACGACGCCCTCTTCCAACGGGTGAAGGCCGTGTACGACGCGCGTCTCAACGCGGGCCTCGATGCCGTACAGCAACGGCTCGTGGAGCGTTACTACGCGCGCTTCGTCCGCGCCGGTGCCCTGCTGGACGCCGCCGGCAAGGAGCGCCTCAAGAAGCTCAACGAGGAGGAGGCCAACCTGAACACGCAGTTCGAGGACAACATCCTCAAGGCCCGCTCGGCCTCCGCGATCATCGTGGACAAGCGTGAGCAGCTGGAGGGCCTGTCCGACGACGCCATCGCCGCCGCTGCCGAAGCCGCCAAGGCGAAGGGCCACGATGGCGAATGGCTGATCGAGCTGATCAACACCACCACGCAGCCCGTGCTGTCCTCGCTGAAGGACCGCAGCCTGCGCGAACGGATCTTCACGGCCAGCACCACGCGCAACAGCAGCGGCACCACGGACAACCGTCCCTTGGTGGCGCGCCTCGCCCAACTGCGGGCGCAGAAGGCGCAGCTGCTGGGTTTCCCGAACTGGGCCGCTTATGTGATGGACGACCAGATGGCGAAGACCCCCGAAGCGGCTCTGAAGCTGTTGGCTGGACTGGCCCCTGCGGCCGCGCGCAACGCGAAGTCGGAAGCCGCCAAGCTGCAGGCATTGGCCGACAAGCAGAAGGCCGGCATCACCCTGGCGGCATGGGACTGGGATTTCTACAGTGAGCAGGTGCGCAAGGCGGAGTACGACCTTGACGAAGCTTCGTTGAAGCCTTACTTGGAGTTCGATAGCGTGCTGGTGAACGGCGTCTTCTTCGCCGCGGAGAAGCTCTACGGCGTGACCTTCAAGGAGCGCAAGGACCTGCCGGTGTACCATCCGGACGTGCGCGTGTTCGACATCATCGATACGGGCGGTACGGCGATCGGGCTGTTCTACGGCGACTACTACGCGCGTGACAACAAGAACGGCGGCGCGTGGATGAGCAGCTTCGTGGACCAGACCACCTTGCTCGCCCAGCAGCCGGTGATCACCCAGAACTGCAACTACGTGAAACCCGCGCCAAGTCAGCCCTGCCTGCTGAGCTTCGATGACGTTACCACGCTCTTCCACGAGTTCGGTCACGCCCTGCACGGCATGTTGAGCCGCCAGACTTACCCGTACTTCAGCGGTACGGCCACCAGCACCGACTTCGTGGAGTTCCCATCGCAGATCAACGAGGCCCTCGCTGTGGACCCCGAGGTCCTGTCCAACTATGCCAAGCACTACAAGACCCGCGAGCCCATGCCGGCCGAACTCGTGGCGAAGATGGCCAAGGCGAAGACCTTCAACCAGGGCTACATGACCAGCGAGTACCTGGCCGCGGCGCTGCTCGATATCGAATGGCACATGCTGCCGGCTGATGCGCCGCTGGTCACCGACGTGGATGCCTTCGAACGGGCCGCGTTGAAGAAGTACGGACTCGACAACACCATGGTGCCGCCGCGTTACCGCACCTGCTACTTCAGCCACATCTGGGGCGGGGGGTATGCGGCCAACTACTACGCCTACATGTGGAGCGAAGTGCTGGATGCCGATGGCTGCGCGTGGTTCGTGGAGAAGGGCGGCTTCAACCGCGCCAACGGCATGCACTTCCGTAGCACGGTGCTGTCGCAGGGCGGTAGCAAGGAGAGCGGCCAGCTGTTCCGCGACTTCGCCGGTCGTGATGCCCGACTGGAGCCGCTGTTGATCCGCCGTGGACTGAACTGAACGGTCATCTTTCGGGGAACAGGAAGCCTCGCGATCTGCGGGGCTTCCTGCTTTTTCAGGCGGCTTCCGGCAGCATCGATGGCGGGCTGGGGGGCGTGCGCCCGCTACGCCGCATCAGCACGGCGGCGACGATCAGCAGCAGAAGCCCACCACCGAGCAGCCAGGGCAGGGCACCGTAACCGTGCTGCACCTCGATGGTGAGTTGCAGATCCTCCCGGGTCCAAGCGCCGTTGGCGTTGCGGGCGCGGATGTGCAGCAGGTGTTCGCCCGCCGGAAGCTGGGTGAAATGCAGCACCGGGTCGCGCTGTTCGTTCCAATCCTTGTCCAGTCCTTCGATGCGCCAAGCGTAGTGGATCCCATTGCCCGGGGTGAATTCGGGCAGGGCCAGCGCCAGTTGGAAGGAACGGTGGTCGGGCAGCAGCACGATCCGCTTGGTCCGGAGCACGTCGGCGGTGCGGTCCAGCATGCTGTCGGTAACGGCATCGAACTGGCGCAGGCCGGTGATCACCACTTGGGCCTGCAGGTGTTCGGTGCGGGCGAGGTCGTCCGGATGGAAGTGGGTGATGCCGTTGAGCCCACCGAAATAGAGGCGTCCGTCGGCACCCTGCACGTGGGCGGTGCGGTTGAACTCATTGTGCGCGATGCCGTCATGCGTGGAATAGGTGGTGACCTGCCGTGTGGGCGGGTCGAAACGCACGATGCCGTTGTCCGTGGGCAACCAGAGCATGCCCGCATGATCCTGATGCACGGCGTACACGGTGCTGCTGGGCAATCCATCGGCCGTGCTGAAGCCACGGACATCGTTGCGCACGCGATCCAGACGCACCAGTCCACCGCCCAAGGTGGCAAGCCAGAGGATGCCCTGTTCGTCGCAGTGGAAGTGCAGCACATGGTCCACGGGCAACCGGCGCACACTGTCGCTGCGGCACCAATGCTCCACTGGTCTTCCATTCTCCAAACGATAGAGCCCCGTGGAGGTGCAGGCCCAGGTCTCGCCCTTCGGGGTGGTGCCCAGGTGTTCCACGCGTGATCGTGAGAGGGGTGAAGCGGCATCGTTCCCTTCGGGCCAGGTCACGTTGCCGGTGCGGGGATCCACCAGGCGCAGACCATTTTCGGAGCCCACGAGCATGTTGCCGTCGGCCAAGGGCAGAAGGCTCCAGACGCTGATGCCATGCTCGCCCAAGGGGATGCGCTGCAGCACGTGTTGATCGCTGACGCGTTTGCGCACCAGGCAGGGATCCTCCCAGCTCCAGAAGGTATCGCCGGTATCCATACGAAGTGCGTAACGGAGCACTTCGGAGCGGTCCTCCGCCACCAACTGCGCGTTGCGCAGGTCCAACGTGAAGCTGCCTTCCAGATCCGTGTTGGCCACCAAGTAGGGGCCATGCAGGCCCATGCCGCGGATGCGGTAGCCGAAGCCCTTCGGTATCTCCGCCTGATCCAGGATCTTGAGGAAGTGCACCGGACGGCGATCGAGCTGGTACAGTCCGAAATTGGTACCGATCCAAGTATGGCCCTGTTCGTCCTGAAGGAAACAGTTGACGCCCAAGGCCAGTTCCGGGCAGGTGGAGGCCAGGTCCAGGATGATCCCGGCGGGTCTGCCGTCGACGAAGTGCCGCACTTGGGTGCCGTTCAGCAGTACGCCCGGCGCCAAGGGTACACGTATGGAAGTGCTCCAGTCCGACGATCCGTCCATGTTGCTTTCCACGAGGAACCGGCCATCGGGCGAGCAGCGTACGAGTTGCGTGGTGTGGGGGGTATGCAGCACGTACCGGCGTCCGGAGGGGTCATGCGCGGGGCCCACCACCGGGCGCAGTGCACCACGCACCGTATGCCGCGCCAAGGTGCGGCCTTGTTGGTCCATGTGGTGGAGGGCCACCGGTGAAAGGGGGTCGCCCACGGTGCCGATATACCCGCCGGCGATCGGCGACCATCGGCTGCAGCGGGTGCCGTCCTCGGAGGTCAACGTGCGGAAGCCGGAGCGCGGGTCGTAGCGGAGGGCCTCACCGTGCTGGGTGGTGAGCAGCAAGGCGCCTTCGGTATCGGCCTGCACCTGCACCACCTCGTGCGCGGCGCAGGGAGCGCGGTCGCCGAAGCGTTGGGCGAAGGAACGCACCTGCAGTGTGGCCGGGTCGATGAGGTCGATACCGATGGGGTCCTTGCTGGCCGTGCGCAGGCTGTAGCTTACCCAAAGCTCACCGTTGCCGTCCATCACCAGCCCGGTGGCGTTGTCGTCCAGCAGCCCATGGGCGCTATGGAAGGTGGTGAAGGTGCTGCCGTCGTAACGCACGACGCCGGCCGGGGTGGCCAGCCAGAGCAGACCCCGTTCGTCCTGCGCGATGGCGTTGACCACCCGATGCGGCAGCCCCTCCTTCACGCCGAAATGCACCAGGCGATGCAGCGGTTCCTGGGCCAAGGATGCCGAGGAGAGGAAGAGCGTCAACGCAAGGACCGAAGAACGCATGAGGGTGGCTGGGGCCGTTGGTGCGCGCAGGAAGCAGGCCTTGGGTGACGAAGCTAACCGCCTGCGCCGTCCGTTGCCAAGGGCATCAACGGCACCTGATGCGGGGCCGATCCGGTAAGTTGCGCCTTCATTGCACCACCACATGCGTTCGTTGTTGCTCTCCATCACGCTCTTCGCCGCTCTCCTCGGCCACGCGCAGTACCAGTTCGGTGGGATCATCGGGGCCCAGTATGTCCGGATCCAAAGCCTGCTCGACATCGACATCCCCGGTTTCGCCATGGATGTCCCCACGGCTGACGGCTTCGGCCACCATGCGGGCATCTGGTACCGCTCGGACCGTTCGCACCTCGTCAACTTCCGGCTGGGCCTCAACTGGTCCTACCGCACGTTCGACCGGGAGGAGAGCCGATCGGAATTCCATCCGGATACCATCAGCGGTGGCTTCCTGGCCAGTCATTTCGAAGGGACCTCCTATCAACGCCTCAACTACTTGGAGATGCCGGTGCAGGCCCAGTACTATTTCTGGCGGGGAGCACATGCCGAGCTCGGGGTGTATCTGGGGCGCCGCCTTTTCGGCAACATCCGCACCGAAGGGCAGGAGACCAATGTGTATCCGAACGGAAGCGTGTTCCGGCCCGATCCCTTCGGGGAGACCAGCAAGGACCTTTCCCAACTGGCCCGGTTCGAGTTCGGAAGCACGGTGGGTGTGGGCTACGACTTCACGAACGGGATCTGCGTGGGGGCCGGCTACCTGCGCTCCTTCACCCGCATGGAGGAGGCCAAGGGTTTCGCGGTGAGCTATTACAACCAGTTCCGGGTGAACGTGGGCTATGACCTGCTGCATCCCAAAGGAAAGCGCCGCGTGTACCATAAGCGAAGGATGGCTTAGGGCCGGCTGTTGAAAACTCCCGGTGATCGTTGAAAAGCGGCCGATCGGGGGGAGAAAGCCTCCGCCCATGAGGAGGTACCTTCGCTGATCGGTGGGGAACCCTAGGGAATAGCGGGGTTCCAGCGCGAACGATGAGCGAGAACACGTATAGTGAGGACAATATCCGGTCGCTCGACTGGAAGGAACATATCCGGTTGCGTCCGGGCATGTACATCGGCAAGTTGGGCGATGGATCGAGCTTCGATGACGGCATCTACATCCTGCTGAAGGAGGTGCTGGACAACTGCATCGACGAATTCGTGATGGGCCACGGTAAGAAGGTCGACATCACGATCGAGGGATCCACCGTCACCGTGCGCGACTACGGTCGCGGCGTGCCGCTGGGCAAGGTGATCGATGTGGTCAGCAAGATCAACACGGGGGCCAAGTACGATAGCAAGGCCTTCAAGAAGAGCGTGGGCCTGAACGGCGTGGGTACCAAGGCGGTGAACGCCCTCAGCAGCTACTTCCGCATCGAGAGCGTGCGCGATGGACAGCTCAAGCGCGCGGAGTTCGACAAGGGGGTGTTGCGCAAGGACAACAAGCTCGAGGCCACGCAGGAGCCCAACGGCACACGCGTGGTCTTCGAGCCCGACAGCGAGATGTTCCGGCACTACCAGTTCCGCGATCAGCACATCGAAAGGTTGCTCTGGAACTATTGCTACCTGAACACCGGTCTCACCATCCACTACAACGGCCAGAAGTTCCAGAGCAAGAACGGACTGCTGGACCTGCTCAACACCAAGATGGACGGTGAGCCGCTGTATCCGGTGATCCACTTGGTGGGGGAGGACATCGAGGTGGCCATGACCCACGCCAACCACTACGGCGAGGAGTACTACAGCTTCGTCAACGGCCAGCACACCACCCAGGGCGGTACCCACCAAGGTGCCTTCCGCGAGGCGGTGGCCAAGGTGATCAAGGACTACTTCAAGAAGGACTGGGAGGCCGGCGACGTCCGCACGGGCATCGTGGCGGCAGTGAGCGTGAAGGTGATCGAACCTGTTTTCGAGAGCCAGACCAAGACCAAGCTCGGCTCCTTGGAGGTGGAGCCCGGTGGACAGAGCATGCGCTCCTTCGTGGGCGATTTCCTGGCCACCAAGCTGGACAACTTCCTGCATAAGCATCCGGAGACCAGCGAGGCCATCCAGACCAAGGTGCTCCAGAGCGAACGCGAGCGCAAGGAGCTCAGCGGCATCCGCAAACTGGCCCGCGAGCGCGCCAAGAAGTCGAGCCTGCACAACCGCAAGCTCCGCGATTGCCGCATCCACCTCAGCGACGCCAAGAACGATCCCCGTAAGTTCGAAAGCACCCTCTTCATCACCGAGGGCGACAGTGCCAGCGGCAGCATCACCAAGAGCCGCAATGTGGAGACCCAAGGTGTGTTCAGCCTGAAAGGCAAGCCGCTCAACTGCTTCGGCCTCACCAAGAAGGTGGTGTACGAGAACGAGGAGTTCAACCTGATCCAAGCGGCGTTGGACATCGAGGACGGCATGGACGGACTGCGCTACAACCGCATCGTCATCGCCACCGATGCCGACGTGGACGGCATGCACATCCGCCTGCTGCTGATGACCTTCTTCCTGCAGTTCTTCCCCGATGTGGTGAAGAACGACCACCTCTACATCCTGCAGACACCGCTCTTCCGGGTACGCAACCGGAAGGAAACGATCTATTGCTACAGCGATACCGAACGGCAACTCGCCATACACAAGCTGGGCAAGGGCGCGGAGATCACCCGCTTCAAGGGATTGGGCGAGATCAGTCCGGACGAGTTCAAGCATTTCATCGGTCCGGACATCCGTCTGGAACCCGTGATGATCACCAAGGATGCCGCCGTGCAGGACCTGCTCGGCTTCTACATGGGCAAGAACACGCCCGACCGGCAGGATTTCATCATTGGCAACCTCAAGGTGGAGAAGGATGTGGCCGATGAGAAGGCGGCCGCCATCAACAACATGCGCGCGATCGCACAGAAGCTCGAGGAGAACGAAGTGGAAGCATGAAAAAGCGGCACCACCACCATGGTCCACGCGCACTGTTGACCGGTGCGTTGATCACCACTGCGGCTCTGGCGGCCTCAGCGCAGGAAGGCGAAGTGCGCATCCTCGTTCAGCCTTGGAAGCAGACCGAATTTGTGCTGGACGGGGCACAGCGCATGGGCGCAACGCCGGCCTTGTTGCTGCCGGAAGGTCCGCACAACCTCGTGTTCTGGGCTCCGCATTGCAGCTTGTGGGACACCACGGTGGCGGTGAAGGCCGGGGAGCGCATCGAACTGCGGAAGGTGCTCAAGCGTACGCCCGAGTACCTGGCCCATGAGCGCGACCTGGCCAAGGCTTCGTTCAAGAAAGCGGCGCTGCGCTACATCCCGCTCACCGCCACAATTGCGTTCGGTGCATGGGCCTTGGCCGCTCGCAACAAGCACGATCAGGCCTACGACGAACTGCAACAGGCGGCGTCCGCCTACCACACGACCAATTCGCCGGGCATCATCGCCTACGATAAGGCGGTGACCCTGCCCGCCGCGAAGGAACGACTCCAGGACACCCGCAATACGCTCGTGCTTTCCGTGGGCCTGTGCGGAACGGCGGCGCTGGCCACGGTCTACGGATTCCTGCGGGCCGCCAAAGTGCGCACGCCCGAGTACCAGGACAAGGAGAAGCTGCGCTTCGAGGGATTGGTGTTCGTGCCCGATGCACGCGGAGGAATGCTCATGACCGGACTGACCCTGCCGCTGCGATGAGAACGAGCATCCTCCTGCTCGCCTCCGTGCTGTTCCTGGCCGCCTGCCATAAGGACGATGTGGATATCGCAACGCTCACCACCAATCCCATGGACGCCGACTACAGCGGGCAGGCCGTGCTGATGGAGGTGGATACCGTCCACACGGAGGTCACGGTCTGGAGCATCCATGAGCAGCATGTCACCGTGCGGGTCCATCCCGGACATTTTCCCTCACCGGCGCCTTACGAGGTCTGGTGCATCGAAGAGAACGTACCTGATACGATCAAAGGCTATTCGAGCCAGCATCCGGACAACCGCTTCGAACTGGAGAATTACCAAGTGGCGCTCGGCACCGAATACTGTTACCGCATCCAACTTCGGGTTGCCGACGTGGTGATCCGTGAGGAACGTGTCTGCGCCATTGCCCAACTTTGAGATCATGATGACCCGAACCACCATACGGAAGTCCTTCCTGCTCTTGCTGCATTGTGCCTGCACGTCGATCGCATCCGCCCAAGCTCCGGGCAAGCTTCGCCTGATGGTGGACCCAGGAGCGGGTTTCGAGTTCGTGTTGGACCACCGTTTCCGCATGCAGCAGCGCGAAGTGGAGCTGGCCCCCGGCCCGCACCATTTCTCGTTCTGGGCACCCACGCGGCGCGTTACCGACACCACCATCACCGTGCAGTCCGGGGTAATGAAGGACTTCTACATCCGCCTGCCCTACAGCCCCGAGTACATCGCCTACAACAAGCAGCTCAGCCAATGGCAGGCGAAGCGCAACCTGCAACGTCGGCTGCCCATCTTGGCCACCGCCGGGGCGGGTGTATGGACCCTTGTGCGGTACGCCAAGCTCAAGGATGCCAAGGAAGTACTGGATGGCGACCGTGAGCGCTACCGGTTGACGGCCGTTCCCTCGGATATCACCAAGCTGAAGGAGGTGACGATCCCCCAGCACAAGGAGGAGTTCCGTTCGGAGCGTGGCAAGTTCTACATGGCGGCGGGTATCAGTCTGGCCTGTGCCGGTGTCTCCTACTACCTCTATCGAAGAACCGGTAAGCAGGAGAAACCGCAGTTCAACGATCCGGAGAAGGTGCGCTTCGATGGGCTGGTCTGGCTGCCCGGCACGGATGGCGGACAATGGGCCACGCAACTTTCCATGACCATCGGCAAATGAGAAAGCTGCTTCCCTTCCTGCTGCTGTCGGTCCTCGGTCTGCTGTCCTGTGCCAAGGACGACCTTGAGGTGGCCGACCTCAACAACAACCCGTTCGATCCTGCCTACGTGGGCGAGAACCTCTTCGAACTGGTCTCCGCCGATGTGGCCTACGAATCGGTGAACGGTGTCACGCAGAGCTTCTTCCGTGTGGAGGTACGCTGCCGCACGGACCGCTTCCTCAGCCCCACGCCATTCAATGTGCGCTACAAACGCTCGAACACGGAGGTGTGGGGCCCATTCCAGTACAACGCCACCACCACGATCATCAAACAGTATGGATATGCCGTAGGTCAGGAGTTCTGCTGGGATTTCCAGCTGGGCAACGGCGGTGGTATAGGAGCGGGAAACAGGATCTGTGCGACGGTGGAATGAACATGAGCGACGAGAAGGACGAGAACATCTTCGAGGACAAGGACGGGGGCCAGGAGGGGGACGCGGCAGGCGCGCCTTCGGCCAAGGGCGGGGTTCCGGGTGCGGGCCAAGCGGGCACCTTCAGTGTCAGCGGCATGTACCGGGAGTGGTTCCTGGACTACGCCAGCTACGTGATCCTGGAACGGGCGGTGCCCGCGTTGTACGATGGCCTCAAGCCCGTGCAGCGTCGCATCCTCCACAGCATGAAGGACCTCGATGACGGGCGCTACAACAAGGTGGCGAACATCATCGGGCACACCATGCAGTACCACCCGCACGGCGATGCCAGCATCGGCGATGCCTTGGTGCAGCTGGGCCAGAAGGACATCCTCATCGATTGCCAGGGCAACTGGGGCAACACCCTCACCGGTGACAGTGCCGCGGCGCCACGTTACATCGAGGCGCGCCTCAGCAAGTTCGCGCTGGACGTCGTCTTCAACCCGAAGACCACCGAATGGCAGAGCAGCTACGACGGCCGCAACAAGGAGCCGATCTTCCTGCCGGTGAAGTTCCCGCTGCTGCTGGCGCAGGGTGGTGAGGGCATCGCCGTGGGTCTCAGCTGCAAGGTGCTTCCGCACAACTTCAACGAGCTGATCGATGCCAGCATCGCAGTGCTGCGCGGCAAGAACCCGAAGCTCCTGCCGGACTTCCCCACGGGCGGATTGGCCGATGCGGACAACTACGACGAAGGCAAGCGCGGTGGTCGCGTGCGGGTACGGGCCCGGATCCGGAAGGAGGACAACAAGACGTTGGTGATCAACGAGATCCCTTTCGGCAGCACCACGTCGAGCCTCATCGAGAGCATCATCAAGGCCAACGACAAGGGCAAGATCAAGATCCGGCACATCGAGGACAACACCGCCGAGAACGCCGAGATCGTCATCCACCTCGCCGCCGGTGTCAGCCCCGACAACACCATCGACGCCCTCTTCGCCTTCACCGATTGCGAGATGAGCATCGCGCCGAACGCGTGCGTGATCGAGAACGACAAGCCACGCTTCGTGGGGGTGAACGAGCTGCTGAAGATCAGCACCGACAACACCTTGCGACTGCTGGAGCTCGAGCTGAGGATCAAGCAGGGTGAACTGGAGGAGCAATGGCACTTCGCCTCGCTGGAGAAGATCTTCATCGAGAAGAAGGTGTACCGGAAGATCGAGGAGGCCGAGACCTGGGAGGAGGTGATCTCGTTCATCCACAAGGGGCTGAAGCCGCACATCCAGGAATTGCGCCGCGCTGTGACCGACGAGGATGTGGTGCGCCTCACCGAGATCAAGATCAAGCGGATCAGCAAGTTCGACAGCTTCAAGGCCGACGAGCACATCAAGGGCCTGGTGGACGCGCTGAAGGACGTGCAGGCGAAGCTCGATGCGCTGACGGAGTACGCCATCGACTACTTCAAGGAGCTGAAGCGCAAGTACGGCGCGGGCCGCGATCGCAGGACCGAGCTGCGCACCTTCGATACCATCGTGGCCACCAAGGTGGCCGTGGCCAACCGCAAGCTGTACGTGGATCGCGCCGAGGGCTTCGCCGGATGGAGCCTGCGCAACTTCGAGCTCGTGGGCGAATGCTCCGACATCGACGACATCATCGTGTTCCGTGACAACGGCACCATGATGGTGACCAAGGTGGCCGACAAGAAGTTCATCGGGAAGGGCGTGATCCATGTCGATGTCTGGAAGAAGAACGACGAACGCACCATCTACCACCTCGTGTACCAGGACGGTGCGCAAGGGCCCACGTACATGAAGCGCTTCGCCGTAACGGGCATCACGCGCGACAAGGAGTACGACCTCACGGCGGGCACCAAGGGCAGCAAGGTGCTGTACTTCACGGTGAATCCCGATGGCGCTGCGGAGGTGGTGCGCATCAACCTGCGTCCGCGGCCGAACCTGCGCAAGAGCCAGTTCGATGTGGACTTCGGACAGATGCTGGTGAAGGGTCGAGGAAGCAAGGGCAACCTGCTGACACGGTACATGGTGCAGAAGGTGGTGCAGAAGGAGCGCGGCGGATCCACGCTCGGCGCCATCCCCATCTGGTTCGATGAAACGGTGCGCCGCCTCAACGACACCGGACACGGCCGATACCTCGGTCGTTTCAGTGGCGACGACAGGATCCTCTCCATCTCCCGCTCCGGGCACTACCAGCTCTTCCCCTTCGTGCTCAGTACGCACTTCCCCGATGACGCGCTCACCGTGGTGAAGTGGAACCCGAAGGACGTGGTGAACGCGATCTACTGGGAGGGCGAGAAGCAGCAGTACAATGTCAAGCGTTTCGAGATCGAGCCCTCGCGCGATCCCGTGCTCTTCATCACCGACCACCCCGAGAGCAAGCTGCTCCTGCACAGCCTGGAGAAGGACGCCGCCGTGCGCATCGCCTTCGATCGCCGCAGCACCGACCGCGACGACGAGGAGGTGTTGCTGTCGGAGTTCATCGCGGTGAAGGGGGCCAAGGCGTTGGGCAACCGCCTCACGCCGTTCAAGGTGAAGGAGATCGTGCTGACCACGCCGGTCTTCACCCCGATGACGCCCGAACTCGAGGAGAAGATGGCCATGTTGATCACCGACGAGGAGATCGGCAACCTGGAGGCTCCGGAGGAGGAGGACCTGGAGGAATCACCGATGAAGCAGTTCCGCAAGGGCCAGCAGGCCGACGTGGAGGAAGATCCCGATCAGCCCATCATCGGATACAAACCCGGCAAGCAGATCGAGCTGGGGTTGGATTAGTTCATGTGTTCATGTGCGCATGCGTTCATGTGCACATGCGCATCACACCGCGCAGAGCACCGGAATGCCGGCGTCGTTGGCCAGGAGGCGCTCCTTGTCGGCGTCCGCGATATAGGAGTATTCGGCGCTGGCCTGGGCCATGATGGCGATGAGGTCGGCGTTCTCCTTCTTGGCGAAGGCGATGGTTGCGGCAGCGAAGCCCGCGCTGTAGACCGTGCTGGGTTCATGCACCTCGCGGTGACGGATGCCCTTCGCGGTCAAGCGCGCCAGCATGCGTCGTTTGTTCTCCAGCAGGCGGTCGCTCGGGGCTTCACCGGGACGGTCCAACTGGTAGATCAGCACCTCGGCATCATCGAGTCCCGCGAGGTAACAGACGTCGTCCAACAATCCACCGATGTCGTCATGCCCGGCCACCGGCATCACGATGCGTTGGATGGTCGCGTGCGGGGGTGTGTTGGCCTGTACCACCAAGGAGGGGATGCCCACGTGGCGCACCAGTTTCAGCATGTCCGCGCCGAGCAGCGACTGCCGGATGCCACGCACGCCGTGAGTGCCGGCCACCATGATGTTGTAGGTGCCGTTGCTGGTCTCGGCAGCGATCTGCTTCATCGTGTCGCCCTCGCGGAAGATCTCGTGCACCTTCACCGCACGCATCGCCTCCTGGGCCGACTGGTCCATGCGGGCGGAGGCTTCCGCCAAGCCGCCGTTCTTCACCTCGCCGCGGTCCAGCACATGGAGCAGGGTGATCGAGGCACCACCCTTGGCGGCCAGATGCGTGGCGCGGGCCAGGGCGATGTCGGCGGCAGGCGTGAAGTCGGTCGGGCAGAGGATGTTCATGGCAAAGCGGTCACGGACGAAGATAGAAGGGTGGGCAGGATCGAACGGCCCTTGGAACCAAGGTTAGGGGTCCTCGATCCGGAAGGCGTTTCCGCTCAACCGCAGCGTGCGTTGGCCGTCGATCAGCGACTCGCGCAACAGCCCTTTTGCGGCCGGTGTCGAAAGCGCTTCGGCCATGGTGTTCACGGCACCCGCGGGCACCTGGACCGCGCTCAAGGTCTTCAGTAGCTCGGCCCGTGTGAAGCCGGCGATGCGGGGCGCCAGTGTGGCCGCTAGTTGATGCCGGTTCACCACACGCACGGCATTGGTCAGGAACGCCGGCAGATCGGGTACGAGCGGAAGGTCCAGGGCAAGGCACAACGCGCGGAACTGGCGGTCGCTGCCCACGGCCAACACCAGCCGCAGTCCATCGGCGCAGGGGAAGACCTCCCCGTACGGCGCGATGTTCGGATGCAGTGTACCGATCGGCTGCGCGAGATGCCCGGCCATCAGCCAGTTGCTGGCCTGGTTGATCAGTCCTGTGAGCGCGGCTTCCTCCAAGCTCACCTCCACGTAAGCGCCTTGGCCGGTGCGCTCGCGTTGCAGCAGCGCCAGCAGCAGGCCTTCCTTCAGCTGGTGACCCGCGAGGATATCGATCATCGCCACGGGCAGCTTCGCCGGGTGCTCGGTGTCGGCACCTGTCATGGCGATGTAGCCGGACTCGGCCTGCAGCACCACATCGTAGGCGGGCCGCTCGCGATCGTGCATGTAGCCGCGGATATGTCCGTGCACCAGCCGCGGGTTCAAGGTGCGTAGGCGTTCGCGGCCGAGCCCGAGCTTTTCCGCATCCTCGTCCAGGTGGTTGGTGATCAGCACATCGGCCTGGGCCAGCAGGGCATCGCGCTCTTCGCGGAAGGCGGGATCGGTAAGGTCCACCAAGCGGTGCTCCTTGTGCAGGTTCACGCTGCTGAAGTAGGCCGACACCGGCGAGTCGGGATCCTCCGAAGGCAGCTTCCAGGAACGGGTGACATCACCCTTCGTGCGCCGGTTCTCCAGCTTGATCACCCGCGCTCCCAGCTCGGCGAAGAACAGGCCCACCGAAGGCCCGGCCAACACACCGGCCGTCTCCACCACCACCAGTTCGCGGAACATGCGGCGAAAGTAGGGGAGGTGGCTACCAATGCCTCGTCATCGCGAGGCTTTGCGAAGCGATCTTGGATCGAGCGCACATCAAGGAATGGTCGGCTCATCGGTGGCGAACTGGATCGATGAGCAGTGTTGCTTGTGACCTGAGCACCATTGCTCTGTCGTCAGTCGAAGTACCAAGCCAAGTAGTGGAAGGGGTCAATTCCACAGACGTACAGGATAACCATGGCACTGAAAAGAACAAAGGCATGCCATGCATTGCGTCTTGATAAGCGCCTTTCAAGAAGGAGAACGGTCAGAAGTAGTGCACACGGTAAAAGGGATAGCACCAAGGGAAGGATCAGCAGGCTCGTTAGTCGGAAGTACACGGCAAGGAAAGTTCCAAGCCGT
>DASWWQ010000306.1:0-16205 GCA_036405935.1 Flavobacteriales bacterium
TGACATCCGATGAGTGCCTTGCACGTTGTCATCCTGAGCTTGCCGAAGGATAGTTGCAAAGCGCTTCGACAGGCTCAGCGTGACATTCCTGCCGAAGGATAAATTCCCTGCATGAAACATCATAACTACTTCGTATACATCCTTCGTTGTGCTGATGGTCTTTACTACACAGGCGTTACCAACGACGTGGACACCCGTGTTACCCAACATCAAGAAGGAACTGATCCCAATTCATGGACGTTCAAGCGTCGCCCGGTCGAACTCGTGCTGGTGGAGTGGTTCCAGGATATCCGACAGGCCATTGACCGCGAAAAGCAATTGAAGGGGTGGAGCCGGAAAAAGAAGGAGGCGTTGATCGCCGGAGATGAAGCGGCTCTTTCCTATCACGCCTTGGCCTATGAGCGTAGAACGTTTCCGCCCTTGACTTTCGAACAGGTGAAACGCGTGCAAAGCGCTTCGACAGGCTCAGCGTGACATCCGAAGGGCGCCGTGCAAATTGTCATCCTGAGCCTGCCGAAGGAAGTTGTAATTGCGCTTCGACGGGCTCAGCTTGACATGGGAGAGCCTATGCACATTGTCATCCTGAGCCTGCCGAAGGATAGTTGTAATAGCGCTTCGACAGGCTCAGCGTGACATGGGGCGAACCCCATGCACCTTTCATCCTGCAGAGCGCTTCGACCCTTCGGCCGGACCCAGAGCTTGCTCAGCGTGGCAGAAGTTCGAGGAACTCCCGCTGCACGGCCACCCCGCGGTCCTTCGCATACCAGCCGTGCACCTGTTCGTAGAGCTTCTCCTTCGGCAGTCGCTCCGCTTCCGGTAGCGCCTTCTGGGCCATCATCAGTGCCTGTGCGGGTGCGGGACGTGGCCCCCAGTTGAACAGCTCACGGCATTCGGCATCCATTGCGATCAACTTGGGGATGCTCCGTGTGCCATTGGTGAGATAGCGGTCCATCAGCGCCGGATGTTCATCGCGCAGCACGAAACGCAGATCGATCGCCGGTGCATGGCGGGCCATAAGGTCCATCACCGGAATGCTCTGGGAAGCGTCCCCGCACCAAGCCTCGGTCAACACCAACCACGTCATCGGTGGCGTGTTGCGCAGCACCTCTTCCAGCTCCGGCAGCAGCTTCACCGTGCGTTCGTTGCGCTCCATACGCACCTTGTTCAGCGCGGTGTAGCCCACCATGAACTCGCTCTGGTCCGGACCCGTGGTGCGCTTCTCGGCCACCACCTGCCATACGAGCGCGCGGTAGGCCGCGTAGTCCATGCCGCGCTGGGCGATGAGGAGCAGTTCCATGCTCACTTCACACCGGCCTTTGCGTTGGCCGCTTCCGTGCTGTCCTGGATCTGCTTGAAACGCTCCAGCACCTGTTCATCGGTCAGGCCCAGCAGGCCGATCATGCGTTGGGCATCAGCGGCGAACTTGCCGTTGGGGAAACGTCCGATCACCTCGCGGTAGGCCTTCTCGGCCTCACCCGTCTGTTGCAGATCGGTATCGATGATGAAGGCTTTCAGGTAGTAGACGTCCTCCAGCTTCGCCCATCCGCCGTAGTCCCGGATGATGCGGTCGTACAGGGCCACGGATCCCTTGGGATCACGCAGGCTGCGCTTCACGTTCGCCGCACGGAAGACGAACTCCGGTGCGAGGGAATCCAGCGGATGCGCCTTGGCATAGGCCAGGTAGACATCCACCAGCGCATGGGCGCCGCGCGGATCGAAACCGGCGCTGTCGTGGAAAAGGCTGTCCTCCATCGTGCGGATGCGGCGTGCTCCTTCGATGGCATGGGCCTGGTCGGGTGTCGGCTCGGGCGCCTTTTCACCGCCGCACGCCGTGATCAACGTGAGCAGAAGAACGGGGATCGCGATACGGAGCGCCTTCATTTCTGGGGAGCGAAACGCATTTTGTAACGGGCGTCGGTCTTGCCGCGACTGATGTCGCGCAGACGGCCTTGCAGCAACCGTTTGCGCAGGGCGGGCAGATGATCGATGAAGAGCTTGCCGTCGAGGTGGTCGGTCTCGTGCTGGATCACCCGTGCAGCGAAACCGTCGAACTCCTCCTCGTGCTCCACGAACTTTTCGTCCATGTACTGCACCACGATGTTCGGTTGGCGGTCCACCTCTTCGCGGATGCCGGGGATGCTGAGGCAGCCTTCCTCGAACGCCCACTCCTCCCCGTCCTCCTCCACGATGTACGGATTGATGAAGACCTTCTTCACCCGCGGTTCCTCGTCGCTGCCCTCGGGCGCCTTCTCGGCATCGGGATCGTCGTCGCTGCCGGCATGCGTGTCCATCACGAACAGACGGATGCTCTCACCGATCTGCGGCGCGGCCAGGCCGACACCGTTGGCGGCGTACATCGTTTCATACATGTCGGCGATCAGCTGTTCGAGACCAGCGTGACCGGGTTCGATGTCCCGGGCCACCTTCTTCAGCACCGGGTCGCCATAGGCGCGGATGGGGAGTATCATGAGCGAGGCCGCGAAAGTAGTGCCGGCCCAGGCTACAGGCGTAGGGAGAGGGGGGAACTTGAGGACAGAAACTGGAAAGCGAAAACTGGAAACCGGAAACCAGAAGGCGGAAACTTGAAACAGCTCTCCCTTGGAGGTCAGCGATACTTGGCGCGATCCAGCCAGCTCTGGAGCAGGATGGTGGCGCTGATGCGGTCCACGGTACCCTTGTCGCGCCGCGCCATCCGGCCGATACCGCTCTCGAGCATGGTGCGCTGGGCCAGGGTGCTGGTGAAACGTTCATCCATCGTCTCCACCCATTGTTTCGGCAGGGCCTGCTTCAGGGCCGAAACGAAGAGGTGCACGTTGGGTGTGATGTCCGTGGGTGTGCCGTCGAGGTTGCAGGGCAATCCCACCACGAAGCCATCCACCGCCTCCTTGGCCGTATACCGCCGCAGATAGTCCATCAACTCGGGAGAAGGCACGGTATCCAGCGCGGAAGCGATGATGCGCCCGGGGTCGGTGACGGCCAGCCCGGTGCGTTTCAATCCGAAATCGATGGCGATGACACGGGGCATTCCGATGATGAGAATGAGAGAATGAGAGAATGAGAGAATGAGCGGATGGAACGGGCGCAGCATCAGGGGCACCGGACCGCGAAGGTCGGCACGATCGGTGCGCGATGCGCCGCCTTCGTCATCTTTGCGCACGATGAGAGCATTGATCGAAAAAGCCTGGGAGGACCGCTCCCTATTGAACGAGACGGCCACCGTGCAGGCCATCGAGCACGTGATCGAACTGCTGGACAAGGGCGAGATCCGCGTGGCCGATCCGGCAACGGTCAGCGAAGGCACATGGACCGTGAACGATTGGGTGAAGAAGGCCGTGATCCTCTACTTCCCCATCCGCAAGATGGAAACGTTGCATGCCGGACCGCTCGAGTTCCACGACAAGATGCGCCTGAAGACCGGTTATGCCGAGCTCGGGGTACGCGTGGTGCCCCATGCCATCGCGCGTTACGGCGCCTACCTCGCCAAGGGCGTGATCATGATGCCCGGCTACGTGAACATCGGCGCCTACGTGGATGAAGGCACGATGGTGGACACCTGGGCCACCGTGGGCAGCTGCGCACAGATCGGCAAACATGTGCACCTCAGCGGCGGCGTGGGCATCGGCGGTGTGCTGGAGCCGGTGCAGGCCGCACCCGTGATCATCGAGGATGGCTGCTTCATCGGCAGCCGCGCCATCGTGGTGGAAGGTGTCCGTGTGGGCGCGGAGGCCGTGCTCGGCGCCAACGTCGTGCTCACCGCCAGCACCCGCATCATCGATGTCACCGGACCAATGCCCAAGGAGATGAAAGGCCATGTGCCACCGCGCTCCGTGGTGATCCCCGGCACCGTGCCGAAGCAGTTCCCCGCCGGTGAGTTCGGTGTGCCTTGCGCCCTGATCATCGGGCAACGCAAGGAGAGCACCGACAAGAAGACCAGCCTGAACGAGGCCTTGCGCGAGCACAACGTCGCGGTTTAGTTCTTCATCACAGAGGCACAGAGAACACGGAGAACAGCGAATGGACGAATGGACCTCTCTGTGCCCTCCGTGCCGCTGTGGTGAACATCGATCGAAGCCATGAAGCAGTTCCTCGTCATACAGACCGCCTTCCTCGGCGACGCCGTGCTGGTGACGAGCATCGTGGAGAAGCTGCATGCCTTTTACCCGGATGCGGCCATCGACCTGGTGGTGCGCAAGGGGAACGATGGGCTCTTCTTCGAACATCCCTTCCTGCGAAAGCTCCATGTCTGGGACAAGCGCCAAGGCAAGACGCGTGCGCTCTTCCGCCTGATCGGAGAATTGCGCAAGACGAGGTACGACCACATCTTCAACGCGCAACGTTTCCTCAGCACCGGCCTGATGACCGTACTGGCGCGAGGCAAGGAGAAGGTGGGCTTCGACAAGAACCCGTTGAGCTTCCTGTTCACGCGAACGGTGAAGCATGAGATACCGGAACCGTCCGCCCTTCGGCAGGCTCAGGGGGACAAGTTCCCCAGTGATGTCGTCGCGCGCCCGTCGAAGGATATCGTTCACGAGGTGGATCGCCTGAACGCTTTGATCGCACACCTTACGGATGGGGCTCGCCCGCTGCCCAAGCTCCACCCCAGCCCGGGGATCCGTGAGGAGGTGGAGCATGTCGTCCACAAGTACACGGAGGACAAGGGGCGGTATGTCTGCATCGCTCCTTCATCCGTCTGGTACACGAAGCAATGGCCTGAAAAAAAATGGGTGGAACTGGTCCGATCGCTCCCACCGGAACTGCACCTGTTCTACATCGGTGCGCCCACACCGAGCGACTATTCGATGTGCGAACGCATCGCAAGTGCATCAGGCCGTGGTGAAGTGGTGATCGAGGAACTCCCTTCGCCCTTGGCGAGCGCGGTGCTGATGCAAGGCGCCGTGATGAACTACGTGAACGACAGCGCCCCGCTGCATATCGCCAGCGCCATGAACGCACCGGTGACCGCCGTGTTCTGCAGCACCGTGCCCGAGTTCGGCTTCGGTCCGCTGAACGCCAACGGCCGCATCGCGCAGCTCAACGAGCCCTTGCCATGCCGCCCCTGCGGATTGCACGGCTACAAGGCCTGTCCCGAAGGGCATTTCAGGTGTGCGCTGGGGATAGATCCGCAGCAGGTTGTTCACGCTTGACGCCCTACCGCGCGCATCGCTGCAACGGTAGCCTGCATCGTACGTCAACGGCCCGTCCGTTCAAGAACCCCGGGATCCATGTTGGCATGCTCTGCAAGGCCCTCTGCAAGTCCCGCCCGTCCTGCACGCACCAAGGATCGATGACCTGAATGTCCGAGAGGTGTCCGTCACGCCGCACAACGAAGGATAGCTCTGTCCTGGTCTGAAGAACCTCGGTGGGACAAGCTGGATCGGTCATGAGGTAGGTCAACAACGCCTGCTCTCCATCCGGGAACCGGGGCATGGTATCCGCAGTGATATGGATCGAGTCCGACGAGGATCCATACGAGAACGGCCCTTGGTCCTGAGCCTGAACCTTCAGGGCGCTGACCAAGCCGATCAGAAGGATCGACGAATTGAGGACCCGAGGGTTCATGACCAGTAGCGTAAAGCTACGAGCCACGAAGGACCAAGGGCAAGCACCTACTTTTGGCGCCGTTCAAAATCAAGCACCCCTCATTCCCGGATCATCTCATCTTCTCATTGCTCCATGCCCCGCAACCACGCTTTCAACCTCGACCTGCGCCGCATCGATGGCGTGGTGGACCAGCCCCTGTTCCTGGCGGCGGGGCGCGTGGCCGAACGGCTCGGGGTGAAGGCCTTCGCCATCGGTGGTTACGTGCGCGACCTGATCCTCGGCCGCCCGTGCAAGGACATCGACATCGTGACCGAAGGTGATGGGATCGCCTTCGCCGAAGCCGTGGCGAAGGAACTCGGTGTGGGACCGGTGCACGTCTTCAAGAACTTCGGTACGGCCATGTTCATGATGGACGACCCTTCGGCAAGCTCAGTGCAGGGCCCTTCGGCGGGCTCAGGGGGACATGTCGGGGCAAGGGAACAACTGCAGATCGAATTCGTTGGTGCGCGCAAGGAGAGCTACGACCGCAGCAGCCGTAAACCCGCGGTTTCGCCCGGTACGATCCAGGACGATCAGGAGCGGCGCGACTTCACGATCAACGCGCTGGCGATCTCGCTCAACGCGAAGGACCGCGGTGCATTGATCGATCCCTTCGGTGGCCTGATGGACCTGGAGAACGGTGTGCTCCGCACTCCGCTCGATCCCGACATCACCTTCAGCGATGACCCGCTGCGCATGCTGCGCGCCGTGCGTTTCGCCACGCAGCTCGGCTTCACCATCGATGCCGACACCTTCGCCGCGATCCAACGCAACGCCAAGCGCCTGGAGATCATCAGCGCGGAACGGATCCATACCGAGCTGAACAAGATCATCCTCACCCCCAAGCCCAGCATCGGTTTCATCCTGCTGCGCGACAGTGGCCTCCTGCAGGAGTTCTTCCCGGAATTCATCGAACTGCAAGGCGCCGAGGAGAAATACGGCATCGGACACAAGGACAACTTCTACCACACGCTGCAGGTGCTGGACAACGTATGCGAGAAGAGCAACGACCTCTGGCTGCGCTGGGGTGCGATCCTGCACGACATCGCGAAGCCCAAGACCAAACGCTTCGAGCCCGGCCACGGTTGGACCTTCCATGGGCACGAGGACAAGGGCGCGCGCATGGTGCCCGGCATCTTCCGCCGCCTGAAACTTCCGCTGGACGACCAGATGCGTTTCGTGCAGAACCTCGTGGCCCTGCACCTGCGCCCCATCGCGTTGACCAAGGAGGAGGTGACCGACAGCGCCGTGCGCCGGCTGCTCTTCGACGCCGGTGACGACATCGATGCGCTGATGATCCTGTGCCGCGCCGATATCACCAGCAAGAACGAGAAGAAGAAGGACCGCTACCTGCGCAACTACGAGCTGGTGCTGCAGAAGCTGAAGGACGTGGAGGAGAAGGACCGCGTGCGCAACTTCCAGCCGCCGATCACCGGTGAGGACATCATGCAGGCCTTCGGCATCCCGCCGTGCAAGTTGATCGGCGACATCAAGACGGTGATCAAGGACGCCATCCTCGACGGCGCGATCCAGAACGACCGCGAACAGGCTTGGCAACTGATGGTGGAAGAAGGTCGCCGACAAGGTCTTGAGATCATCGTCAAGGACCGGTGATCGCTCTATTCCAGGACCACCCTTCCACGAACGCACCTGTCCTGCGCCGACCTGGCTTCCCAGACGTACAGGCCGGAAGGAAGGTCATCCCGTTCGAAGTTGCAGGTGATCCGCTCGATGCGCTCGGCCCGTAACCATCGGCCATCCAGCGTGAACAGGGAGAACGTGCCGCCGAGCAGATCCTCAGCGAACCGCACCACGGCCTCATCATGTACCGGCACCGGCCCCACGCTGACCCATCGCTCGCCTTGGTTCTCCTCCACGTGGACCGGTTGAACGACCACATGAGCGAAGGTTCCACCATCCAAACTGCAGCCGAGCGCATCGGTCACCACGGCCCCATAGGAAGTGCTGAGATCCGGTGATGCCCATGGATGCAGAGCTGAGGGGTCGTCGAGATCGGCCGCCGGATACCATTGTACCGAGAGCGGTTCAACGCCCCCGGAAACATTCGGCTCCACCAATTGCACACTATCCCCCGGAGCGACGTAGTAAGTGATGGTGCCAAGGTGCACACCCATCCAGGAGAGCCGCACGAACACGGAATCCACGCATACGGAGCCCTCAGCGTCGGTGACCGTGAGCACGTAGTACAGATCGTCCCAAGCACTCACCAGATACGGGTTGGCCGCTGTCGTGTCGTCCAACATGTCCGAGGCGGTGATGTGGTGGGTGGTATTGCCCAGCACATACACGTACGATGCGCTCCAGGCATAAGTGTAGGGCACTGCACCACCGGAGGCCGACGGGATGCCCCCTAGCAAAAGCGGCTCCGGTGCCATCAGCGCATTGCACAGCACCGTATCGCGCCCGGCATCGGCCACACATTGGGCCACCAGTAGGAGCGGTGCAGTGCACAGAAGAACGAGTACGGTCGATCGCATGGTGGTGCTTTTCCCAAGGACAAGATAAACGGCCCGGATGCTGCCTGCTACCTCCTGAGCATCAAAGGGCTGCACCGGTGGTACCTTTGCCGCCTCCTATCCGCATCAATGGCCATCTACCGTTTCCGCGTGCTGATCGACGATAGCAGCGAAGCCTTTCGCGATATCGAGATCCGCAGCAACCAGACCTTCCTCGACTTCCACAAGGCGATCAAGAAGGCCTTCGACTTCATCGGCGAGGAGATGGCCTGCTTCTACGTGAGCGACGACATGTGGAGCAAGGGCATCGAGATCCCCTTGGCCGACATGGGTTTCGCGGAGGAAGGCACCATTCCGCCGTTGATGCACGAGACGCAGATCGGCGACCACATCCGCGATACCAAACAACGCTTCGTCTACGCCTACGATTTCCTGCACATGTGGATGTTCCTGGTGGAACTGATCCATGCCGGCGAGCCGGTGAAGGGCGCACGCTATCCGAAGGTGGTGATGAGCATGGGCACCCCTCCGCACGAGCACAGCCGCATGGACGCGGCGCTGATGCCGTCCGACGACGATGACATGCGCGAAGAAGCCGAGGAGGTCTACGATGCCGACGAGGACCTGGGCCACGACGAAGAAGAGGGTGAAGGCCACGATGAGTTCGGGCATGGCGATCACGACTTCGCCGACGGTGGCGATGAGTGGCGATGAGCGAACGCCCCACCCTGGTGGTGGTGGGCGGGCCCACCGCGAGCGGTAAAACGAACGCCGCGGCCACCTTGGCGCAACGCCTCGATACCGAGGTGATCAGTGCGGATTCCAGGCAGTTCTACCGCGATCTGCGTATCGGTACGGCGCGTCCGACGGCGGAGGAACTGCTCGGCGTGAAGCACCATTTCCTCGGACATCTCGGACTGGAGGAAACATGGAGCGCCGGTGCCTTCGCCCGCGCGGCAGAGCCTGTGCTGCAGGATATCCTCGGTCGTAAGGGCATCGCCGTGATGACGGGCGGCAGCGGCCTGTACATCGATGCGGTGCTGTTCGGGCTGGACGATCTGCCCCCCCTCGACCCCACGATCCGCGAGGGCTTGATCCAACGCGCCGCCCAGGAAGGACTGCCGGTCTTGGTGAACGAACTGCAGCGGCGAGATCCCGCCACTTGGGAACGCATCGATCGTTCGAACCCCCAACGGGTGATCCGTGCCTTGGAGGTCTGTATCGGCACGGGCCGACCGTACAGTGAACAGCGCACCGATCCCGCGGAACGCGACGACGTCCGGATCATCCGCCTATCCATGGACCTGCCGCGCAAGGATCTCTATGCCCGTATCGATGCCCGGGTGGATCGGATGATCGCGGAAGGTCTGGTGGAGGAGGCCCGACGATCGCTCCCCTTCCGAACGCACAACGCCCTGCGCACCGTGGGCTACACGGAGCTGTTCGAGCATTTCGACGACACCGTGGACCTCCCCACGGCGATCGACCGCATCAAACAGCACACACGCAACTACGCCAAGCGGCAGCTCACCTGGTTGCGGCGCGGGTCCTGGCGGTCCTTCGCACCTACGAACTTCGCGGGCATGATCGCCGCGGTTCAGAGCTGAAGTGCCAGCACCATCACGTCGTCGATCTGGTCCTCCTGGCCCATCCACTCCACGAAGCTCCGTTCCAGCATCCGCCCCTGAGCGGACAAGGAAAGCGAACCGGTGGCCGCGATCAGGTTCCTCAAGGACGAGGCCTTGAACTTCCGGCCTGCGGGTCCTCCGAACTGGTCGGCGAACCCATCGCTGGCGAGGTAGATCCGATCACCCTTGCCGACGGTGATGGGATGCGTATGGAACGGTTTCAACAGTTCCTCCTGGAAACCGACGGGGATGCGATCGCCCTTCATCTCCTCAACGGCATCCATGCCTTTGCGCAGGATGTACAATGGACAGAGGGCTCCGGCATAGAAGGCGGAACCATCCGTGGCATCGAAGGTGAAACAGCCGATGTTCATGCCATCACGGAGCTGCCCTTCTCCCTCCTGGTGTGCCAACGCGCGCAAGAGATCGGTGCGCAGTTCGGACAATACCGCGGCCGGATCGGTGACGCCGCGTCCGGCGACGATCTGCTGCAGCAAGGCGATGCCGGTCATGCTCAACAGCGCACCCGGCACCCCATGACCCGTGCAATCGGCAGCGGCCACCACGGTACGTTCACCCACTTTCGCGCTCCAGAAGAAATCACCGCTCACGATGTCGCGAGGACGGTAGAACACATGCGCATCGCTGAAGGTGGTGCGGAACTGACCCAAGGAAGGCAACATGCCCGCCTGTATGCCCTGTGCATAACGCAGCCCGCTCAACATCTCCCGGTTCTGGTGTTCCACCAGCGCGTTCTTCTCCGCCACCTGTTGCTGCAACTTCAACCGCTCGGAGATGTCCCGTGCATAGATCACCACGGCCGGTTTGTTGTCGTACTGCGTCACCTTCGCACTGCACTCCACGGCCAATCGTTCACCGGTGGCGGTGCGGAACGGAATGTCGTCGTAGACCAGGCCTCCGCTGCTCCACACGTCGGCGATGCGCATGGCGCTGCGCTCCAGGTCCTCGGGGAAATGGACATCGAAGATGGTGGAACCCTCCAGCCGCTCCACGCTGAGGCCCAGCATGGCGGCCGCCCGCGGATTGGCGCGGTGGATGCGACCGTTGACGAAGTCCAGCACGATCACACCATCGTTGGCCTGCTCGAAGATCTGCACATAACCCGAGCGGTCCTGCTCCAGGGCGATGTTGCGTTTGCGCGATCGCTCAAGGGCGAAGGCCGATCCTACGGCGAACAGCAGCAGCACGATGGCCGGCACCCATTCCACGGGGATCATGCGGCACGTCCTTCAGTGACCGGACGTTGCGGCAACCGATCGAGCACACCGAAGATCAACGTCGGGTCGAGGAACTCGCCCACGCGATCGGGGCGCGATACGTAGCGTACCACCCCATCGATGTCCACGAGGAAGGAGGCGGGCAGCGGAATACCCTGCGCATAATCCACGGCCAGTTCGATGATCGGATTGTCGTACACCACCCCGTACCGTTGCGATACGCGCTGTTGCGCGTCGGAGAGCAACTGGTAACCCACGCCGATCCGCTGCACCATGTCCTGGTTCACATCCACGCTGTCCGGGCCGATGCCGATGACATGCACCCCTTTCTCCAGGAAACGTTCCCGGCTGCGCTCATACGTGCGCAGCATCATGTGGCAACCGGGGCACCAATCGCCGCGAACGAAGATGAGCAGCACCGGATTCTTGCCGCGATGGTCGGACAGACGCGATGGAACACCGGACTGGTCGGGCAGTTCGAAATCCGGCGCCGGGAACCCGATGCGGATGCGATAGCCCTTCGCGGCCATGCGCTTCATGCGCATACCGTCCTGGATGTAACCGAACGACAGACCGCAGGCCGCACCCAAGGGCAACAAGGGCAGAACCACCGTCGTCCATGCCGGTTCCGCTGTGGATAGCGTGTACGGATAGGCCACCGCAGCGATGCCGAGCAGGGCCGGCTCCATCCACAGGTGGTTCACGTAGGTGAAGCGCGGCATGTACATCTGCCGCAACACGGTGGCCACCGCCGCCACGGCCAAGGCTCCGGTGAGCAGGGGGAAGCTCCCGGCAGCGAGGTCCAGCACTCCTCCGAGCGCTGTACCGATGACCACCAGCGCAGCGAACTGGAAGTGGCCGGTATGGGTCTTGAACTCGAGCAATGCACCGCCATAGGCCAAGGCCAGCAACACCGCCGCTACCTGGGGATGTCCGCCATGGCAGGCGGCCGCCACGGGCAGCAGTCCCACGGCCAGCGTGGTGAAGGGATGGAAACGGCGCGGCATGGAGAGTTGCTGCGGTACGGGTACCGGCCCTGTGTACGGAAGAAGGCACCGCGGGTTCGGCAGGAATACCGTGATCGGGGTACCGGCCGGAGGGGCATGGCTGCCCACCTTTGTGCCCGACATGAAAGCCCCCCTCCTTCTCGCTGCGCCGCTCCTGTTGATCGCCTGCACCGCTCCGGAAGCCCGGGAGACCACACCGCCCGCGGCGAGCGCCGGTGAAGTGAACGTCTACAGCCACCGCCACTACGACTCGGACAAGATCCTCTTCGCCCGTTTCACGGAGCTCACCGGCATCCAGGTGAACCTGCTGAGCGCCGGCGATGACGACCTGCTGGCCCGCATCGAGGCCGAGGGCGCGAACACGCCCGGAGATGTGCTGATCACCGCCGATGCCGGCCGCTTGGGCTCCGCCAAACAGCGTGGACTGTTCCAGAACGTGACCAGCGAGGTGCTGAACACGAACATCCCCGCCGACCGCCGGGACCCCGACGGTGCCTGGTTCGGCTTCAGCATGCGTGCCCGCGTGTTCGCTTACAACAAGGAGAAGGTGAAGCCGGAGGAGTTGCGGGACTACGCCGACATCACCCTGCCGAAGTTCAAGGGCCGTGTGCTGGCGCGCAGCAGCGAGCATGTCTACAACCAGAGCCTGGTGGCCTCCTTCATCGCACACGATGGCCAGGCCGCCGCGCAGCAATGGTGCTCCGGTGTGGTGAGGAACTTCGCCCGGGATCCCAAGGGCAGCGACACCGACCAGATGCTGGCCATCGCCGAGGGTATCGGTGATGTGGCCATCGTGAACAGCTACTACGCGGGCAAGCTGCTCTCGAGCGATGACCCCGCCAAGGCGGAGGCCCGCCGGCTGATCGCCGTGGCCTTCCCGGACAACAAGGGCCACGGTACCCACGTGAACGTGAGCGGCGGCGGCGTCATCCAACACGCGAAGAACAAGGCCAACGCCATCAAGCTGCTGGAGTTCCTCAGCAGTGATGAGGCCCAGCGCGTCTTCGCCGAGAACAACCTGGAGTTCCCCGTGAAGCCCGGTGTGCCCGCTGCGGCGATCCTCCAAGGCTTCGGCACCTTCAAGGCCGATACGCTGGACCTCTCCCTCCTCAGCACCAACAACGCGGAGGCCGTGAAGACGTTGACCGCCGCCGGCTGGCGCTGACACGCGGGAGGGAGGCCTCCCAACACCGAACTTCGCGGCCTCCCTTATGCGGGAGGCCGCGTCCTTCCATGCACCTCCTGCGCAAGGTCCCCATCGCCCTTACGGCCCTGCTGATGCTGGCGCCGATCATCGCGGTGGTCCTAGCCCCGCTCCACACCCCGGCACCGGAGTGGGATTTCGTACGCAGCGCATTGCTACCGGGCCATTTGATCGAAACGGCGCGCCTGGTGCTGGTCTCCGCCTTGCTGGCCATCGTGCTCGGCTCCAGCACGGCGTGGCTGGTGACCTCAGCACGTTTCCCCGGCCGCGACCTGTTCCGTTGGGCCCTGATGCTGCCCTTGGCCCTACCCACCTACATCGGCTCCATCACCTTCGCTGCGCTGCTCGGGCCCACCGGATCATTGAGCCGTATGCTACGCAGCTCCACGGGTATCGGCATCGACATCCTCACGCCGGACGGGCTGGCGATCACCTTCGGCCTGCTGCTCTACCCTTACGTGTACCTGCCCGCGCGCGCGGTCTTCAGCAACGGCATGAGCGACCTGCTGGAAGCTGCGCGCACCTTGGGCGCCTCTCCGGCCCGGCGTGCCCGGCGCGTGGCCTTCCCCATGGCCCGGCCCGCCATCGCCGGAGGTGCATTGTTGGTGGCGATGGAGGCCCTGAACGATTATGGTGCCGTACAGTACTACGGGGTGCACACGCTCACCGCCGGCCTCTTCAAGGCTTGGGGGGGATTGTACGATACCGGCAGTGCGCTACGCATCGCGGGTATCCTGCTGCTCATCGTGCTCGTGCTCGCTTGGGGCGAGGAACGCAGTCGCGGACGGGCCTCGCGCACCAGCACTTCACCTCCGTTGCGGCCCGCACGGCTGCACGGATGGCGCGCGCTCACCGCCTCCATCTGGTGCACCCTGGTGCTGGGCATCGCCTTCGTGCTCCCCTTCGGCACCCTGGTGATCGACACGGTGCAGGTAGCGGGAACCACCGTCTGGAGCGAACTCACGGGTCCATTGCTGAACACCTTGAAGCTGGCCGGGGGATCGGCCCTGCTCACCTTGTTGATCGCGCTGCTCTTCGCCTTCGCCCAACGCAACGGCCAAGCTCGCTTGGTGAAGCTCACGTCCATCGGTTATGCGGTGCCGGGCGCGGTGATCGCGATGGGCGTGATGGGGCTGGCCGGAACGTTCGCCGATCGCACCCAATGGATCCTGATCGGCACGGTGCCCCTGGTGATGTACGCCTTCGCCGTGCGTTTCCTGGCCATGGCCACCAACCCGTTGAACGCCGGGCTGGCCACCCAACCGCGCACGCTCGATGATTCGGCCCGCCTGCTCGGCGCCTCCCGCATCCGCACCTTCCTGCACATCAACCTGCCGCTGCTCCGTCCTTCGCTCGTCGCGGCCTCGGCCATCGTGCTGATCGAGGTGATGAAGGAACTGCCGCTCACCCTGATCCTTCGGCCCTTCGGCATGGACACGCTCAGCACGCACGTCTTCTACATGGCCCGCATCGAACAATGGCGCGAGGCCGCCCCACCGGCCCTGCTGATCGTGCTGTGCAGTCTCCTTCCTGTATTGCTGTTGGAGCGGTGGTTGCAACCCGGAAGGAAGTAGCGGACGCCCAGCACACTACTTTTCGGGCCCACCCAACGTTGAAGGATGCATCGAGAGCTGAAGGACGCCCCCACCACCACCGAATTCTACGAGGAACGATTCGCCGCCGGCTACATGGACGAGTGGCCGACCGAGAAGAAACAGCGCGTCTTCGAAGTGATACGCTCCTTGGGCCTTCCCGCCCAAGGCGATGCCTTGGACTTCGGATGCGGCACCGGCGTGTTCAGCGAAGTACTGGCACAAGCCCTTCCGGGCTGGCGGATCCACGGCTGCGACGTCAGCAGCATCGCCATCGAGAAGGCCCGCGAGCGTTTTCCCGCACACCGTTTCTTCGTTTCCGTTCCCGGCCAGCCGCCACCCCGCCGGTTCGATCTGGTGTTCTCCCACCACGTGCTGGAACACGTGTTCGACATCGCCCGGACCGTGGAGGAGATCGGTGCCTTCCTGCGCCCCTCGGCCACGGTGCTCCACATCCTGCCCTGCGGTAACCCGGGCAGCTTCGAGCATCGGCTGGCCGGACTACGCATCAAGGGCATCGACCCCGATGTGGAGGACCGCTTCTTCTTCGAGGATGAAGGCCATCTCCGCCGCTTGACCACCGACCGCTGCGATGGGCTGATGGCCACGATCGGACTGCACCCCGTCAAGGCGTCCTACGCCAACCAGTACCACGGCTCGATCCAATGGATGTCGCGCTCCCCTCTGCGCATCATCCGCCGCATCACGGACCCCACCGGAGCAGTGGATGCATCCGCAGCCGCCGCCCTTCGCGCATTGCGACGCAAGCTGCTGCTGCTGTTCATGCTGCAACTGCCGGTGGTCGCGTTCCATCACTTCCGCCTCGTCCATCGCCCTTCGGCCAAGCATTATGCGATGCTGGTGTTCGGCACGCTCTTCTATCCCCTCTCGTATCCCGTGCACGCCTGGCTGGACCGCAAGGCCGCCACGGAATGGCGCGACCATCGCCAGCAGCGCAACGGCAGCGAGATGTACCTGCACTACGCCCGTTGATCCACGGAACGGTGCGGTAGTTTTACCGTCCCGGCGCAACCGCACACCGTGAACGACCTGCTCCACATCGATGCCCTCCGCTTCGCCCACGGCGAGCGCACCATCCTGCACGGGGTGGACCTGGAGGTGGCCGACGGCGAAATGCTGGTGATCGTGGGACCCAGCGGTTGCGGCAAGACCACCCTGCTGCGCTTGGTGGCGGGATTGGAACGCCCTGCGGAAGGCACCATCCGCTTGGGCGGCAGCACGCTCAATGCCAGCGGCACCTTCGTGGAACCGGAGCACCGCAATGTGGGTTTCGTGTTCCAAGGGCTCGCCCTCTTCCCCCACCTCACGGTGGAGGACAACGTGGGGTTCGGACTGGACCATCTGCCGCGCGCCGAACGCACCCAGCGGGTGACGGAGGAACTGCGGATGGTGGGGTTGGAAGGATTGGGAAAGCGGTATCCGCATCAGCTCAGTGGTGGCCAGCAACAGCGCGTGGCC
>DASWWQ010000307.1:0-8623 GCA_036405935.1 Flavobacteriales bacterium
CTGCTCAGGCCCATGCCCTTCAGGTCGAAGGTCATGCGCTGGTCATTGGCGTTGACACCTTGGGCGAAGACTTCGCGGCCGGTCATATCGAGGAAGCTCAGCATGCCCTTCTGCGAACCGGCGAGACCCAGTTCGACCGTCACCTCGTCCGTTGCGGGGTTGGGCATCAGGTTGAGGAGGCCGCTCTGCTCGAGTTCCTCCACACCTACGGTGTTGCCGGTGATGCTCACGTCATCGATGAAGATGTCGTTGGCGAACATGCTCGTGGTGAACGTGAAGCGGATGCGCACATCGGCGCGGGCGGCGCTGTTGGGGAGGTTCAGGGTGATCTCACGCCAGTCGCCGCTCTGGGGTGTCCAAGTGCTGCTGGCCACACCGGCGGTGACGATGTTGGCACCGGTGAGCTCATCGTTCACCGCGCCGGGGAAGTCCAGCCAGGAGCGACCGCAGGTGATGGAGTATTCCACCTTCAGCATCTCGGTGATGTTCTCCACCGTGGAAGTGCTGGTAGCGTAGGCGTACCAGAAGTGCAGCTGCAGGTTGCTGGCGAAACGCAGGTCCAGGGCGGGGGTCGCCAGCTCATCCCGGTCCACGAAGGAGGAACCCGGCGAATTGAACAGGTCCTGGGTGATGTTGTTGTAGGACTGGGAGCTGTTGAGTGTCATGCAGCCAGGGCCGTTCCGGCCGATCATGTCGCTGCGATGCCAGAGGGTGGGGTTGCGCTCGAGGTTCAGGACGGGCCAGTTGCTGGGCTCAGCGCTGAAATGCTCATCGAGGAAGCCCTCCACTTGGGCGTAGGGCGGGGCCACGTACAACACATTCTCCTTGGTCACCGTGCTGCTGCCATCGGCATTGCTGGTGGTGAGGGTGATGTTCTTGGGACCGGGTTCGGTGAATTCGACCACGGGATGTTGTTCGGTCGAGGTGGAGGGGTTGCCGCCGGGGAACTCCCAAGCCCATGAGGTGGGGAAGTTCTCCGAGTTGTCGCGCATCTGCACCGGTGTGTTCACACAAACGAACCGCTGCACGGCGTACATGTCCGTGGCCGGAGCGCAGGCCGTTTCATTGCCCATGATGCCGGTGGCCATATGGTTCTCGGGCGTCCACAGGTTGGAGCGGCCGCTGGTGGCATTGATGGCGGCGGCCCGCATGCGATCGCGCTGGCCGAAGGTGAACATATGGCCCTCGCAGTAGGAGTACTCCATGTAGTTCTGGATGTTGTCGGTGATCCCGAACTTGCCGTGCACCCGAAGGTCCTCCACCAGGAAGGTACCGTCCTCATCCTCCGCGTTCCACGCGTAGATACGGATCTCGATGGGACCGATCTGCTCGGTAAGGCTGGTGTTGAACTGGGAGTAGGAGCCGCGTTGCACCAGGTTGGTGTCGTTGCGGAAGAAAAAGACGGTGGAGACCGGTGCCGGTGCCACACCCGTGTTGATCACCTGCAGTGCAGGGTTCAGCGGACGCAGTCCGCCCTGGGCGTTGGAACTGAAGGTGCCGATGCGCACAGCGTAGGTGCGGGGGCCGGTCAGTGAACGTCCCACCTTGAAGCTGATGGAGTCCAGCGTCATGGCATAGCGGTCCTCCGGCGTGATCACGAAGCTGTAGTACTTCGAGGTGTTGATGGTGCCGGTAAGATTGGCGTAGAGGGTCTCTCCGTTCGCAGCGCCGGTATTCCAGCCGGCGAAGTTGAAGGTGCCGAGGGTACCCGCTTGCGCACCCAGGCCCACAGCGCGGAACGGACCCACCAATGCGGCCCGCACGCTATCCGCGTGGATGGTATCGGTCACCAAGGAAACCGGCGTGGGGTCGGTGGTGCCTGAGGTCGGCGTTACGCTGTTGAAGTCGTAGAACACGTTCAGCTTGTCGCTGTTGCAGAGGAAATCGAAACGGGCATCCACAGCGCAGTTGCTGTGCCCGCGGGTGATCGGCGTATCCTCCACACCGTCGTTGCCACAGGTCGCGCTCATGCTGCCGGCGGGCGCACCGTCCTCGCCGTTGTTATCGCCCCAAACGTGGGCCAGGTTCAGCCAGTGGCCCACTTCGTGGGTGAGGGCACGGGAGGCGCCGTCGCCTTGGGTGGTACCTCCGGAGATCAGGCCGAAGTAGTTGTTCAGGATCAGCACACCATCGCGCAGCGCGCCCACGGCGTCCGTAACGCTGGAGGGGTAGTTGGAATAGCCGGCCGTGCCCTCGGAGCCGATGGAGTTCACCACCCATACGTTGAGGTAGCGGTTGCGCTGCCAAGGATCGAGCTTGGAGAAGTCAGCGGAACGGCTGGAGCGCAGCGTGGTGATGCGATTGATGCCGTTCGTGCAGTTGCCGAACGGATCCTTGGTGGCCAAACGGAACTGGATGCGGATGCCCGCCGCCAGATCTCCCCATCCGTGGTACAGGAGGCTGGTGTCCGCATTGTCCTTGCGGAAGTCCCGGTTCAGGATGTTCAGGGCCGAAAGGCACTGCGCATCCGAGATGTTGTGGGCGTCCGCGTTGTTGGCGGACGAGGTGTGGGTGGGGTCGTGGAGGATATGGAAGACCACCGGGATGTAGTAGGTGACGGTATCCTCTCCGTCCCGGTTGTTGCGCATGGCCTGGAGCAGTTCCTGCAGGTCACGCTCCGCAGAGGCCTCCTGTTCGGCGAGCGCGGGGTTCTCCAGGAGGAGTTTCCGATGCATCTCATCGGTTCCGCAGTTCAACTGGGCGTTGGCTTCACCGGACCAGCACAGGGTGGCCAAAGCGGTGAAGGACAACAGGGTAGAGCGTACGTTCATGGGGGATCTGTTGCTGAGGGGTGCCAAGATAAGCGTTGCCCGTTCCCACGGACCATCGGCGCTTGGTGCGGTGCACGGCGGCCATGGAACGGTGGTGCGGCCCAAGTGACCGGTGTCCCTTTTCCCACTAAGGGATCGGTCGTACACCGAGGGATGGCGGGGCGGCTTCGGAAACGTATATACGGGCGTCGATCTGTGCGTGGATCGGCTTCCCTTTGCACCATGGCCGCCGGTGACGCAGGTATGGACCGCCGGATACCCTACCGGCGGGTGATGCCTTGGCTGGTAGCGGTTGGGCTTTTCATGGAGCAACTGGACGCCACGGTGCTCAATACGGCGATCCCCGCGATCTCGGCGGACCTCGAGGCACCGGCACTCAGCCTGAAGTCCGTGCTTACCACCTACACGCTGAGCCTGGCCGTTTTCATCCCCATCAGCGGCTGGATCGCGGATCGTTACGGCACGCGGCGGGTGTTCCGTTTCGCCATGGCGGTCTTCACCCTCGGCTCCCTGCTCTGCGCCGTTTCGGTGAACATCGGAATGCTCATCGCCTCGCGGCTGCTGCAAGGCATCGGTGGGGCGTTGATGACACCCGTGGGCCGCCTCGCCCTGGTACGAACCTTCCCCCGCAGCGAGATGCTGACCGCCATGAACTTCGTGGTGATCCCCGCCTTGGTGGCACCGCTGGTGGGGCCGTTCATCGGTGGTGCCATCGTGCACGTGCTGCCGTGGCGCTTCATCTTCCTGGTGAACATCCCCATCGGCATCGCCGGCTGGTGGATGTCGCGGCGCTTCATGCCCGATTATGCGGATCCCTTCACGCCGGCCTTGGACCGGGTCGGATTCCTGCTCTTCGGTGCCGGTGTGGCCTTGCTTTCCTATGTGCTGGAGGTGTTCGGGGAACACAGTTGGGAGTGGGGCGGCATCGGCCTGATGACCCTGACCTCGGTGATGCTGCTGGTGGGCTATGGCTGGCATGCCCGGCGCGCGGGCAGCCCGATCCTGCACATGCGCATGTTCCGCATCCGCACGTTCCGCGTGCCCGTGGTGGGGGGCTTCGTCACGCGCCTCGGGGTGGGGGGAATGCCCTTCCTGCTGCCCTTGCTCTACCAGATCGGCCTGGGCTATACGCCCTTGCAGGCCGGTCTGCTCACCATGCCCTTGGCGGCTGCGGCCATCGGTATGAAGGTGCTCGGCCGGCGGATGCTGGAGCGCTTCGGCCACCGCGCCGTGCTCAATACCAATACGGTGCTGTTGGGTGCCAACATCGGTGTGTTCTTCTGGGTCGGTGCCACCACGCCGGTGTGGGTGATCCTTGCACTGAGCTTCACGCAAGGTCTGTTCTCCTCGCTGCAGTTCACCGCATTGAACTCATTGGTCTATGCCGATGTGGACGACCAGGAGGCCAGCAAGGCGAGCAGTGTGGCCAGCACGGCGCAGCAGATGGCCTTGAGCTTCGGTGTGGCCGTGGCCTCCTTGGTGGCCGGACTCTTCCTGCGCGACGTGCAGCAGACCGATGCCGCCGGATACATCACCGGACTGCACTGGACCTTCCTCTCGCTGGGGATCTTCACCCTGCTGTCGTCCCTGCTGTTCCGGGAGCTGCACCCTGCGGATGGAGCCAACGTGAGCCACCATGTGCTGCGGCGGGAGGCCGTGGAGTAGTTCTTGGGAACGCAGGAACGGGAGGAACGTCACCTTGGGCTTGTCCAAGGGAGGAACAGGAGCAAAAAGCACGCTTCGGAGGCCGCCCAGGGATAAGCGAACCGTCACCCGGACGGGGCTTACTCGGCCAAGCGCCGAACGATCACCTTGTCGATGCGGGCCCCGTCCATGTCCACCACCTCGATACCGAAACGCATCCATTCGATGGAGTCACCGGCCTGCGGTATGCTGCCGTTCATGTAGAGGAAGAGCCCACCGATGGTGTTCACCTCGATATCGCGGGCCAAGGAGGGTTCGCCCAGACGGCCCAGCAACTCGTGCAGGGGATACTGACCGTCCACCAACAATGAACCGTCGGCACGTTCCACCAAGGTGAACTCCGCTGCATGGAAGTCGCTGACGTCACCCACAAGGGCCTCAAGGATGTCGTTGATAGTGATGATGCCTTCCACGGACCCGAACTCGTCGGTCACCAGTCCGTAGCGGGAATCCGAACGTTTCTTGAAGCGGTCCAGGGCCTTGTACGCGGGCAGTCCTTCCACCAGATACTGCGGCTGGCGCATGATCCGGCGCAGGTCGAAATCGGGCTCGTCCATGTGCGCCACCAGGTCCTTCAACGTCACCACGCCGATCACCTCGTCGGGCGAACCGTCGATCACCGGGTAGACCGAGTGCATGTCCTTCAGCATCTGGGCGCGCACCTCCTCCACGGTCTCGCTCACGTCGAACATCACCAGGTCCTGGCGGTGGGTCATCAGCGAACTCACCTTGCGATCACCGAGGGTGAAGACGCGCTCCACGATGTTCTGCTCGATGGCCTGCACCTCACCGCCTTCCTTGCCTTCCTGCACCATCGCGCGGATCTCCTCCTCCGTTACGCCCGTGCCCTTATCGAACTTCACGGGCAGGATCCTCATGAGCAGGTCGATGGTGGTGGTGAGCAGCCAGATGAACGGGGCGGTGACCAGGGACAGCACGCGCATGGGCATGGCCACCAGTTTGGCGATGGGTTCGGGCGCCGCCATGCCGATGCGTTTCGGGAGCAGTTCGCCGAACACCAAGGTCAGATAGGTCACCATCACCACCACCAGTCCCACAGCGAGGGAATTGGCATAGGGGGCCACCGAAGGGTACCCGCGTAGCACCTCCTTGAGGTCCGCCGTGATGTTCTCTCCGCTGTAGATACCGGTGAGGATGCCGATCAGCGTGATGCCGATCTGCACCGTGCTCAGGAAGCGGTTGGGTGTGTTGGCCAGTTCCAGCGCGGCTTTCGCACGGGAATCGCCCCGGCGGGCATCGTTCTCCAAGCGGGGCTTGCGGGCGCTGACCAAGGCGATCTCGCTCATGGAGAACAACCCGTTCAGCAGGATCAGCGCAAAAAGGATGAGGAACTCGCCCATTCGGGGATATCGGGCTGCAAAGATGCTGCGCGTCGGGGGAAGTCCCATTCCACGCTCGTTCAACGCGGAGGACAGGGATGCTCCCCTCGCGATCCGTTCCGATCCGGAGCGGTCCTTCGGACCGATCTCTTCACGCACCGCACCTCGCCAAGGCTAGGGGACCCGAGCCTCCTCTGTGGCCTCCGTGTCCCTGTGTTATACACCCCCAAGGAGGTCTATCTTCGCGGCCCGTTTGCAGAAAGCAGGCGTTGTATCCGGATACATGGCACTGAAATGCGGCATCGTGGGCCTGCCCAATGTGGGCAAGAGCACCCTCTTCAATTGTTTGAGCAACGCGAAGGCGCAGGCGGCGAACTTCCCCTTCTGCACCATCGAGCCGAACGTGGGCACCATCACTGTTCCCGATGCGCGCCTGAACAAACTGGCCGAACTGGTGAAACCCCAGAAGATCGTGCCCACCACGGTGGAGATCGTGGACATCGCCGGATTGGTGAAAGGGGCCAGCAAGGGGGAGGGTTTGGGCAACCAGTTCCTGGGCAATATCCGCGAGTGCGATGCCATCCTGCACGTGCTGCGGTGCTTCGATGACCCCAACGTGGTGCATGTGGACGGCAGTGTGGACCCCGTTCGCGACAAGGAGGTGATCGACATCGAACTCCAGTTGAAGGACCTCGAGACGGTGGAGGCCCGCATCAAGAAGGTGGAGAAGCAGGCCCAGATCGGCGAGAAGGAGGCCAAGCGCCGCTTCGACCTGCTGAGCCGCATCCGGGAGGCCCTGCTGAAAGGCGAGAGCGCCCGCACGGTGATCTCCGCCAACGACGATCCGGCCCTGATCAACGAATTCCAGCTGTTGACCTCCAAGCCGGTGCTGTACGTCTGCAACGTGGACGAGAAGAGCGCCGTAACGGGCAACGCTTTCGTGGACAAGGTGAAGGCCGCCGTGGCCGCCGAGCACGCGGAGGTCATCTTCGTCACCGCCGCCATCGAGGCCGAGATCGCTTCGTTGGAAACCCCCGAGGAGCGCGGGATGTTCCTGGCCGATATCGGGCTGAACGAACCCGGTGTCAACAAGCTGATCCATGCCGCATACCATCTGCTGAAGCTGCAGACCTATTTCACGGCAGGGGTGCAGGAGGTGCGGGCCTGGACCATCCACCAGGGCGATACGGGACCCAAGGCCGCCGGTGTCATCCACAGCGACTTCGAGAAGGGTTACATCCGCGCCGAGGTGATGGGCTACGATGATTTCACCACCTTGGGCAGCGAGGCCGCCTGCCGCGCCGCGGGCAAGCTGCGGGTGGAAGGCAAGGAGTACGTGGTGAAGGACGGGGATGTGATGCACTTCCTCTTCAACGTGTAGAGGTCGCCCTCCGGATCACGCGCGGACCCTGGGCTTGTGCCGGGATCGGGCGGACCGCTACTTTGGGCGTACCGATCACCGACCATGCGCACCACTTCACTCTGTCTATCCGCTTTGCTTTCATTGCCCCTTTGGGCCCAAGGAGGCCGTGTCTCCGAACGTATCCAGGCCCTGCGCTCCGCAGGAGCACGGTTCGAGGCCGTCTCCGTGCTCGAGACCGTAGCCATCCCGCGTGCGCAACAGGCGCGGTGGGAGCAGGACCTCTCCAACGCCGTGGTGGTCCGGCCCGGTGCCGGCGTCACGCGGGCCGTCCAGGAACGTTCGCCAGCCTACCTGAGCTTCGCCGTACCCGCGCCGGATGCCTCCTTGATGCTGGATCTCGAACGGGTCTCCATCGGTACCGACGACCTGCAGGTGCGTACCTCCAGTGGTGCACATCAAGGAACGCCCCAAGGAGTGCATTATCGCGGTATGGTGCGCGGTGTGCCCGGATCGTGGGCGGCCATCAGCATCTTCGATGGGGAGGTGATGGGCCTTGTGCATGACGGGCTGGACGAAGTGGTGATCGGCCGGTTCAACGATGCGGCGGATGATCTGCATGTGGTGTACCGCGAAGCCGATCTGCGCCGGCAGGCGCCGTTCACCTGTGACAGTCGCGACAGCGGTGAGCCTTTCCGCGCGGACCAGTTGGAGATCAACGGCGGTGATCGAACCGTGCGATGTGTGCGCTATTACTGGGAGGTGAACTACAACGTGTTCCAGGACAAGGGCACGGTGTCCAATACCACCAGCTACGTCACCGGTCTTTTCAACCAGAGCGCCACCCTGTTCGACAACGACGGCATCGACGTGCTGCTCTCGGAGGTCTTCATCTGGGATACCCCCAGTCCGTACACCGGGCCCGGTAGCGGCGATTTCCTGGACCAGTTCGGCGTAACGCGCACGAGCTTCAACGGCGACATGGCGCACCTGGTCGGTTACGGTGGCGGTGGCGGCGTGGCCTGGTTGAACACCTTGTGCAACGGACAGACCCGTTACCGCATGGCCTATAGCGGCATCAACAGCACCTACAGCAACGTACCCACATACAGCTGGAGCACCATGGTGGTGACGCACGAGGCCGGGCACAACCTGGGTTCGCCCCACACGCACGCCTGCGCTTGGAACGGCAACGGCACCAACATCGACGGCTGCGGTCCCACCGCCAACAGCGCCTACAGCGAAGGGGCCTGCCCCATCGGTCCGATCCCGAGTTCAGCGGTGGGCGGTACCATCATGAGCTATTGCCACCTGTTGAGCGCCGGCATCAACCTGAACAACGGCTTCGGCCCGCAGCCCACGGCGGTGATCGTGAACGCGGTGAACAACGCCTCCTGTCTGGTGGCCTGCGGCAGCACGTGCAACGCTCCCGGTACGCTCTTCGCGTC
>DASWWQ010000308.1:0-2004 GCA_036405935.1 Flavobacteriales bacterium
TACATCCACATCATCCACTAGCACCCAATGAACATGGGAAACCTCATCCGACCACTGCTGCTTTCCGCAGCGACCGTCCTGCTGACGGGAGCATACGCCCAGCAGGACCCCATGTACACCATGTACATGTGGAACACCTTGAGCGTGAACCCGGGTTATGCCGGCAGCGCCGACCTCTTCACCGCCAGCGCGCTGATGCGCAAACAGTGGGTGGGGCTGGCCGGAGCACCCAGCACGCAGACCCTGACCGCACACGCCCCGCTGCCCCTGAAAAGCCTCGGGCTGGGCCTGAGCGTGATGAACGAAAACGTGGGCCCGGTGCGCACCACGCAGGTCTTCGCTGATTTCGCGTACCGGATCCGCATCACGCGGAAGGCACGCCTCGCTTTCGGACTCAAGGCCGGTGTGGAGATGTTCCAGGCCGACCTCCTGGGTCTGCAGAACGTGGACACCGACGACCCGTACCTGCAGCAGAACATCACCGGGAAGGTGAAGCCGAACTTCGGGTTCGGCGCCTACTACTGGGGATCGAAAGGCTACATCGGCCTGAGCGCTCCGAAACTGCTGCGCAACACCTGGCTCCGCGTCGATGGCAATACGTCCGGTAATGTGGAAGCCCTGCAACAGGAACAGCACTACTTCCTGATCGGGGGCTATGTGTTCGACCTGGGGCCCGAGGTGAAACTGCGGCCGGGCTTCCTGCTGAAGGCCGTGCAGGGCGCTCCCCTCCAGTTGGACCTGAGCACGATGGTGCTCTTGCGTGAGCGGTTCTGGATCGGCGCCGCCTATCGCCATGGCGATAGCATGGACGCCCTCGTGGCCTATCAGGTGACCGATCAATTGCGCGTGGGCTATGCCTACGACCTCAGCCTCACCCGTCTGCGCACCTACAACAGCGGTTCGCACGAACTGATGCTCACCTATGATCTGCGCTTCGACAAGAAGCGCATGATGTCCCCGCGTTATTTCTGACCACCATGCGATCCATCCAACATCATTGGCTCCCCGCCCTTTTCGCGATCGGCTTCGCTTCGACGCTGCATGCGCAGGACCGCTTCGTGCGTTCCGGGGACAAGGCCCACGCCGCCATGGCCTACAAGCAGGCCGTCACCCACTACGAGCAGGCCGCGCTGAAAGGAGCGGCGTACCCGACGTTCGCACGCAACCTGGCCGACAGCTACGACCGGCTCCATGACCCCACGAACGCCGCCAAGTGGTACCAGGTGGTGGTGCAACTACCGGATGCCCGGGATATCGACCTCTACGCGTATTCGCGATCGCTGCGTGCCATCGGTGACTATGACGCAGCGGACCGATGGCTGGCGCAATACCAGGAACGGACGGCCACGGACAGTCGTATACTCCGCCAACAGGATGCCGTCGGTTTCGCAAAGCGGAGCGGGAACGGATCAGGATGCACCGTGCGGAACCTGGCGATCAACACCGCCGACAACGAGATGGGTACGAGCTATCATGGTGAACAACTGGTCTTCGCCAGCGACCGCGGCGCCGCAGGCGCGGAAGAACGGCTGCACGCCTGGAACGCGAGGCCCTTCCTCGACCTCTACACGTCCACGCAACATCCCGATGGTTCGCTCGGCACACCGGAGGTTCTGGAGGAACTGAACACGAAGTACCATGAAAGCAACGCCACGTTCTCCGCCGATGGGCTCCTGGTGTACTTCACGCGCAACGACCATCATCAAGGCCGCACCGGACAGGACGATCGCGGCGTGGTGAACCTGCGCATCTACCAACGCAGCCTCCGCAACGGCGCATGGTGCGATGAAACACCCTTCATCCACAACAGCGATCATTGGTCCGTGGGGCACCCATGCCTCGATGCGCAGGGCGACCGGCTCTACTTCGCCAGTGATAGGACCGGTGGCATGGGCGGTACCGACATCTGGTATTGTGAACGCACCGAGGGTGGATGGGGAACGCCCACGAACCTCGGCCCCGTGGTGAACACGGAAGGCGATGAACTCTTCCCGTCCATCGACG
>DASWWQ010000309.1:0-7002 GCA_036405935.1 Flavobacteriales bacterium
GTGGAGTTCACCCCGGTGCTGGGTATCAGCACGCCCGATTCGACCCATTGGGCCGGTACGTCCACCTTGGTGAACAACGCGAACGCGCCGCTGGTGAGCACCGCCACCCCGGATGAAGCCGGCATCGCCATCTACGCCTTCTCGGTGACCGACAACTTCGGTTGTACTTACGATACCACCATCACCGTGCTGGTGAATCCTTCGCCGGGTGCGAATCCGGTGATCACCGGCGATACCATCGCCTGCGCCAACGCAGGTGTGGTGCTGGAGGTGCAGGGCATCTACCAGGAATACCTCTGGAACAACGGCTTCAACGGATCCATCGTGCTGGTGGGTCCGGGCACCTATACGGTAACCGCGGGGGCGGGTGACTGTGTGATGGAGTCGCCCCCTTTCACGGTGGAAGGGATCCCCGATCCACAGCCGGTGATCACAGGCGTGCTCTTCAACTGCAGCGGTGATCCGGCCGAACTGACCACCACGTTGCCCTACGCCCAATACCAATGGTCCAACGGAACCACGAACGCCGTGGCCTATGTGAGCACCGGAACCTATGCGGTGACAGTGACCAATGAAGCGGGCTGCTCCGGCACCTCCGCGCCGGTGCAGGTGTTGACCGCCGACGCTCCTGACGCCTCCTTCGCGGCCACGCCCTCGGAAGCCATCAACATGGGCGGTACGGTGCTCTACACCGCATTGTCCTTGGGCCCGAACGTGGCCACCGCCATCTGGAACGTGGACTCCATGACCGTTGGTTCCGGAGGGAGCTTGGAGCATCTCTTTCCCGAGCCCGGCCTGTACGCCGTCACCCTCACCGTGACCACGGTGGAAGGGTGTGAGCACAGCTACACCTTCTGGCAGACGGTGTATCCCGATGAGATCATCATCCCCAACGTGTTCAGCCCGAACGGTGATGGGAAGAACGACCTGCTCACCTTCGAAGGGGCACAGTACTACCCCAACACGGAGGTGAAGGTGTTCAACCGCTATGGACAGACCCTGTTCGAGAGCGGCAACTACAAGAACACCTGGTCCGCCAATGGCGTTCCCGACGGAACGTACTACTTCGTGATGAAGCTCTTCACGGGCAAGGAGTACACCGGCCACGTGACGCTCCTGCGCTGATCGCATCCATTCCGGCTTTGCACGAAGGCCCGTCCCGGTGACGGGCCTTCGCATGCCATGCCCCGGTATCTTCGCCGCGCCTCTCCCTATCGCTGTCACCGAGGCTTGCCCATGAAGGTCATCGACCATCTTCGTACCGCCGAGCGTACCCTCTTCTCCTTCGAGATCCTTCCACCGCTGAAGGGGAACGATATCCGGTCGATCTACGCCGGCATCGATCCCTTGATGGAGTTCAAACCGAGCTTCATCAACGTGACCTACCATCGGGAGGAGGTGATCTACAAGGAGCGCGGCCATGGTCTGCTCCAGAAGGTGCGCCTGCGCAAGCGGCCGGGTACCGTCGGTATCTGCGCCATGATCAAGGCGAAGTACAACATCGATACGGTGCCCCACCTGATCTGCGGTGGGTTCAGCCGGGAGGATACCGAGGATGCGCTGATCGAACTGAACTTCCTGGGTATCGACAATGTGCTGGCCCTGCGGGGAGACGCCATCAAGAACGAACCCAACTTCATTCCCGAGCGCGACGGGCATGTACATGCCGAGGACCTCATCCGGCAGATCCATGGACTGAACCACGGCAAGTACCTCCACGATGAGGAACAGGAGGCCGCTGCCACCGATCTCTGCATCGGTGCCGCCTGCTATCCGGAGAAGCACTCCGAGGCCCTGAACCTCACCACCGACATCGCCTACCTCAAGCGCAAGGTGGAGGCCGGCGCAGAGTATCTGGTGACCCAGATGTTCTTCGATAATCGCAAGTACTTCGACTTCGTGGACAGGTGCCGCAAGGAGGGTATCACCGTGCCGATCCTGCCGGGTCTGAAACCATTGACGACCCTCCGTCACATCGCGTTCATCCCGAAGACCTTCCATGTGGACCTGCCCGATGACCTGGCACGTGAACTGGTGAAGTGCACCAGCGATGCGGACGTGAAACGGATCGGTGTCGAATGGACCCGCCAGCAGGCCAAGGAGTTGATCGAACGCCAGGCGCCTTGCCTGCATTTCTACACGATGGGACGGTCGGAGGCCGTGCGATCCATCGTATCACAGCTCTTCTGAGGCCTTTCCGCGCAGAACGACCGCCTTCCTTGGCGTAGCTTTTCGCCATGCGACCGCCCGCTTGCCTGCTCATGTCCTTCGCTTGCCTGACCTTGGGAGCGCAATCGGACATGGGGTGGTTCGGGGCGGAACGGATCGCGGCCATGGAGCGTGCAGGACGTCCGTTGGCATTGCGTTCGTCCGCCGGTACGCCAACCCGGGGCTACGATCTGCGTTACCACCGACTCGAACTCGAGCTTGATCCAGCGGTGCACGCGGTACAGGGCACGATCACCTCGTGGTTCGTGGCCACGCAGCCGCTGAACGAGGTCCGCTTCGACCTCTCCTCCGAACTGCAGGTGCAGACCGTTACCTACCATGGTGCAGCGGTGGCTTTCGTCCACGACGGAGATACGCTGCGCATTGCGCTTCCCGCCCCTCTGCCGGTGTCGGTCTTGGATTCCGTGCGGGTCACATACGGCGGTGTTCCGGCCGGTGAAGGTGGTTTCGGATCCTTCGTGACGGCCGAACACGAAGGCGTGCCGGTACTATGGACGCTTTCTGAGCCCTACGGCGCGAAGGACTGGTGGCCGTGCAAGGAGGATCTGGCGGACAAGATCGATTCGATCGACCTGTTCGTTTCCCACCCGGTGGGGTATCGGGCCGCGGGCAACGGAGTGCTGGTGGCGGAGAATGAACAGGATGGACAGGTCATCGCGCACTGGAGGCATCGCCATCCGATCGCACACTACCTGATCGCCACCGCCATCACCAACTACCAGGTGCTGGAGCAATCCATCGCACTGCCGGAGGCCGTGGTGCCCATGATCAGCTACGCCTATCCGGAGCAGGCCTACTTCGCGCAGCTCGCCGCCGATGATGCCGCGGCGCAGATGGTGATCCTCAGCGACCTTTTCGGAACCTATCCCTTCGCCGACGAGAAGTACGGTCATGCGCAGTTCGGTTGGAGCGGAGGTATGGAGCACCAGACCATGAGCTTCCTAGGGGTGTATCAGGCCGGCATCACCGCACATGAGCTCGCCCATCAATGGTTCGGCAACAAGGTGACCTGCGGCAGTTGGGAGGACATCTGGTTGAACGAGGGTTTCGCCACCTACCTCAGCGGGCTCTGCCTCGAGTTCGACGGCTCAGGTGCATACTGGCCCATCTGGAAACAGCAGGCGTTGGGCCTGGTGACCAGCCAGCCCGGCGGGAGTGTGCGTTGTACGGACACGCTCGACAACGATCGGCTGTTCGATGGACGATTGACCTACGGCAAGGGTGCCCTGGTCCTCCACCAATTGCGCTGGATCATCGGCGACAGTGCCTTCTTCGCCGCCTGCCGCAACTATCTCGAGGACCCGTTGTTGGCCTTCGCCAGTGCGCGTACCAGCGATCTGCAGGACCATTTCGAGGCCTCCAGCGGCATGGATCTCGACTGGTACTTCGCGGATTGGTTCATCGGTGAAGGTTATCCGACCTACACGCTGGAATGGACGCAGCATGCGGATGGCGAGGTCGAGGCCACCCTGATGCAAAGTCCTTCCACATCCACCGTCACCTTCTTCGCGTTGCCGGTACCGGTGCGGTTCCGCAATGCCGACACCGACACCACCGTGGTTCTCTGGAACACCATGAACGGTCAGTCCTTCAACTTCACACTGCCTTTCATCGCCGAGGAAGTGGCGATCGACCCCGAGCTTTGGTTGATCAGCGGGGCGAACGTGGCCACCAGCGTGAACGAACGGACCGACCGGGTAACCTTGATGCTCTACCCCAACCCGACGACCGACCAGGTGGTGCTGCATGCGCCCACGTTCGGCCCAGGCAATAGCGAGGTGGTGATCCTGAACGGCCTGGGCCAAGTGGAGTGGCGGAGCCGGCTGTACTTCAACGGCACATCATCGATAGACGTGCAACGCTTGCCTCCAGGCATCCATCAGGTGCGGTTGGAGCGGAAAGGTCAGTGGACCTCCGCGCGGTTGGTGAAACGCTGATCGCCTAGCGCTTAAGCATCCGCTGCACGTACTTCCCGAGCACGTCGAATTCCAGGTTCACACGATCGCCGGTGCGCAACGCGCCGAACGTGGTGTGCGCGAAGGTGTAGGGGATGATGGCCACGGAGAAACCGTCCTCCGTCAGTTCCGCCACGGTGAGGCTGGTGCCGTTGATGCAGATGGAACCCTTGTGCACCACGAGCTCACGCCCTTCGGTCAACCCGAACCCGAAGGACCAGCTGCCGTTCTCCTCCTTCACCCATACGCAACGCGTCGTGGTGTCCACATGGCCTTGCACCAGGTGCCCATCGAGCCGATCGCCGATGCGCAGGCTGCGCTCGAGGTTCACGCCATCACCTGCACGCAACGTACCGATGTTGCTGCGTTCCAAGGTCTCCTTCACGGCGGTGACCCGGAACCATCCCGCGGCGAGATCGATGCCGACCACCGTCAAGCACACGCCGTTGTGGCTCACGCTCTGGTCGATCCGCAGTTCGGGCGTCATGCGCGCACGGATGAACAGGTCGATGTTGCCCCCGTCGGGGCGTACCTCCACGACCTCACCCACCTCCTCTACGATACCGGTGAACATCAGTTCGTCGGACCGGCGTTGGTGCGTAACAGATGCACGTATCCTTTCAACACCAAGGGCTCCGGACCGGACAGCCGGGCCAGCGTCACCACGCAGGTGTAGAAGTACACACCATCGGGCACGGGCTCATTGCTGTCGAGCAGCGTTCCTGGCCAGCCGATCGCTGGATCATCGGTCCTGAACACCACCTGGCCCCAACGGTTGAAGATGTTCAGGTCGATCTCCTTCACGCCCCGATAGGGGAAGGGTATGAAGGCATCGTTGCTGCCATCCCGGTTCGGGGTGAAGATGTTCGGCAGCGTGTACACCGGACAATTGTCGCCGCACACCGTATCTGTCAGCGCGCTCTCGTTGCCCACCGTGTCGATCGCCGACACCGCATAACAGCCCGCCACGGACAGCCCGTCCGTGTGGGTGAACGTGGTGTCCTCCGCTCCGGTGATCGTGGCGATCAACTGCAGTTCACCGCCCAGTGAGTCGGTGAACCAGATGTGGTAGCGGTAGGTGTCGTCCGCGCAGCTGCTGTTCGGGTTGGTCCAGGTCAGCGTGTTCAGGGGCAGTTCGCAATCGTTGTCGATCGTCAACGTGGGCACGCAGGGTGGGGTCAGGTCCACCGGCGAAGCACAGGTCTCCTGACTGAAGTTCAGCAGGGGCGAGGTGATGTCCGGATCGCTGTAGGCGCCGCGGGTCTGGACCTTGTAGCAGTACTGCTGACCGTTCACCAGACCGGTGTCGATGTAGGTGGGCGTTGTGCTGCTGCCGATGAAGGTGAATACGCCGCCGACCTCCCGGTACACATCGAACTGCGTATTGAGCCAAGGCGTGTTGTACTGGATCGTGAGCGTGATCTGCTCATCGTTCGGTGCGAGCGTGAGGAAAGGGCTGGAGGCCGCATTGCTGCTGCCCACCAGGTCTCCGTTGCTGAAGAGTTCGACCCGGTAGACGTGCGGCACGGTGCGCGTGTCGAGGCCGTTGTCCACGAAGTTGGTGTCCGGGTGCTGCAGGTCGTTCGAAAGCGAGCTCACGAACACCTCCTGGGTGGCATCGGTGTAACCGATACCCCGGTAGACCTTGAACTGGTATGGTCCGGGGTACTGCGTGGCGTCCAGGTCGTAGGCATTGCTCCATTGCACACTGTCCGCACCGTTGGTGTTGTCGGTGCTCACAACGCTTACCTTGGTCATCACCGGCACATCGCGCTCCAACATGCCGCAGAACTCCACGCTGGCGTAGCTCCGCGCACCATCGGGGAACGTGGCCACCACCATGTAGCAGTATTCGATCCCGAAGGCCAGGGACTGGTCGGTGTAGGTGGTGCTGTTCAGGCCGGTGGTGCTGCCGATGAAGACATAGCCCGTGTACGCCGGCACATCCGTCTCGCAATGGTCGGGATCGAATCCGTAAAGCCCTTGCCGGCGATAGATGCGGTAACCGGTGGCGTTCGTGCAAGTGCTCGGCGACCAACTGAGCTCCATCACGCTGGCGTTGGGCACCGCAACAGGGTCCTGGGGTGCCGGGGCCACCACGGTGATGAACATGGTCTTCACGTCCTGCAACTGCACAGGACTGTAGTTGTCCTGTGCCCGGAAGATGGCCTGGTAGGGTTGCTGGCGCACGTGGCTGCATTGCGTGTTCCAGCTGAAGGTGCCGAAGCTGGTGCCTTGCCCCGGCGCCGTGTTGAAGACGGCCGGGCTGTTCGGCACTTCGAAAGGCCCGCCGTAGGAGGCCAGCGTAACGATCTGTTGTGTGTTCGGGTCGCTGGCCTGCACGCCGAAGGTGAGTACGGTGCCGGCCTCCACACAGGTATCCTGCACCGCCTGGAGCACCGGCGGTTCGTTGTCGCAGGCCACCACGATCACCTGCATATCGCGCATCACGAAGCCGATCATCTGCCAGATGCCACTGGGTGTCCGCCGCCACTCCTTCACCACGAAGGCGATGTTGTAGATGCCCAGCTCCTGTGGTGCATCCCAGGTGATCGTACCGGTGACCGGATCGATCGAATAGGTATTGTCCGGTGAAGGACCTATCTCATTGGGGAAACGATAGTCATCGATCGGTTCGCATCCGGCACCGAGACAAACGCGGGTTTCAAAGGACAGGCTGTCCCCATCGCTATCGTATGCGCCCGGATTGTGGATCCACGGTTGGAAGAGGCAGGCGTTCTGGATCGGGGGATTCAGGAAGCGGGGCGTGCAATCCTCCCCTCCGAACGGACTGATGAACAGCTGGGTCTGCACGCAC
>DASWWQ010000310.1:0-6465 GCA_036405935.1 Flavobacteriales bacterium
GGACAGATCGTCCGCGAGGTGGATGCCTTGGGTGGATATTCCGGGATCATCAGCGATCGCAGCACCGTGCAATTCCGCATGCTGAACCGCAGCAAAGGTCCTGCTATGTGGAGCCCTCGCACCCAGAATGATCGCGACCTATTCGCCAAGTATTGGCGCCAAGCACTGGAGCAGACCCCGGGAGTCTCCTTCCGCCAGGACACCGTTACGGGACTGGAAACGGAGAAAGCAGGCGGGAACACACGTATCAAGGGCGTCCGAACCTCCTTGGGGCGCACTATTACAGCCCGCTCCGTGGTACTCACCAATGGCACTTTCCTGGGCGGTGTGATCCATATCGGAGAAAAGCAGTTCGGCGGTGGTAGGGCAGGAGAGGGCAGTGCTCATGGGATCACCGAAGCACTGGTCCGCCTCGGCTTCGAGGCCGGTCGCATGAAGACGGGAACACCACCGCGAGTGGACGGACGCACCATAGACTACAGCCGACTGGAGGAACAGAAAGGGGATGATCAACCGGGCAAGTTCAGCTTCTCTCCTACCACCCCTGTCCAGGAACAACTCAGTTGCTGGATCACGCACACAACCCCCCAAGTACACGACATATTGAGGACGGGCTTCGACCGCAGCCCGATGTTCAATGGTCGCATCCAAGGTCTAGGACCTCGTTACTGCCCGAGCATCGAGGACAAGATCGACCGGTTCGCCGACAAGGACAGTCACCAGATCTTCGTAGAGCCCGAAGGCTGGAATACGGTGGAGACCTATATCAATGGATTCAGCACCAGCCTGCCCGAGGAAGTTCAGGAGCAAGCCCTTAGGGCCCTTCCCGGGTTCGCCAGCGCCAAACTGTTCCGCCCGGGCTATGCGGTGGAGTACGACTATTTCCCGCCCACACAACTCAAACACAGCCTCGAAACCAAGTTGGTATCAGGCCTCTTCTTTGCCGGACAGATCAACGGCACAACTGGATACGAAGAAGCCGCCTGCCAAGGATTGATGGCCGGCATCAATGCCCATCAGACAGCCAACGACCTCACCGAATTCACTCTGCGCAGAGACGAAGCCTACATCGGAGTATTAGTGGATGACCTCATCACCAAGGGCACCGAAGAACCGTACAGGATGTTCACAAGCCGTGCAGAGTTCCGCATCCTGCTCCGCCAGGACAATGCTGACCTACGGCTCACCCCTTTGGCACATAGACTTGGCCTTGCGAGCAAGGAACGCATGGTGCAAGTGGAATTGAAGCAATCCCAAGTGCAGCAACTCACCAGCGCCCTACGAAACGAGAGCATATCACCCGAGGAGGCGAATCCAGCGATCGTTCCACGTGGAACAGAGAGCCTCAAGCAGAAGACCAAGGCCATCAATTTGCTGCTCCGACCGCAATTGCGCTATGCAGACATCGAACCCCTGTCGACCAAGCTGCAAGAGACCACACAAGCTTTCGCAGAGAACCGCGACGAGGTGATCGAACAAGTGGAGATCAACACGAAGTACGAGGGCTACATCGAAAAAGAAAAGGAGAACGCGGACAAGCTCACCCGCTTGGAACACCTATCCATACCCCGACACCTGGATTACAGCATCCTGCAATCACTATCATTCGAGGCCCGCCAGAAACTGAACCAACTAAAACCCGCTACGATCGGACAAGCATCCAGGATCAGCGGAGTTTCACCAGCTGACATCAGCGTATTACTCATACACATTGGACGCTGAACACCGATCGTTCCACGTGGAACACCCAGACCAAGAAGCCATCCGCCTATGCCCCAAATGTGGCAATGGGACCTTCCAAGACCTGCTCCAAGCGCAAGACTACACCGCCACCCAACAACGCTTCTGGATCAAGACCTGCACATTATGCGGACTCGCAGCCACGAGCCCGCGACCAAGGCCGGAGCAGATCGCACATTACTATCGCTCCGCGACCTATATCTCGCACACCAACAATGCCAGCGGAATAGCGAACATGCTCTATCAGTGGGCCAGAAAAGGCGCCATTCGAAATAAACACCGCCTGATCGCACGCTACCATCAAGGCGGCAGCGTGCTGGATATCGGCTGCGGTACGGGGGAGTTCTTGGGCTATCTTAAAAGCAGGGGCTATCATACCCAGGGTGTGGAACCCAGCCTCGAAGCGCGCGAAATGGCCATCAGGAACCATGCCTTGCCCGTTGTCCCGGGCCTCGAGTCCATTGCTCCACATGAGCAATACAGCGTGATCACCCTTTGGCATGTCCTGGAGCACCTGTACGACCCCCATACCACCCTGAAACAGATCCATGCTCGCGCAAAAAGCTCTTCCCTGTTGGTGATCGCCGTACCCGACCGCGAAAGCTGGGATGCCCATCATTACGGTGCGGAATGGGCGGCATACGATGTTCCACGCCACCTGTTCCACTATCGCCGTGCGGATATCCATGCCCTACTCCAAACACACGGCTTCCAGGTGATCGCCACCAAGAGGATGTTGCTCGACAGTATCTATGTGAGCATGCTTACAGAAAGGAACTCCGGCCGCTCACCCGCTCTTGCGTTGATACTGGGAACATTGATCGGCGCATGGTCCAACCTGGCCAGTTTCTGCTCTAGCCGTCCAACCTCCAGCACCTTATACCTTGCCCGTAAAAGCTGAAAGGCTTCGGAAGGCCGTTTTTTCGCGCTCCAAGGCGCTTGGGGTCCCCGCTGGGCCTATAACCCTCCTGGCCCGAGATATCTCCCTATATCGCAAAACCAAGCCCTTTTTAATTCCCCTGACAATCAGCCACTTATGCGAATCAGGCCTCCGGTCGATGCACCTTACCGCCTTCCCTTTCGTCCAACCACCGATCTACTTTTGCCGCCCATTCCCGTTCGCATCATGAGCACGACCCTTTCCCCGTCCCGCATCTCGGACATCCTCGATCGTTGGCGCATCTCGGAGGTCCAGAGCGGAGTTTCCACCGGCAACAGCTGGTCCGCAGGTCAAGGGGAGGAGTTGCGTTCGATCTCGCCCGTTGACGGTGCATTGATCGGCACTGTGCGCGGGGCCTCCCGCAAGGAATACGATGCCGCCATCGATATGGCCCAGCAGGCCTTCATGCAATGGCGCTCGTGGCCCGCACCGAAGCGTGGTGAAGTGGTCCGACAGCTCGGAGAGGCCCTGCGGCACCACAAAGCCGACCTCGGCAAGCTCGTGAGCTATGAAATGGGGAAGAGCTATCAGGAAGGCCTGGGCGAAGTACAGGAAATGATCGATATCTGTGATTTTGCCGTCGGTCTTTCGCGTCAACTCCACGGCCTTACGATGCACAGCGAACGGCCCGATCACCGGATGTACGAGCAATGGCATCCGCTCGGTCCAGTGGGAATCATTACCGCATTCAACTTCCCCGTTGCCGTTTGGAGCTGGAACACCGCTTTGGCTTGGGTTTCCGGTAATGTCTGCCTGTGGAAGCCCAGTGAGAAGACCCCTTTGTGCAGTGTGGTCTGCCAGCGCATCACCGCCGAGGTCTTCGCCCGTAACGGCGTTCCGGAAGGAGTCAGTGTGATCCTGAACGGTGGTCGCGAAGTAGGGGAGTGGATGGCCGCGGATCCGCGACTTCCTTTGATCAGTGCCACGGGCAGCACGCGCATGGGCAAGGCCGTTGGGGCGGCCGTAGGAGAGCGCTTGGGCCGCTCCTTGCTTGAGTTGGGCGGCAACAACGCCATCATCGTCACTCCGAAGGCCGATCTTGATATCGCTTTACGCGCCGCGGTCTTCGGGGCCGTGGGCACCGCAGGGCAACGCTGCACCACCACACGGCGCTTGATCGTGCATACGGACGTGTACGATGCGCTGAAGGAGAAATTGGTGCGGGCCTACGGCCAATTGCGCATCGGGGATCCCCTCAACGAGCAGAACCATGTGGGCCCGCTGATCGATACGCTCGCCGTGGAACACTACAACAAGGCCCTCCAAGCCGCCGAGCAACAAGGCGGAAAAGCCCTGGTGGCCGGAGGGGTGCTCCAAGGGGATGACCACCCCAGTGGCTGCTATGTGAAACCGGCGATCATCGAGGCCCGGCCCGACATGGCCATCGTGCAGGAGGAGACCTTCGCACCGATCCTCTACCTGCTCCGCTACACCGGCGAGGTGGGCGACGCGATCGATATCCAGAACGGAGTGAAGCAGGGACTCAGTTCCTCCATCATGACCCTGGACATGCGTGAGATGGAGCGGTTCCTCGGCTCCGCAGGCAGTGATTGCGGCATCGCCAATGTGAACATCGGCACCAGTGGAGCCGAGATCGGTGGTGCATTCGGTGGCGAGAAGGAGACCGGAGGAGGCCGTGAGAGCGGCAGCGATGCTTGGAAGGCGTACATGCGACGCCAGACCAACACGATCAATTTCGGCACCTCACTCCCGTTGGCACAAGGCATCAAGTTCGATCTTTAGTCCTGGTTCGCCGTCCAATCCTCTGCCGAAGTCGACCGACCCGGCAGGAGCACCGCGCCTATTTTCGCCATCCATGATCAAGACCACTCTCCGGTCCACGTTGATCACCGCAGTGGCGATAACGGGTTGCTCCGTTCCCGACACGGCCGATCCACCCCTGCGCCCGGGCACTTGGCGCGTAGAGCTGACCCTCCGCCAGGATAGCGCCACGCCACCCGTGGTGCTTCCCTTCCTGCTTTCGTTCGCGCGCGATAGCGCCGGGTGGATCGCCGAGGTGCACAACGGAGAGGAGCGTATCCCGGTGCGCGAGATCAGCCTGGAGCAGGATAGCATCACGCTCCGCATGCCCCTTTTCGACTCCGAGTTCAAGGGCCGCATCCTCAACGACAGCACCCTCATCGGACAGTGGTACAACTTCCTCAAAGGACCCGATTACCGCATCCCCTTCATGGCGTACGCCGGGGCGGAAAGCCGATTCCCGCAGGGGGTTCCTCCCCGGCGCGAATTGAGCGGGGAATGGAAGACCTATTTCCACGGCGATAGTTGCTGCGAGAAGACCCCCGCCATCGGCATCTTCCAGCAAACCGGAGGGGGCCTTTTGGGAACCTTCGCCACGGAAACCGGAGACTACCGGTTCCTGGAGGGTGCCGTGCAGGGCGATTCGCTCTTCCTGAGCAGCTTCAACGGCAACCAGGCCAACCTCTTCCGGGGGGTATGGCGCAACGATAGTCTGTTCGGTACCTACTACGCAGGCAACCACTGGAAGGAGCAGTGGGTGGCCTCCAAGGATCCTGCTTTCCGCCTGCGTGATGAGGATTCCCTCACCTTCCTGAAGGAAGGATACGACATGGTGGATTTCCGTTTCCCCAATATCGACGGAGGCGCGGTTTCACCTTCCGACGCCCGCCACAGAGGCAAGGTGATGATGGTGCAGATCATGGGCAGCTGGTGCCCGAACTGCGCCGATGAAGCCGTGCTCCTCGAGCAGATGCAACGCAAGTACCACGGACAGGGTCTGGACGTGATCGCCGTGGCCTTCGAACGTTACCCCACCGAGGAGCGCGCGGTGGCCGGGCTCAAGCGGTTCCGCGACCATCTTGATCTCACCTATCCCATTGCCTATGCAGGGGAGGCCAAGAAGGGTTCCACCAGCGCGAAGCTTCCTTTCCTGGATCAAGTGAAGAGCTTCCCGACCTGCATCTTCATCGGACGTGATGGAAAGGTCCGGCGTATCCACACCGGCTTCTACGGCCCTGGAACGGGCAGCTATTACCAGGCCTACAGCCGGGAACTGGACCGCTACATCAACGAGTTGCTGCACGAAACCCCGCCGGGAGCCTTGGCCAGTTCGGCAAAGCCGTGAGTCATTCCTTCGAGGCCGGCCGGTCCACCACGATACGGTCGGGCCGCGTGGACAGGTCCCACGCCGTCAGGAACACCAATCGCGTGCGCAACTCCAACAGGTCGTAGCGGATCCGGTCCGTTTCGTCATGCGGACCATGATAGTCCGCGTGCACCCCGTTGAAATAGAAGATGCTGGGTATACCCTTCTTGGCGAAGTTGTAATGATCGCTGCGGTAGTAGAACCGATTGGGGTCGTCCGCGGCGTTGAACCGGTAATCCAGTTCAAGGCCCACATGTCGGTTGGCCTCCTCGTTCGCCGTATGCAGGGCACTGCTCAACCGATCACTACCGATGATGTACACATACCGGCCATCCGTTCGGTGCACGGTATCCACCCGCCCGATCATATCGATGTTGAGGTCCGCCACCGTGTTGGCCAAGGGGAACACCGGATGTTCGCTGTAGTACTCCGAGCCCAATAAACCCTTCTCCTCGCCGCTCACCGGCATCACCAACACACTGCGCCGGGGACCGTGTCCATCCGCTTTCGCCCGTGCAAAGGCCTCCGCGATCTCCAACAGGGCCACCGTGCCCGAACCATCATCATCAGCACCGTTGTAGACCTCCCCATCGATGACGCCGATGTGGTCGTAATGCGCTGTCACCACCACCACTTCTTCCTTGCGATCACCCCCTTC
>DASWWQ010000311.1:0-22827 GCA_036405935.1 Flavobacteriales bacterium
CGTGGTGGAACGCTCCGACGCCTTGAGCATGGCCAACACCGTGAAGGACAACATCCGCACCCGCCGTGTGGCGATCCTCATGGGTCCCGATGGTGCGGCCGACGCGAAAGCCCTGAAGACCGCCCTGCAACGCGAGGGTGCGGTGGTGAAGGTGATCGCTCCGCTGATGCCTCCGCCGGGCGAAGGCGAAGTGCCCGTGGACCATGGACTGATGACCACCAGCTCCGTGCTCTTCGACGCCATCGCCGTGATCGGCCGCCGACCGTGGGACCGTCTGCCCGATGCACGCGACTTCATCAGTGATGCCTACCGTCATTGCAAGGCCATCGCCCTGCTCGGTGACGCACAAGGCCTGCTGCAGGACTGGGGCCTGACCGAGGATGCCGATCCACCCGGTGTGGTCGTTGCGTCCAACGCCAAGAGCATCGCCAAGCCGTTCGTGGCCGCCATTGCCGCGCATCGCTGGTGGGAACGCGAAGTGGACCCGATCACCGGCACCCGGAACTAAGCTGCGGCCTTGAACCGTTCCAAAGGCAAAGGCCTCGTAGGTTGATCTTGCGGCCTGAAGCAACCCAAGAGCGAGAGTGTGCAAGGATACCGGCGGCGACGGGATGGGGCGCAGGACAGCGGACGTGACAAACAGTGCAGGTCAATTGGTTAGAAAAGGAAAGGCGGACCTGATGGTCGCCTTCCTTTTCATGTTGTCTCCCACCCTAGAGCGCATCTCAAAATGCCCTTCGGGCTCCGCAAGGGTCTTTCCACGTCCATGCTTCGTTGTCGAAACCCTCACAGAGTACCCGACCATGCTCGGGTTCGACGCCTCGCCTGAATGCGAAATCCCTCTCGCTCGCTACCAAAAGCAATTTTGAGATGTGCTCTAGTGCTCCTGCAACTCATTCGTTCGGCCTTCAGCGCCGGCTACCGCACATGGCGGAACCTGGACCTGAAGCATATCAACCCTTGAACGGTGCTGAAAACGAACAAGCCTCCCAACTTTCGCTGGAAGGCTTGCTGCTCTTTGAGCCCCCCGCCGGATTTGAACCGGCGACCTGCTCATTACGAATGAGCTGCTCTACCGCTGAGCTAGGGAGGCATGCCGCCTTCGCGGCGGGCCGCAAATGTAACAGGACGCATCATTCGCCCAAGTGGTCCTCCCCGTTCGGGTCCGGCTTCCGTTCCTGCAACGGCAGGCTCCTTTGCTGGGGCCCCGCTGTGCGATACCCCGTTTTTCGGCAACCTGGCCATTGCCTTCCCTTCACCTGGGGCTTACCTTTGGGAGCCCCCTGCAAGGAGCACCAACATGATGGAACACCCCCTTGAGATCCCCTCCGAGGAAAAAGCAGAGCGTTCGTACAGCGGCTACTACAGCGGTGGCAACCTCTCCTTCGACCCTTTGAAGGAGCTGAACCTGCCGTCGAGCTACGCTGAAGTGGTCACCCGCTTCCGCAAGCTGCAGGGCGAACGCGCCGTGGAGGTGCTCAACTGAGCCTTCCGGCCCCCTTCAACGAAGCCCCGCCCCGTGCGGGGCTTTGTTTTGAACAACACTTGGAGAACGCGGGGCATCGCTGTAGCTTCAACCCACTACCGCGCGCCCTTTGCAGCGCAGGGGGCCTCCACGGCAGGCGTTCCTTCCCATGAACCGCCCGCCAGAGCCGCATTCCGCACATCCCAGCGGCCGGAACGGGCACATTCCCTTTCCGCCATGAAAGCCTACGATGAGAAACACATCAAGAACGTGGTGCTGCTGGGCTCCCACGGTAGCGGCAAGACCACGCTGGCCGAAACGATGCTCTTCGAAGCGGGTCTGATCACACGCCGCGGCCGTATCGAGGACCACAATACCGTCAGCGACCACCATCCGCTGGAGCAGGAGCGCGAAAGCAGCGTGTACAGCACCGTGCTGCACACCGAGTGGCGCAACTACAAGATCAACATCATCGACACGCCCGGCCTGGACGACCTGGTCGGCGAGACCATCCCTGCGCTGCGTGTGGCCGACACCGCCGTGCTGCTGCTCAACGCCCACCACGGCGTGGAAGTGGGCACCGACCTGGTGTGGGAGCACCTGCAGCATTTCGACCGGCCGGTGATCCTCGGGGTCAACCACCTGGACCATCCCCACGCGGACTTCGAATCCACCGTGGCCCAGGCCCGCGAGCATTTCGGCAAGGCCGTGGTGCTGATGCAATACCCCTTGGAGACCGGCGAGGGTTTCCACCGCATCGTGGACCTCTTGAAGATGACGATGTACGTGTTCAAGGACGCGGGTGGGAAGCCGGAGAAACAGCCCATCCCCGCCAGCGAACGGGACCGCGCCGAAAGCCTGCACAAGGAACTGGTGGAGAAGGCCGCGGAGAACGATGAGCGCCTGATGGAGCACTACTTCGAACACGGCGAGCTCGATGAGGACGAGATGCGCGAAGGGCTGAAGGGGGGCATGATGCGGCGCACCTGCTACCCCGTGTTCTGCCTGAGCGCGCTGCGCAACATGGGCAGCGGCCGCCTGATGGGCTTCATCGACAACGTGGCCCCCAGCACCCTGGAGATGCCCGCCGAGGAGCTGGAAGGGGGTGGCCGTCTGCATTGCGAGGCGGACGGCGCCCCAGTGCTCTTCACCTTCAAGACGGTGCTGGAACCGCGCGGCGGCAACCTGACCCTCTTCAAGGTGATGAGCGGACAGGTCCGTGAAGGCATGGAACTGACGAACGACAACACGGGCAGCACCGAGCGGTTGAACCAGCTTTTCATCGTGGAAGGCAAGGAAAAACGCCCGGTGGACCGCCTGATGGCCGGCGACATCGGCGGCACGATCAAACTGAAGGACACCGCCACCGCGCACACGCTGCATGCACCGGGCAAGGCCGTGGAACTGCGTCCGATCCCCTTCCCCGAGCCGCGCCTGCGCCAAGTGATCAAGGCCGTGGACCCGAAGCAGGAGGAACGCCTGCATGCTGCGCTCCTGGAGGTCCGGAAGGAGGATCCGACGATCGTGCTGCAGTACGTACGCGAGACCGGCCAGCAGGTCATCGGCGGGCAAGGCGAACTGCACCTGGGCCTGCTGAAGTGGAAACTGCAGCATCAACACAAGGTGGAAGTGGCCTTCAGCGCGCCGCGTGTGCCCTACCGGGAGACCATCCGCCGACCCGCCGAAGCCAGTTACCGGCACAAGAAGCAGAGCGGGGGCAGCGGCCAGTTCGGCGAGGTGCACCTGCGGATCGAGCCGTGGTACGAGGGCATGCCCGAACCCGGCGGCAGCGTGCGCGGCAAGGAGGTGGTGGAGCTGCCCACCGGTGGCCAGTTGGTGTTCTACAACAGCATCGTGGGCGGGGTCATCGACAACAAGTTCATGCCCAGCATCCTCAAGGGGATCATGGAGAAGATGGAGCAAGGACCGCTGACGGGCTCGCCGGCGCGGGACATCCGGGTGGTGGTGCACGACGGTAAGATGCATCCCGTGGACAGCAACGACATCAGCTTCCGCATCGCAGGCCTGATGGCCTTCAAGGAGGCCTTCACCCAGGCCGACCCGCTCCTGCTGGAACCCGTGCAGGAGGTCACGGTAAGGGTACCCGAGGAACTGCTGGGTGAGGTGATGACGGACCTGCAAGGCCGCCGCAGCATCATCCTGGGGATCGATGCCAAGGACGGCCACCAATACGTGCGCGCCCACACACCGTTAGCGGAACTGGACCGTTACTCCACCACCCTCCGCAGCCTGACCCAAGGCCGGGGCTCGCATACCGAGACCTTCCACGCGTACCAGCCGGTGCCAGCGGAACTGCAGCACCGCTTGGTATCCGGACATCAGGAAGCCGCGGTGGCCTGAGCGGCCGGTGGGCGGATCACCGTTGGATCACTCCTTCGGTATCGCTATCCAGGTGGAGCTCGTCATTGTCGCGGTGCGCATCCGCCTGTCGGGCGAGGGGATCGACGGAGATCAGTCGGATCATCGAGAGCTTGCCCGGCAGGCCGAAGGTGTATGTCGGGTTGGTCCACGTCCACGCGGGTAGCACCTTCCAGGTGTGGGCGGGGTCATGGTCCGGCCGGGCACCAAGGCTCAACGAAAGGGGCACATGGAAGAACAAGGCCTGGTCGTTCGCATCCACCACCGCCACATCCACGGGCATCAGCATCTCTCCTTTGCGCTCCAAGGTGATGAAGGTGCTGTCGTTGCGTTGTACGGCGCCCTTCACGGCGTAGTCCAGCTCGTTCACCGTGTTGATCCACTCGTTGAAGTACCAATCGAGCTGCAGACCGCTTTCCTTCTCCATGCTGCGGCGCACGTCCACCGGTTCGGGGTGCTTGAACTTGCAGGCGTTGAAATAGCGGAGCAGTCCACGGTGCAGCGTGCTGTCGCCGATCACGGTTCCCAGTTGGTCCAGGAAGAACTCGCCCTTGCTGTAGGCGGTGGTGCTGTACCCGTTGTTGGTGCGGAAGTGATCGCTGTGCACGCTCATCGGCTCGTGGTTGGGTGAAGCCGCCAGCCGCAGGTAGGAAGCTTGGGCATCGGCATGGGAACGGCCCTGTTGCTGCCCGGGGAAGAGCTCGCGCATCACCTCGTCGGAAGCGTACTCGGTGAACCCTTCGTCCATCCACGGGAAGCTGCCTTCATCGCTGCCCAACAACCCGTAATACCAGCTGTGCACGCTTTCATGCACGCTCACCCCCACCAGGCTGCCGAGCTTCCGGTTGCCCGTGATCAGCGTGAGCATGGGGTATTCCATCCCGCCATCGCCCCCTTGCACGAAGGCGTACTCCGGATACGGATACGTTCCGAAGCGCTTGTTCATGATCTGGAAGCTGCGGACCATGTATCCGGGAAGGTCCTTCCAGACGGCTTCCATTTCGGGGGTGTTCTTGTGGAAGAAGCGCAACAAAGGACCTCCGGGCACCTGCGCCGTGGTGTGCTTGTAGTCGGGATCGGCGGCCCAAGCGAAGTCATGCACCTTGGGAGCGCTGAACTTCCAGGTGATGCGGCCGTCGGCCCGTTGGGAGGGCTTGCCCGGCGCGGCATAGCCGTGTCCGACCTGGCTTGCATTCGTCAAGGTTCCGGTGGCGGCCACCGTGTAGCTGCTATCGAGCGAGATCGAGACGTTGTAGTCCCCCCATTCGCCGTAGAACTCACGGCCCACATAAGGGTTGTTGTGCCAACCGCGGTGATCGTACACGGCCACCTTGGGATACCATTGCGTCATGCTGAAGGCCACGCCCTCGGCATTGTCTCGACCGCTGCGGCGGATCTGCACCGGCACCTGTCCCCGGAAGTTGAAGGCGATGGTGGTGGACTTCCGGGGCAACAGCGGGGCGGCCAGCCGCAAGCGGAGAACGGTACCCAGATGCTCAGCGGTGACCGCCTTGCCATCCTGCACGGGATTGAAGCATTGCAACTCCCCCATCTCCTCCGGTTTCAACTTCTGGATCCGGTCGCTGACCCGTGGATCGGGATCGGCGATGGTCCGTGACCGGACGTCCATCTCGCTGCCCGGACGGAACGCGTTGAAGTACAGATGGAAGTAGAGTTCCCGCAGCGTGTCCGGGCTGTTGTTGGTGTAGACCAAGCGCTCGATACCGGTGAAGCGGTTGGTGCCTACATCGAGGTCCACATCCAGGTCGCAACGGATGGATTGCTGCCAGCGATCGCATTGGGCGAGGGCTGGAAAAGCGAAAAGGCCGGTGAGGGCCAGTGCGAAGGAGCGCATGAGCGGATACCGCCTTGTGTGCGGCGGGTCGCAAAGATGATCGACCCCACGGCGCGGCAATGCCCGCCTTGACGAACGGGTCAGGAAAGGAGGCGCTGGCGGAGGGCGAACTCCAACTGCCGGTTGGCCTCGAGCAGCTTCTCGGTGTAGGCGTTGCGGTCGTCCTCCAACTGGATCTCGGCGAAGGCCGACAGCACCACACGGCGCACCTCTTCGGGCTCCCATGGCTTATGGATGTAATAGCAGACGCCACCTTGATTGAGGGCGTCCACCACCGCCTCCAGGTCGGCATAGGCCGTCACCAGCATACGGCGGGTGCGAGGATAGCGTTCGCGGATCATGCGCAGCGCTTCGCTACCGGTGATGCCGGGCATGCGCTGGTCACTGATCACCACATGTACGTTGTTGGTATCCAGCAACGACCAAGCCTCGGCCAGGCCCTGGGCGGTAAGCACCTTGAACTCCCGGCGGAAGGCCGCCGAGAACACCTGTCGATTGGCCGCGTCGTCGTCGATGTAGAGCACGCAGGGCAGCGTGGGAGGCACAATGGAGAGCGGGCTGTGCATGGAGCGGGGATCTTCTTGGCGGTTGCATACGCAGACCGCCCGAAGAGGGTTACGAAAAAACCGGACCCTCCCCCTTGTTGATAACTTGAACTCGCCTAGATTGGGTCCAACCTCTCAACTTCCGCCTCGAAACCGACCATGGACCTTGGGCTTGGAGCGTACCTGACCGCTTCAGCTGCCGATCGGCTTGGACACCGACCGGACTTCTTCAGGACAACGGACCCTTCCGACCGGGCCCGCTTGAAGGAACTGCTGGAGCGTACGGCCGGCTTGCACGTGTTCGACGAACTGCCATCGCAGCTCGAAGAACTGGTGAAGTCGCTGAACCCTGCCGTGCGTTATACCAAGGACGAACTGCGCGCCGCCGCCCTAGCCCACCCCGGCACCACCTCCCTTGAGGACTATGGCGTCTGGGTCCACTACCCATGGGCCAACCGCTTGGTCCACCTGCTGGACGAGGAGGAGTTCGTACGGGTACGCACCGACCGCAACCGCAACAAGATCACACGGAACGAGCAGGAACGCTTGGCCCGCCTGAAAGTGGGCGTCATCGGGCTGAGCGTAGGCCAGAGTGTAAGCCTGACCATGGCCCTGGAGCGGGGTTTCGGCGAGATCCGATTGGCGGACTTCGACACCTTGGAGCTCGGCAACCTCAACCGCATCCGCAGTGGTCTGCACCATCTCGGGGTGAACAAGACCGTGAACGCGGCAAGGGAGATCGCCGAGATCGACCCCTTCCTGAAGGTGACCTGCTTCCCCGACGGCATCACCAAGGCCAATATGGACCGGTTCTTCCACGAAGGGGGCGACCTGGACGTGCTGATCGAGGAATGCGACAGCGTGGACATCAAGATCCTGAGCCGCCAGAAGGCCCGCAGCATGCGGATCCCGGTGGTGATGGACATGAGCGATCGGGGCTGCCTGGACGTGGAGCGGTTCGACCTGGAACCCGACCGACCCTTGATGCACGGCTGGATCGACCACCTGGACCTCGAGGCCGCCGGAAGGCCCATGACCGCTGAGGAGAAGGTGCCCTACATGATCCCGATCTCGGGTGTGGAGACCTTGAGCGCCCGCATGAAGGCGTCCGTCATCGAATTGGGCCAGACCGTGGGCGCTTGGCCCCAACTGGCCACTTCCGTGGTCCTGGGTGGAGCCTTGGCCGGGGATGTGGTACGCCGGATCGCGTTGGACCAGTTCCACGGCTCCGGACGCTGGTTCGTGGACCTGGATGAGCTCATCGGGGATCCGTCCCCACCGGCCCGACCGCCGAGCGGTGCCGCACCGGAATTCCGCTTGGGTGGGGACGAGATGGAGGCCATACGTTCCACGCTGGGCCCGGGTACCGGTACGGCTCCCCCCGGTGATCGGCTGGAGCAATTGGTCCAGGCCGGAGGGGCCGCACCCAGCGCAGGTAATGCCCAACCGTGGAAGTTCCTTTGGCATGACCGCCGCCTGTTGCTCTTCCACGACCAAGGCCGTTCCGCCTCGTTCTGGGATCCCGACCATTTCATCGCGCAAGTGGCCTTGGGCACCTGCGTGGAGAACGTGGTATTGGAAGCACATGGGATGGGGCTCGAAGTGCAGGTGAGCGCTTTCCCGGTGAAGGCCGTGCCCGCCTTGGTGGCCGCCTTCGAGTTTCCCGCTGACCGGACCTCCGTGGCGGAGGCCCACGATGCCGATCGATTGGTCCCGATGATCGGCGTGCGCTGCACGGACCGCAAGAACGTGGCGCGCGTAGCCCTTCCCGACGGACTGAAGGACACCTTGGACCGGTTGGCCTCCGGTATCGCAGGCTGCCGAGCACACTTCGTGGAGGACCCGCAACGATTGGATGCACTGGCCCGGATATGCGGGGCAGCCGAACGCATCCGGGTGGTGAACCCGATCGGGCACCGCGAATTCTTCCACCATGAACTGCGCTGGACCCGGGAAGAGGCCGAACGCACGCGGGACGGGCTCGACATCGCTACGCTGGAGGTCTCCATCGCCGATGATGCCGGCCTGCGCGTGGCTGCCGATCCCAAGGCCATGGCCCTGATCGACGACTGGCGGGGCGGACGCGGACTCGAGCGTCTTTCCGGCAGGGCCCTGCGGGCAGCCTCCGGAGTGGCCCTGATCAGCGTGGCGCAGGACGACCCCTTGGGCCGCTTGAACGGTGGCCGCGCCGCGGAACGCCTCTGGATGGCCGCCAACGCTGCAGGTTGGGCTGTGCATCCGGTCTCCGCGCCCATTTTCCTCGGCCGCGCCGCAGCCATGCTGGGCGAAGGCCTGCGCGACCATGAGCGTACCGAGCTACTGGACCTGCATCAGCAACTCCTAACGCTTTGGGGCATCACGCCCCGTCATCCTCTTTTCATGGTCCGGCTCTCCCCGGCCCACGGTCCCAGCGTGCGTTCGTTGCGCTTGCCCGTGGAAAAGTTGTGGCTCTCTCCCTTGGCCTCACCCTTACCCGCCTGACCCTCTCATGGAACGTATCACCCTTCACGCCTTCAACGCTCCCGATGAGCCTGCGCTCTGCGAGGAGTTCATGCGGCAGCACCGGATGGTATTGGAGGATTTCGGCATCACCAACGTCACCACCAACAACGAGCGCTGGACGCACGACCCCTTCTGTTACGTGATCGTGGCCATGCACGAGGAACTGGGCATGGTGGGCGGGATCCGTTTGCAACTGGACCACCCGGGCACTGAGCTGCCCATGGAGGAGGCCATCCGCAAGATGGACCCCGGCATCACCCCCCTCCTGCGCGGCATCCGCGACGAGGGCAACGGTGAGGTTTGCGGCCTTTGGAACGCCAACCGTTACGCCAACAAGGGCGTGGCCATCCTGCTGAGCCACGCGGTGACGGCCTTGGCCATGCCCGCAGGGGCCAAGCGCATGGTTTGCTTCGTGGCGCACTATACGCAACGCCACCCCAGCCGCAACGGCTTCGTGGTGATGGAGAACGTGGGCGACAAGGGCTGCTTCGCCTATCCGATCCCGAGCATCAAGGCCATCGCGATGCTGAACCCCGATACCTTGACCCTGCCCCACGCACGGCACGAGCAACGCCTGCTGATCTACAGCCTGCGACTGCGGCCCGAACAGGTGCGGGTGGAGAACCCATCGGGCACGCCGCTGGAGGTGACCTACCGCATGAAGTTGCGCCAGGACGCCATGCACGGTCCGGCCTACGAGCGCATCCTGGAGAACCGGCTCCGGTACTGCGCCTGAGCGGATCATAACCCGGGCAGGTCGTGCACCGTACAAGCGCGCCATGTCCGTGCGCTCGTTCGGTCCTTCCGTCCTCCTCGCCCTCGCTTCCGCAGTGGTGCAGGCCGGCGACCAGATCCCCTTCGTCTACCAAGGCGAAGCGAGCACGAACTATCTGGGCACGCACATGCAGGTGCTCGAGGATCCCACGGGCACGCTGGGGCTCCGGGATGCCATGTACGCCCCGGGCTACCGTGCAGGTACCGAGGAGATCCCCTCGCCGGGCATCACCCGGTCGGCCTATTGGGTCCGGTTGGAGGTGCGGAACAACAGCGATCTCGATGAGCTGATCCTGGACCTGCCTTACCCGGAGATCGATGAGATCGACCTGTACCTGGAGCAGAGCGGTGCGGTGGTGCCCATCGCCCACGCCGGTCTGAGCCGTCGACTGGACCGGTCCATGCAGCGCTTCCCGGAGTTCGGCTTCCGCCTGCCTTTGGGTGCCCGCACCAAGGCCACCATCCACCTGCGGCTGAAGAGCTTCAAGCCCCTACGCATCCCGGTGATGCTGCAGACGCCGGAGTATTTCCACTCGGCCCAGTCGGACAAGAACGTGGTGATGGGCGGGTTCGCGGGGATCATGATCGTGATGGCGATCTACAACCTGTTCGTCTTCTTCTCCATCCGTGAACGGAGCTACCTCATCTACTGCGCGTACATCATCGTGATGTGCCTGACCCAACTGGGCTTCATGGGCATCACGGCCTTCTATCTGTGGCCGGAGAACACTTGGCTCACCTCCCGATCGGCCCTCTTCCTCACAGCGATCACGGCGATCATCGCCAGCGAGTTCATGGCGTCCTTCATCCACACGCGGCAGCTGCTGCCCAAGCACATGCGGCTGCTGCCCGTGTTCTACGGCTTGATGGTGGTGGGCGTGTTGCTGGACCTCACGGGCTCCCCCTTGGCCGGCTACCGGGTGATCCAGGCCGATGCGGCGGTGTTCGCCTTCTTCCTGCTGTACTGCTGCTATGTGATCGCCCGCCAGGGTTCGCGCGCCGCCCGCTATTTCCTCGCCGCTTGGAGCCTCTTCCTCACGGGGGTGATCACCTTCGTACTGAAGGACCTCGACTTACTGCCCTACAACAACCTCACCCGTTATGCGATGCCCATGGGCTCGGTGGCCGAAGTGGTGTTGCTCTCCTTCGGTCTGGCCGACAAGATCAACGTCCTGCGGCGTGAGAAGGAACGCTCCCACGCCGAAGCCCTGCGGATGTCACAGGAGAACGAACGCATCATCCGCGATCAGAACGTGGACCTCGAGCGCAAGGTCAACGAACGCACCAAGGCATTGGTGGAGAGCAATGATCACCTGAAGCGCACCCAGAGCCAACTGGTGGCCGCCGAGAAGATGGCCTCCCTGGGTCAGCTCACGGCGGGCATCGCTCACGAGATCAACAACCCGCTGAACTTCATCAGCAGCAACATCCCTCCGCTCAAGCGCGACCTGCTCGAACTGGAGGAGGTGCTGGCGGCCTACCGCCATGCCGGCTCCGATCCCACGGCCCTGGCCAAGGTGCTGGACCTGGAACAGCGCATCGGGGTGGACGAGAACGTCCGCGAGGTGCACGAGATCCTCCTGAGCATGGAGGAAGGCGCCTCGCGCACCAGTGCCATCGTACGTGGTCTGCGCACGTTCAGCCGCCTGGACGAGGATGACCTGAAGGCCGCCGACCTCAACGAAGGGTTGCGCAGCACCCTGATCGTACTGGCCCCCAACCTGCGCGACCAAGTGGAGGTAAGGATGGACCTCAAGGAGATCCCCGACGTGGAATGCTACCCCGGCAAGGTGAACCAGGTGTTCATGAACATCCTCACCAATGCCGCGCAGGCCGCCAAGAAGAAGCACGGTTCCACGGGAGCACAGGTGTGCTTGAGCACCGATGCCACGCCGGACGAGGTGATCGTCACCATCGCCGACAACGGTGTGGGCATGACCCCCGAAGTACAGGCACGGATCTTCGAGCCCTTCTTCACCACCAAGGATGTGGGGGAAGGCACGGGTCTGGGGCTCTCCATCGTACACAGCATCATTGAGAAGCACGGCGGACGGATCGAAGTGGACAGCGCACCCGGCGAGGGCACCGCTTTCCGGGTGATCCTCCCGCTCAACCGCTCGAATACCGCCAAACGCGCCTGAAGCCCATGGATCCCGCACGCATCAAAGTCCTGTATGTAGACGATGAAGAAGGCAACCTGACCGCCTTCCGGGCCACGTTCCGGCGCGAATTCGAGGTGCACATCGCCTCCGATGCCGCCACGGCCCTGGAACTGCTGGCCAAGGAGCACATGCACGTGGTGATCAGCGACCAACGGATGCCGCGTATCACGGGCTCGGAGTTCCTGGCGCAGGTGAAGATGCGTTGGCCACGAACGGTACGCTTCCTGTTGACCGGCTTCTCGGACATCGAGGCCGTGATCGACGCGGTGAACGACGGAGGTATCCATGCCTACGTGACCAAACCCTGGGATCCCACGGACCTGAAGCTCCGCATCGAACAGGCCTATGAGGTGCATGCCCTGCGCGATGACCGCGAACGGCTGCTGAGCCGCTACCGACAGGTGTTCGAGGATAGCGGGGACCCCATCGTGATCTTCGATCACAGCGGGCACATCCTGGAAGCCAATGCCGCAGCGCAGAAGCTGGTAGGGGCCGATCGCAGCTCCCTGATCACCTCGAAGCTGGACCGTTTCATCCAGGACCCCGGCCGTTGGGTACATGCCTTGGCCGGCAAACGCAAGGGGAGCTCCTTCACCGGTCTGGACCTCTCCCTGACCACCTTCGACGGCAACACGGTGGATTGCCTGATGACCGTGACCTACCTCGGCCGCAACCCCGATGATCAGGTGCTGTACCAGGCCGTGATCAAGGACATCACCGACCGGCGCCAGGAGGAAGTTCAATTGAAGAAGCTCAACGCCGACCTGGACAAGCGGGTGAACGTGCGTACGAAACAGTTGATGGAGGCCTTGGACGACCTCGGCGCCTTCTCGTACTCGGTGGCGCATGACCTCCGTTCACCGCTGAAGAACATCAAGGCCCTTTCCGAGCACTTGGGCAGCCTGGCCGCCTTGCGCGGCGACGAAGAGGAACGTGACCTCAGCAGCCGCATCCACAAGGGCACGGCACGCCTGATCAACCTCGTGGACGACCTGCTTCGCTTCGCCCGTACCGACACGCACGAGATGCGCAACGAGCCGAACGACCTGCGCCAAGTGGTGGATGAATGCGTGCACGACATGGGTGGCGACCACGGCAATGTGGAGTTCGTGCTGCCCGAAGCGGGGGTCAACATCATTCCCGCGGACCGCGCGATGCTGAAGGTGGCCTTGAACAACCTGCTGACGAACGCGCTCAAGTTCAGCCGCACCCGCGCGGTACCCCGCGTGGAGATCGGGCACCGCATCGATGAAGGCAACCATATGGTGTGGGTGAAAGACAACGGTGTGGGCTTCGAGGAAAGCAAGAGCGAACAGGTGTTCGGCGTGTTCAAGCGTCTGCACCGCAACGACCAGTTCGAGGGCACCGGCATCGGCCTGGCCATCGTGCAGCGCATCATGCAGAAACACTCGGGCAGCTGCTGGGCCGAGAGCGCATTGGACCAAGGAGCCACCTTCTTCCTGCGTTTTCCGGCACAGATCACCGAACAACGCTTCCGGATGGTCGGATAGTGCAACCACAGGATGGACCATTCCGTACAAGCATCAAACCACCGTGCAGAACCTCTCCCCCATGTCCATTCGAATCCTTCTCCCGCTGATCGCTCTGATCGGCACGCTCGGTGCCCAGGCACAAGGCAAGAAGAGCACCCTCGTGGATAGGCGCGACCAAGCCTCCGGATGGTACGTTCCTGTGCATGGCAAGGTCACCGCCAGCGGTGGCGACACGAAGAACCTATCGATCAAGATCTACCGGGAGAACGAACTCATCGGCCAGATCACCACGAAACGGGGCCGTTTCACCTTGGAGCTGGATCTCGAAAGCAGTTATTCGATCCTCGTGGAGAAGGAAGGCTACCTGAGCAAGCTGGTGACCATCGACACGCATACGCCGGACCAGGAAGTGAGCTATCCCGCATACGACTGTTTCCTCAACCTCGAACCCGCCGACAAGTTCACGCACTCCGATCCGTTCTACCTGGACTTCCCCAGCGCCGTGGTGCGTTGGAACCAGGAGATGAGCGGCTTCTACCACAGTAACCACTACCTCACGGACATCCAGACGAAGATGGCCTTCCTTCAGGCCCAGGCCGTACCCAACTAGAACCGCACTCCCGCCTGTCCGGTAACACTGAACGCGGACAGGGGCAGCAACGGGGCGCACCGCATGGTGGCGCCCCGTTGAAGTGTCAGCCCTGGTCGTAGTCGATCACCACGCGGGCCGACCGGGGATGGCTCTGGCAGGTGAGCACGTAGCCGGCGGCCACCTCGCCGTCGGTGAGGGCGTAGTTCATGTCCATCTCCACCTGACCTTCCAGCACTTTGGCCTTGCACGTGCAGCACACGCCCCCCTTGCAGGCATAAGGGACATCGAGCCCCGCATCGCTGGCCACGTCCAGAATGGCATCGCCCTTGGGGTCGATCACCAGTTCCGTTGCCCGTCCGTCGAGGATCACCTTCACGGACGACATGCCGGCGGCCACGGCGGCCACCGAAGGAGCATGGGCCGCCTCCTTCTTCGCCTCACTGCTCACCGGTGTGTTGAAGAGTTCGATGTGGATCCGGTCCTTGCCCACCCCGCTGTGTTCCAAGGCCTCGCTGACGTTCACCATCATCTGCTCGGGGCCGCAGATGAAGAAGATGCCTTTCGAGGGTTCGGGCACGAAGGCCTTCAGCAGGTCCTTGGCCTTCTGATCGGTGATGCGCCCGTTGAAGAGGGCATCGGCGCCGGTGCCTTTGCTGAGGATGTGGTACACCTGCAGCCGGCCGGGGTAGTGCGCCTTGAGTTCCTCCAACTTCCTGCGGAAGATGATCCGGTCCACCTCGGAATTGCCGAAGAACAGGGTGAATCGGCTGTTGTGCTCGGTCCGCAGCACGGTGAGCAGGATGCTCAGGATCGGGGTGATACCGCTGCCCGCAGCGAAGGCCACGTAATGGCGTTCCTGCTTCGGATCGAGGACAGTGTGGAAGTTGCCCATCGGCGTCATCACCTCCAAGCGATCACCGGCCTTCAACCGATCCACCAGTTGGGAGGAGGCGCGGCCACCGGCCACCTTCTTCACCGCGATGCGGATGTGCTCGGGGTCCAAAGGGCTGCTACAGATGCTGTAGCTGCGGCGGAGCTCCTCCCCGTTCACCTGGAGCTTCAAGGTGAGGTATTGACCATGGATGAACTTGAAATCCTCGCGCAGGTCAGCTGGGATATGGAGACCGATCGAGATGCTTTCGGGCGTTTCGTTCTGGATATCGGATACCTCGAGGGAATGGAATCTGGCCATGCTTGTTCTTGGACGGGGGCCGAAATTACTTCCGTTGGAGGTGCCACGGCACGGAACCGAAGAAGCCGCACCTTTGCGCGAACCCAGCCCACAACGGCCAATGGACCTTTCCATCGTCATTCCCCTGCTCAACGAACGCGAGTCGCTGCCCGAACTGGTGGGCCGGCTGCATCAGGTGATCCAGGGCATGGGGCGCAGCTACGAGATCCTTCTGGTGGACGATGGCAGCCGCGATGGGTCCTGGGAGGAGATCGAGCGCCTGCATCGGCAGGACCACCGCGTGAAGGGTATCCGCCTGGGCCGCAACTACGGGAAAAGTCCCGCACTGAACGAGGGTTTCCAGGCCGCCCAAGGCAACGTGGTGATCACCATGGACGCCGATCTGCAGGACGACCCCGATGAGGTGCCCGAACTGCACCGCATGATCGTGGAGGACGGCTTCGACCTGGTGAGCGGCTGGAAGAAGAAACGCTACGACCCCCTGTCGAAGACCCTCCCCACCAAGCTCTTCAACGCCACCACGCGCTGGGCCAGCGGCGTGCAGCTGCACGACTTCAATTGTGGACTGAAGGCGTACCGTAAGGAAGTGGTGAAGGCCGTGGAAGTGTTCGGCGAGATGCACCGCTACATCCCCTTCATCGCCAAGAAGGAAGGCTTCGGCCGTATCGGGGAGAAAGTGGTGCAGCACCACAAGCGCAAGTACGGCGTCACCAAGTTCGGCTTCGACCGGTTCATCAACGGTTTCCTGGACCTGCTGACCATCACGTTCGTGTTCCGCTTCGGCAAGAAACCGATGCACTTCTTCGGTGCGATGGGCACGCTGATGTTCTTCCTCGGTTCCTTGGCCATCCTCGTCCTCCTGGGCGAAAAGCTCTACTTCGTGCTGCAGAACAAGGCCGCACGTTTGGTCACGGACCAACCCCTGTTCTTCCTTTCGCTCACCGCGATGATCATCGGTAGCCAGTTGTTCCTGGCCGGCTTCGTGGCCGAACTCGTGGCGCGCAATAGCCCGCTGCGCAACAACTACCGGGTGCAGGAGCGGCTGGGGCTCTGAGTTCTTTTTGACCGCAGAGGTGCAGAGCACGCGGAGGCATACGCATTAGTGTTGCATTGATGCTCTCAGTGCCCGCGTTGGATAGCCTCCATTGCGTTGGGCTTTCCCTATGCTCTCCGCTCCTGCGGTGGATATCAATACGCAATTTTCTCTGCGCTCCCAGCGCCCTTCGCGCCTCTGCGGTGAATCCCCTACTCCGGATACTCCTCCCGCCGGATCACCTTCCCTTCTTCGTCCCACTCCCGCCATTCGCCCACCTTCTTCACGGTACCGTAATTGTTGAAGCCATCCAAACGCCCCATGATGCGGATGTTGCCGTTGGGGAAGAACTCGTGGTAGGCACCTTTCGGGATGTCCTGCACCACCATCTCCAGCATACCGATCGTATCTCCCGTAGCAAGGTCCCGCTTCCAGCCGACCTCCCGCGTATCCTCGACCTGAACGATGTCGATCCGCCGGTAGAGCGAACCATCCACGTGGTATTCGTAGCGGGCGAAAGGATAGTTCTGCACCTGCATCTCGAGCGCCCCGGAGGCCAGGTCCTCGGTGTAAACGGTATCCGAACGCAGGCTGTCCGTGCAATGGCCGAACAGGCGCGGGACCTCCGTGGCGTAGGCCCGCTCGGCCGCTTGGGGGTCCGGGTTGAACCGGATGTCCTGCGCCCGAAGGCCGATGGCAGGGATCATCAGGAGCAGAGGGAGGAACGCACGCATCATGGCCATCATGCCGAAAGCTAGGGAAGCTGCCCACCATCAACGCCCTGCCGCTGGGAATTTCGGATGCCAACGTTCTATGAAGCGGGCTTCTACCCGTTGAGGATCGCCTTGGCGTAGTTGGCCCAGCTCATGGTCTTCGTGGCCTCCACCACGTTCTCGCGGGGGATCGGCCGTTCGATGCTGGCGTTCATCACACGCACCATGTCGGTGATGTCCTTCGGTGTGGCCATGTAGCCGTTGAAGCCGTCGGTGATGGTTTCCGGGAAGTGTCCCACGCGCGTGGCCACGGCGGGCAGCTTGAAGTTGTAGCTGAGGCTCTCCACCCCGCTGGGCGTGGCCGTTTCGTAGAAGAGCACGATGGTGTCGGCGGCCTGGAAGTAGGGCGGCACCTCCTCGTTCGGGATGAAGCGGTCCACCACCAACGTGCGATCCTTCAGACCCAGCTTATCGATCAAGGCCAACGGGTCATAGTCCCGCTCGTCGTCGGCCTTCTTCAGGAAGAGCTTCTTCAGCGTACCGAAGACGGCGTTCTTCAGCTTGGTGCTCAGCTTGCTCCGGTCCACCGTCTGCCAGAAGCGTTCGCCCACCACCATCAGGCTGACGTCGTCGCGCTGCTTGGCGAGTTCGGCAAAGGCCTCGATGCAGTAGTGCAGGCCCTTGTACTTGCGGATGAAGCCGAAGAAGAGGAATACGTGCTTCTGCAGACCGTGCTGCGCCTTCCAGGCCTCCTTATCGAACGAAGGGTCGGGCTTGAAGAGGGTGTAGATCGGGTGGTAGAGTTTCAGGATGGTCCTGGGTACTAGGTCCAAGGTACTAGGTCCAAGGCCGCTCACGTCTTGGGCCTTGTACCGCGCTGCTGAGCGACCATCCAACGTCACCTCGAATTCCTTGTCCGGCATCAAAGCCTTCAGCTCCTCCGCGGTCCTGTAGGCATGTACGATGAAGCTGTGCCCGTGACGCAGGGCCATGCGGGTGAGGCGTGCATCGAGGCTGCTCTGCTCCTTGGCGGCCACGAAGTGCAGGTCGAAAAGGATCTCGGCCCGAGTGTGTTTGCGCAGGTACTTGGCGATGGTGCGCAGGGGGATGCCCTGTGTGGGATTGTACCACTGGATGATGACCTTGTCCGGCTTCAGTGCGGCGATGGCCTTGGCGGTGCTTCTCCAGGTGCCGGGCGCATTCCAGTTCGTCAGGTAGCGGACGGGGATGTCATAACCCTCCAGGAAACTGCTCCTGCTGGTCTTGTCCACGAACTCGCGGGGGATGATCGCGGGGTACTGCTGCGTCCAACTGACGATGGTGACCTGCGCCCCCTCATCCTTCAGGGAACGGGCCAGCGCGGTGTTGTACTGCGCAATGCCGCCCTTGAACTTGGGGCCTGGACCGAAGCAGATGATGTGGGCGCTCATTTCACCACAGAGGCACGCAGGGCACAGAGGAACTCCGGATATGTGTACGGAAGAATGAAGTCTTCATGTCGCATTCCTCCGTGGGCTCCGTGCCTCAGTGGTGAACGCATTCGATCAGATCTTCTTCAGCGCCGCCTCATACACCCGGCGCATCCCTTCTTCGATGGAGATCTTCGCTTTCCACCCGAGGTTCTCCTCCACCCACGTCATGTCGCAGTAGCGGCTGTGGACGCCCACGGGTTTGTCGAGCAGGGGTTTGATGGTGGGCTTGTAACCTGCGAAGCCCGTGAACACCTCGATCAGTTCGAGGAAGCTCGTGAGCCGGCCCATACCGATGTTGATGGCCCGGCCGTCGCTGATCCTATCCATGGCCAGCAGGGTCAGGTCCAGCACATCATCGATATGGACGAAATCGCGCCCCTGTTTACCGGTGCCCCAGACCTCGAAAGGGTTCTCCTTCTTGGCCGCACGCGCGGCGATGGCCGGCACGGGATAGCTCAGGTCCTGGTCCTCCCCGTAACCGCTGAAAGGACGGATGCAGGTGACATGGACCCCGTAATGGCTCGCCGCGATCTTCGCCAGGAACTCGCCCGTGAGCTTGCTCCAGCCGTAGGTCATGTCAGGCTCGCCCATTTTCTTGAAGTCGATGTCGGTCTCCTTCAGCTTCAGCGTGTTGCTCTCGGTCTGCAGGTCGATCGGGTAGGCGGCGCTGCTGCTGGGATACAGGAAGCGGCGGGGCTTGTTGCGGCACACGTAGAGGAACATCTCCGCGTCGATGCTCAGGTCCTGGGCCACCAGCATGGGATCACCATCGATCTTGCTCCGCCCGCCCACGATGGCCGCGAAGTGGAAGATGTCGTCGAACAGGGCGATGTTCAGTCCGTACTGCTTCTGGAACCACTGGGGATCCTTGTTCAGCTCGCGGAGCACATCGCGCAGATCGGCCCGCAGGAAGAGCAGGCGCTCGTCATCGCCATAGATCTTGAGGTCCTTGTGCTCGAAGTTGAGGGTGTGTCCGATCCACGTGTCGGGATGGGTGCCCACGCTGAGATCATCGATGAAGAGGACGCGCGCGCCTTGGGCGTAGAGGCGCTTGACCATGTTACGGCCCACGAAGCCGCAACCGCCGGTGACGAGGTGTGTTCTCATGTTCCGCTTTGTCACCCTCGGCTTGCCGAAGGGTGTGTGCTCACGGTTGCAAAGATGGAAGAGTTCCTCCGCAGATGGCTCGTCCCCACCGAGCGTAGGGCGCTCCGGGCCGCGAACTGTGCGCTGGGTGGTCGTTGCACCCGGCCCGCACCCGCCGGGCTGCATCCCCTTCGGCCCTTACGCCTCATCCCTGTCCCTTCCCGATCGGCCCACGCGAAAAAGCCCCTCCCGCCCGTTGGTTCCCTCGTCGATACCGACTTCCGACCACGCCGCCCCACGCACCTACCTTTGCCGCTCGAAAAAACCATGATCCTCCGCCCGCTACTGCTCTGTCCCGGTCTGCTGATCGGCCTGCTCGCCTTCGCCCAGCCCCCCGCCTCCTTGAACCAGAAGGACGCGAAGGGATTGAAGCAGGGTCCGTGGGAACGCCTGTGGGCGGAAAGCACGCAGTTGCGCTACAAGGGGCGGTTCAAGAACGACAAGCCGGTGGGCCGCTTCACGTACTACACCGTGAAGGGGCAATTGGAAAGTGTGATCGACCACTACCCCACCGGCAATGCCGCCCATGCCAGGCATTACCACCCCAACGGCAAGGTGATGGCCGAGGGCCGCTATGCCGGGGAGGCGAAGGACAGCATCTGGAACTACTTCGATAGCGAGGGCGTGCTCCGCAGCAAGGAAAGCTGGAAGGCCGGCAAGAAGCATGGCGAGGAAGTGACCTACTTCACCGACGGCAAGCCTGCGGAGAAGACCCACTTCACCGACGGTGTGCAGACCGGCCTTACCGAACAGTTCCACCCCGAGGGCAGCCTGAAGTACAAGGCCAACTACGTGAACGGCGAACCCGAGGGCCTGATGACCTGGTATTTCCCCAACGGCAAAAAGGAGATCGAAGGGCGCATGGTGAACGGCCAACGCGACGGCAACTGGGTCTATTACCACGAGGACGGCCTGATCCAGATCCAGGTGCTGTATGCCCAAGGCAACTACATCAAGGACAAGAAGGAGAACGGGGTGTTCAAGGAGTACTTCGACGATGAGCAGCTGAAGAGCGAGGTCACCTACAAGCACGGCAAGCGGGAAGGGCGCTTCGCGGAGTACAACAACGACGGTCGTTGGGTGGAGAAGGAAGTGCAGCTCGGTCCTACCGGCGGTTCCAGGACCCAGACGGAACGAACGCTGGAAGGCCAGACCAAGAAACGCGAAGGCACCTACAAGAACGATGTGCTGGAGGGGGAAGTGAAGGAGTACGACGAGCACGGCAAGCTGCTGCGCACCACCGTGTACGTGAACGGAGAAGCCCGGCCATGAGCAGGAAAGGACGGATCCTGGTGGCCATGAGCGGCGGAGTGGACAGCTCCGTGACCGCGTTGATGCTGCATGAACAGGGGTACGAGGTGATCGGTGTCACCATGAAGACCTGGGACTACGCCGAGAGCGGGAGCAGCAAGCGCATCACGGGCTGCTGTGACCTGGACAGCATCAACGACGCCCGGATGATGGCCGTGCAGATGGGCTTCCACCACATGATCATCGACATCCGCGAGGAGTTCGGTCCGGCGATCATCGGCAACTTCACCAGCGAGTACATGGCCGGGCGCACGCCGAACCCGTGCGTGCTGTGCAACACCTTCATCAAGTGGGAAGCGCTCTTGAAGCGCGCCGACATGCTGGACTGCGAGCTGATCGCCACCGGACACTACGCCAACGTGCGGCAAGTGGCGGAAGGCGGGCGTTGGGTCGTGAGCAAGGGGCGCGACCAGGACAAGGACCAGAGCTACGTGCTGTGGGGCCTGGAGCAGAAGAACCTGGCCCGCACGCGGTTCCCCATCGGCGGCTTCCGCAAGACGGAGATCCGCGAGATGGCCCTGAAGAGCGGTTTCGCCAACCTGGCCAACAAGAGCGAGAGCTACGAGATCTGCTTCATCCCGGACAACGATTACCGGGGCTTCCTGAAGCGCAAGGACCCGGAGATGTTCGAACGGCTGAGGCACGGCAAGTTGGTGACCGCCGGCGGGGAGGAACTCGGGGAGCATGACGGCTATCCCTTCTTCACCATCGGCCAGCGCAAGGGTCTGGGCATCGCCACGGGCTCGCCGCTGTACGTCACGGATATCCGTCCGGAGAGCAACACCGTGGTGCTCGGGGCCAAGGAAGACCTGCAGAAGCAGACCGCTTGGGTGCGCCAGCCGAACTTCCAGAAGGTGCCCGCGTTGGAAGGGGAACTGGAGACCGTGACCAAGATCCGCTACAAGGACCGCGGCACCCCGGCCACCATCAGCATGGACAATGAACGGGTACGTGTGGATTTCCACAGCAAGGTATCAGGCATCGCACCCGGTCAGAGTGCCGTCTTTTACGATGGGGACGATGTGGTGGGCGGTGGTTTCATCGACCGCGAACGTCCCTCCTGACCCCCACGCCGACAGCGGCGGATGAACATGATGACCGCTCGACACCTCGTAGCCGCCACCACGGTGCTCCTGCTCCTCGCCGGATGCAAGCCCGATGTGGAGTATCCCGAGCACGATGCCGGAACGGACTACTTCCCGATCGGCGAGGGCCGGTGGATCCAGTACGATGTGGACTCGGTGTACCGCTTCGATGTGGGGGGCATCCACGATTCGATCGGTTATTCCCTCCGCGAGGTCCAGGTGGACCCTTTCACGGATCCCGAAGGCCGTCCGGCCATGCGCCTGCATCGGCTGCGACAGGACAGCGCCCTGAACTGGAACGTGCAGGATGTGTGGTGGCAGGTACGCACCGACCAACGGGTGGAGCGCAGCGAGGAGAACCAACGCCGGGTGAAGTTGATACTGCCCCCCGCCGAAGGGCTGTTCTGGAACACCAACGCCACCAACACCGGCGAGCCCTACGAGCTCACCTACGAAGAGGTGGATGTGCCTTGGAGCGTAAACGGGATGAACTTCGAGCATACCCTGCTGGTGAAGACCACCTACCCCAACAACCTCATCATCAATCGCACCTACTACGAGCGGTATGCGAAAGGCGTGGGCCTGGTGTACCGCCAAGTGGATAGCACGAACACCCAGTGGAACACGGCGCTGCAGCAGTACCAGGTCACCGGCACCTGGTACCGGCAGGTGATCACCGCCCACGGGCAATAGCTCGGCGTAACTTGTGCGGGATGCGCAGCGCTCCCCTCCTGCTCCTCCTCATCGCGCTCTGCGTTCCGCGGGAACTGCAGGGCCAGACCGCACCCGCCGCGTATTGGGTGCATTTCCGCGACAAGACGAATACACCGTACAGCCTCTCCGAGCCTTCGGCGTTCCTTTCCGATCGATCGGTCCAGCGCCGCCAACGCCAGCACATCCCTTTGGATTCACTGGATCTTCCGGTGGATCCGGCATACATCCAGGCCTTGCTCAGCGCTGGCGACTTCGAACTGCTGCTGGTGAGCAAGTGGTTCAACGCGGTGACCATCCGCACCACGGATACCTTGGCCTTGGATAGCTTGGGCCTGTTGCCTTTCGTGGCGGAGGTCCGGCGCACCCGGGATGGGAAGAGGCGCCCCTTGCACAC
>DASWWQ010000312.1:0-14070 GCA_036405935.1 Flavobacteriales bacterium
CCAAGGCAGTGGGTGCGCACGACTTCATCATGCGCCTGCCGGAGGGCTACGATACGGAGGTGCGCGAGCGGGGCAGCGTGCTCAGCGTGGGCCAACGGCAGTTGCTGGCCTTCATCCGGGCCTATGTGAACGGTCCGCGCATCCTGGTGCTCGACGAGGCCACCAGCAGCGTGGACAGCACCAGCGAGCAGCTGATCCAGCAAGCGACCGAGCGCATCACGCAAGGGCGAACGAGCATCGTCATCGCACACCGGCTGAGCACCGTGCAGAGGGCCGACCGCATCATGGTGATCGACGCCGGCCGCATCGTGGAGCAGGGCACGCACGCCGAACTGCTCGCCTTGGAAGGCGCGTATCGCAAGTTGCACGAGGCGCAGTTCCGGTAGCGACAGTTCTCATCCAAGTTGCTTACAGCCCTCGTCCTCCGCCGGAATTCCTAGAGGTTCCCCATCATGGCCTCGGCGGTGTGGCCGCTGCGGCTCGCCACAAGCTGTTCCGGGGTACCGGTGAACACCACCGTGCCTCCGGCATCACCGGCTTCCGGACCCAGGTCGATCACGTGGTCGGCACAGGCGATCACCTCCTGGTTGTGCTCGATCACGATCACGCTGTGCCCGTTCGCGATCAGGGCGTTCAAGGCCTTGAGCAGCTTGGCGATGTCGTGGAAGTGCAGGCCGGTGGTGGGCTCGTCGAAGATGAACAAGGTCGGTTTCTCGTCCTGTCCCTTGGTGAGGAACGAAGCGAGCTTGATGCGTTGGGCCTCGCCACCGGAGAGCGTGCTGCTGCTCTGACCGAGCTTCACATAGCCCAAACCGGTCTCCTGCAGCGGCTGCAGTTTATCGAGGATCCGTTTGATGGCGTTGTGCTTGCCGAGGTTGGAGCGGAAGAACACGAGGGCATCGTCCACGGTGAGGTCCAGCAACTGGCTGACATCGAGGTCGGCGAACTTCACGTCGAGGATCTCCTCCTTGAAACGATGGCCGTGGCAGGCGTCGCAACGCAGGCGGATGTCGGCCATGAACTGCATCTCGATGTGCACCTCGCCTTCGCCTTGGCACACCTCGCAACGCCCTCCGTCCACGTTGAAGCTGAAGAACGAGGGCTTGTATCCGCGCACCTTGGCGATCTCCTGGTCGCTGTAGAGCTGGCGGATCTCGTCGTAGGCCTTCACATAGGTCACGGGATTGCTGCGGCTGCTGCGTCCGATGGGGTTCTGGTCCACCAGTTCCACGGCTTGGATCCGGGAGAGATCGCCGGTGATGGCGGTATGTTCCCCGGGACGATCGCTGAAGCCCTCCAGTTCACGCCGCAGGGCCGGGTGGAGGATCCGTTTGACCAAGGTGGTCTTTCCGCTGCCACTGACCCCCGTGACCACGGTGAGCATGTTCAGCGGGAAGGAGACGGCGATGTTCTTCAGGTTGTGCTCCCGTGCGCCTTGCACGGTAATGCGGTCACGCACCGGCCGGCGCCGATCCGGCCGTTCGATGCGCTTGCGGCGGGTGAGGTAGAGCGCCGTGAGGCTTTCACTATGCTCCAGGTCGGCATGCGTGCCGCTGAACACCACCTGTCCACCCAGGCTTCCGGCCTCGGGCCCCATGTCGATGATGTGGTCGGCCGCGCGCATCACCTCTTCGTCATGCTCCACCACGATCACGGTGTTGCCCAGGTCGCGGAGCTGTTTCAGCACGGTGATCAGGCGTTGTGTATCGCGCGGATGCAGACCGATGCTGGGTTCGTCCAGGATGTACATGCTGCCCACCAGGCTGCTGCCCAAGGAGGTGGCCAGGTCGATCCGTTGGGTTTCACCGCCGCTCAGCGTATTGCTGCGCCGATCCAGGGTGAGATAGCCCACGCCCACCTCCGTGAGGTAGCGCAGGCGGTTGGTGATCTCCTTCAAGGGGCGTTCGGCCACCTTGCGGTCGTTGTCGTTCAGTTCGATGCCCTCGAAGAAGCGCAGGCATTCCGCGATGGGCATGCGCACCAGTTCGGTGATGTCGCGTCCCGCACCGACCTTGCCCAACTTCACGTACGTGGCCTCCGGACGCAGGCGGCTGCCGTGGCAGAGCGTGCAGGTGGTCTTTCCCCGATAACGGCTGGCGAGCACACGGTACTGGATCTTGTAGCTCTTCTCCTCGCAGTACTGGAAGAAGGCGTCGATGCCGTGCACCCCGCGCGCGCCGTTCCAAAGGAGCTTGCGTTGGGCCTCGGTCAGTTCGCGGTACGGGCGGTGGATCGGGAAATCCAGGTGCTGGACGGCCTTGATGAAATCGTCCTTCCACTCGCTGAGCTTCTCGCCCCGCCAAGGGGCCACGGCTTCGTCGTACACGCTCAGGCTCTTGTCGGGGATCACCAGGTCGGCATCCACACCGATGATATTGCCGTAGCCTTCGCAACGCGGGCAGGCCCCGATCGGATCGTTGAAGCTGAAGAGGTTCGGCACGGGTTGCTCGAAGGTCATTCCGTCCAGCTCGAAACGATCGCTGAACACCAGGCGCTGCTCATGGCCTTTGGCGTCCTCGCCATGGAGGATGCACTCGCCCTGCCCCTCGAAGAAGGCGGTCTCCGCACTGTCGGCGATGCGTCCTTCGGTCTCCGTATCGCCCGGCGCCACGGTGATGCGGTCCAGCACGAGATACCAGGTGCCATCGGCCAGCTTCTTCTGGATGAGCAGGTCCTCGATGCGGTGCACCTGGCCCTCATTCATCACGCGGGCATATCCTTGTTGCTGCAGTACATCGAGGTGCTCCCGCAAGGTGCGGCCCGCGGGCAGGTGCATGGGGCTCAGCAGCAGCAGCGCGCTTCCGGCGGGGAAGGTGTTGGCGCCGGCCACCACATCCTCCACGGTGTGGCGCTTGACCTCGTTGCCGCTGATCGGGCTGTAGGTGTGTCCGGCCCGGGCGAAGAGCAGCTTCAGGTGGTCGTACACCTCGGTGCTGGTACCCACGGTGCTGCGCGGGTTGCTGGTCATCACCTTCTGTTCGATGGCGATGGCCGGGCTGATGCCGGTGATCCGGTCCACGTCGGGTTTCTCCAGCCGGCCCATGAACTGGCGGGCATAGCTGCTCAGGCTTTCGACGTAGCGCCGCTGACCTTCGGCATAGAGCGTATCGAAGGCCAGGCTGCTCTTGCCGCTTCCGCTCAGCCCGGTGACCACCACCAGCTTGCCCCGAGGGATCTCCACGCTGACGTTCTTCAGGTTGTGCACCCGGGCGCCCTGCACATGGATGGTGCCGCTCAAACTGCGGCGGAAGGCCTCACGATGTCCGCTCACCGGCAACGGAACGGGGAGAGGGGCCGCCTTGGCGGCCTTGCGTACGGGGCGGGCACTGGGCTTCGGGATCGGAGCCGGGGCCTTGGGGGACTTCTTCGTAGCGATGGGGATAGGGAAAGGCGGCGCGAATTTAGCCTGCGGTACGCCGGACGCCGGCCGTTCACCTACTTTTGGTCATGTCGCCGACAAGGAAAATGCAGGTCGTACAATAAGCCCCATCAGAGCAACGTATACCGTTCCAAAGGCGTCAACTGCCCGAACACCACGATCCACCTCCGCCACTATCTTCGTACATACAGCAGACACTCCAGGCGGCCGGATCGTTCACCCAAACACCTACACAGCATAGATCGACCTCTACCCCGAAGCTTTTGAACCCTCTTCGGATCAAAACGGTAAGGTCACATGCTGTCCAAGGTGCTCCCAGACATCGAGCTCGTCAACGCCTATATCGGTGGGGATGAGCATGCCTTCGAGATCCTGCTCAACCGCCATAAGCGGAAGGTGTGGTCGCACATCTACCTGATGGTGCGTGATCGAGAGGTAACCGAGGACCTCTTCCAGGAGGCCTTCATCAAGGTCGTCCATCACCTGAAGGCCGGCCGCTACAACGAGGAGGGCAAGTTCCTGCCCTGGGTGATGCGTATCGCCCACAACCTGGTGATCGACCACTTCCGCCGCAACAAGAAGATGCCCTTGGTGCGCAGCAACGACGAGTATGACGTGTTCGGGGGCATCGCGCAGCCCGGGAAGAACGTGGAGGAGCGGATCGTGAACGCGCAGATCGATGAGGATGTGCGCCGCCTGATCGAGCACCTGCCCGAGGAGCAGCGCGAGGTGGTGATCATGCGCACCTACCTGGGCATGAGCTTCAAGGAGATCGCCGAGCATACCGACGTCAGCATCAATACGGCCTTGGGGCGTATGCGATATGCCCTGATCAACATGCGGAAACTGATCAAGCAGCACAGTATGCAGCTTGAACGGGCCTGATCCTTCGCGCGAAGGATCCCGCCCCAGGAACGTCGGCCCGTAAGCCGGCGTTCGTGTTTCCAGCCCTTTCCGCTGTCCGATGCGGAGGGATGCAATAAGCCGGAAGGGGGCGCCGTTCCTCCACAGAACGCCAAAACCGACTTCATGGCCAATTCTACACTTCGTAAACGTCCCACCTCCCCATCCACTCCGACTCCAGTGAAATACGGACCCCGCCCCGCTACCATCACCGCTCTGCTCAACTACAGCAAGGCCCTGAAGGTGGTCGAGGTGCCGCCCATCGGGAAGGTGGACGTGGTGCTCAACTAGGAACCGCACCCATACAATTGGAAAGGGGCGCTCCGGATGGAGCGCCCCTTTCCAATTTGTCGGATGCCCGACCTAGCGCAACACGGTGATGGTGCCTGCCGTCTGCTTGTCGATGGAGCCGCCACAGGTGGCCTTGACCGAGATGGTATAGAAGTAGGTGCCATCGGCGGCATCACGGGCGTTCCAGAGGCGTGGGCCACCGCCCTCGGTGCCGTGCACCAGCATACCCCAGCGGTCGAAGATGTTCAGGTCGTACTCGGAGAAGAGGCCGGAGAGGTCCATCTCCGGCACTTCGGGCAGGAAGGGGGCCCAGTTGTCGTTCCGGCCATCGCCGTTGGGGGAGATGACATTGGGGAAGGTCAGGCTCTCCAGGTCCAGCACGGCCAATTCATCGCGTTCGATGGTCACTGTGGCCTGATCGGTGCAGCCGCTTGCCGGTTCGGTGACGGTGAGCACGTAGACGCCTTCGTTGGATACCGTAGGGGCAGGACCGGAGGCCACCGGAGTTGCCGTTCCATCCACCAACAACGACCACGCGTAGGACACCTCCTGTGCGGGCGAGACCTGTACGCCTTCGATCGTCACCATTTGTCGCGCGCAGGAGAGGGAGGCCTGTTCCTGCGGCACATCCACCAGCAGCACATGGTCGGGTACGGTCACGGTCCGTTCGACCTCGCACCCCGCCGCATCACTGATCGCAATGAGATGTTCACCAGGGGTGAGGCCTTCTCCCAGCCCTCCCGGCATAGGCACTCCGTCCGCTGCGAACTGCAACGGTGCGGTACCTCCGCCGGTATGGGTTCCCTGCACGGTCCCGTTCGCGCCGTTGCAGGCGGTGCCCACCGCCAGTTCGAAGGTGAGCGGGTCGAATGCGATCAGCTCGAAGTCGCGTTCCAGCACGATGTTGCCGCAGATGTCCTCCACGTTGCCCGCGTTGGACGTGATGTTCAGGATGTAGGCGCCACCGGTCGGCAGTCCTTCGGCCAAGGTGATGGTGTAGCCGGTATTGGCGTTCGCGGCCGTCTCGGCCACCACGGCCACGGCGGGCACGGTCTGTCCATCCGCCAGGAAGACCTGGAAATCCTCCGGTTGCACGGTGGAGGTCACCACCGGCTCGTTGAAGTTGATGTACAGGTGCTCGTTGGTGCAATCGGAGATGGCCCCCACGATCACCGGCGAAGTGGCGTCGTAGAGGTCGGCGGTGCTGGAGGTGAAATCGATGCTGTAGCCGTTCGGGCTGTTGGTCCAGTTCATGATCACCAGCGCATAGACCTCACCCGGTTGCACCGGCAGGTCGGCGTTGAAGGGCGGGCCACTGAGGTCGCCGGGACCGTTGGAGTTGCCGGTGCCTCCCTGTGCGGTGGAGATGCCCGTGGCGCCGTTGCTCACGAAGCTTCCGTAGGAGTTGCAGCTCACCTCGGGCGAGGTCGAGGTACCGATACCCGCACAACCGCCTTGGCTGATGTTGAACAGGCCCCAGTCGTAGTCGTCCGCCTCCACGGCCGGGGTCAGCACGAAGCTGATGTTGCCTTCCTCCTGCACGGTGAAGGTGTACCAGAGGCTCATCGTCTCGAGTCCGAGGTTGCACGAGCCGGTGAACTCCATCACCTCGCCGGCATCGGGCGGGGCATTGATCTCGGTGAAGATGCCGCCGCACAGGGTCAACGCCCCCTCACAGTCGCTGCTGCTGGTCTGGGCGGACGCCTTGACCAACCCGAAAAGGAGGACGAGGGAAAGGAGAGTCCGGGTCATGGGTTGCATATGTGTAGGGGAGACGTAACGGTCATCGGTTCCGTGGCCTCCCCGATGGATCCCGTGAAGATCGTACGTTCCGGTCTTGGTTGTTCACCGGAAGAGCTCACGCCGGCCGATCACCTTGCAGATGGGGCAGGCGTTGGGGTCGTGGCCCTTGGCCGGGCAGTATTCCCGGCCGAAATGGATGATCCGCAGGTGCAGGTCGTTCCAGGTGTTCTCGGGAAAGAGCTGCTTGAGGTCGCTCTCGGTGCGCTCCACGCTCTTGCCGGTGCTCAGCGTCCAACGCCAAGCGAGGCGATGGATGTGCGTATCCACGGGGAAGGCCGGCACGCCGAAGGCCTGGGCCATCACCACACTGGCCGTCTTGTGGCCCACCGCAGGCAGGGCTTCCAGGGCTTCCAACGTATCGGGCACCTTTCCGCCGTGCTCTTCCATGATGATCCGCGACAGGCCGTGTATCCCCTTGCTTTTCATGGGGGAAAGCCCACAGGGACGGATGATGTCGCGGATCTCCTCCACATCCAGCGCCATCATGGCCTTCGGTGTGCGGGCCTTGGCGAAGAGCAGCGGGGTGATCTCGTTCACCTTCTTGTCCGTGCATTGGGCGCTCAGCACCACGGCCACCAGCAGCGTGAAGGCGTCCGTGTGGTCGAGCGGAATGGGCGGGTGCGGATAGAGCTTCGCCAGCACTCCAGCGGCGAAGTCGGCCTTTTCCTTCCGGGTCATCGTTCAGGTGCGAGCTGCGGCCGGATCACGTTGAGGCACCGGCTTTCCAAACGGAAACGGAGTTCCTGACCGATCACGATCGGTTCACCATCCAGGTGCGCCAAGGTGCCGTCCTGCCGAACGGTGGCCTCGCGGGTCGGCAGGTTGGTGATGAAGCGGCTCTTATCGGCCTGTTCCGTGTAGATCTGGTAGAAGGCCTTGAACAGGGGCAGCAGGGCGGGTTTGGTCACGATCCGCAGTTCGGCCATACCGTCGTCGGGCGCGGATCCGGGACTGATCACGGCGCCGTTGCCGAATTCCCGCGTGTTGCAGAACACGAGCATCAGCACCTGTTCTTCGCGGGTCTCGTTGTTGGCCTTCACCACCACACGCATGGGCCGTGCGCCAAGGATATCCTTGAGGATGATGCGGGCATAGCTCCATAGCCCCCGCGCTTCGGTCCGGTCGAACTCCCAGGCCACGCGGGCATCGAAGCCGATACCGGCCGTACCGAGGAAAGGTCGGTCGTTGAGGTAGCACACATCCATCCGATGGGGCGTTCCGGTGAGGGCGATGCGCAGCGCCTGTTCGGGGACGAGGGGGAGCTTCAGGCTGCGCGCGTATCCATTGCCGCTGCCCATGGCCACCACGCCCAGCCCCACCTCGCTGCCGATGAGGCCTGCGGCGATCGCGTTCAAGGTGCCATCGCCACCGATGCTGATCACCCTGTCCTGACCCGCTTGAACGGCTGCGCGGGCCAGTTCGGTGCCATGGCCCGGCCCTTCGATCACCTGTACCTGCAGTTCCACGCCGAGCTCACCGGCCAAGCGCTGGGCCACCGACCGGGTTTCCAAAGCGCGTTTCTTGCCCGAGAGCGGATTGAGGATGGCGGTGACCTGCATCATCTACTTCACCGTGAGTTCATGGTGCAGCAAATGTGCGTTGAACTGCTGGATGGCGGCCTGCAGGGTACGCTGGGCCTCCGCTTTGCGCTGCTCGGGCACGTCGCTGATGTTGGCCGCGGTATAGCCGGGTCCACGTCCGGTGGTCCAGCGTACCTCCGTTCCGTCCGAGCGGATCTGCAGGTCCTGCTCCACCAGGAGCCAGGTGGCATTGCCCTCGCTGATGGCGGCGCCCGGCCGTTCGTGTCGCAGGCTGCTGGCTCCGAAAGCGAAGAAGGGATCCCGGTGTCCGAGGAGGTCCAGCACGGTGGGGAGGATGTCGATCTGCTGGGTGGTGCGGTGCTCCAAGCGAGGGGAGAGGGTGCCGGGCATGTAATAGATCAAGGGGATCCAATGGTCGAAGGCGCCGCCGCTCTCCTGACCATCGCGTTCCAGGTCGGCGGTGTGGTCGGCGGTGATCACGAAGAGGGTGTTGCGGAACCAAGGCTTGGTGGCGGCCGTGGCGAAGAAGCGTCGGAGTGCGTCGTCGGCGTAGAGCAGGGTCGGATGGATCGGTTGCGTGCCGCCCGCAAAACGCCGGGCCTCCGCTTCTGGCAGGTGGTAGGGGTGGTGCGACGAAAGGGTGAACACGCAGCTCATGAAGGGCTGCTGTTCAAGGTCCAGTTGCCGCGCGAAGTGTTGCAGGAAGGGTACATCGCGGATGCCCCATACGCCGTCGTCGTCGTTGGGTTCCGGGTATTCGTTGCGCCCCACGTAGCGCTGGAAGCCGGCAGCCCCGGCGAAGGCATCGAAGCCCATGGTACCGTTGTGCCCACCATGGAAGAAGCTGGTCCGATAGCCTTTCGCGGCAAGCACGGCGGGCAGCGAAGTGAACGGTGTGGTGGCATACGGCGAGGTGATGAAGGCCTCGCTCATCATCTTGGGCATGGAGGCGATGATGGCCGGCAGTCCATCGATGCTGCGACGCCCGTTGGCGAAGGCATCGGTGTAGGCCAGTCCTTGCCCCATCAGCGAATCCACGAAGGGCATGTAGCCTTGGCCTGTTCCGTTCAACAGACCGCTGTACGCCGCGCTGAAGCTCTCCAGCACGATCACCACTACATTGGGCGGTGTGCGCACCACGGCACTGTCGCCGTAGCGGTGTACCACGGGCCACCGGCGGTCGGCCTCTTCCTGTGGCATGAAGGTGCGCTCCACGAGCACCGGTTTGCCGATGCTGGTCATCACCGTGAAAGGCGTGTTCAACACCAAGGGCATGTAGGCCGGGGGGGCGTACTGACCGGCGTCGAGCACGCTGAGTGGGATGTACTGCAGGCCGCCGCGTGAGGCCAACACCACGGCCACGACCATCACCATACGCCACGGCCACCACGGCCGGATGATTGTTCCATCGCTTCGGCCCCGGCGATAGGCCCATTCCGCCAGCAGCATCGAGCCCAGGAAGATCAGCACCACGTACCAGTAGTCACGGAGGAAAACGGGGGCCAGGTGCGCCAGGTCATTCCCGCCGCTGGCGATGCCGAACAGATCGGCGGTGCTGCGCTTCAGGGTGAAGTTGAAGTAGGCGAGGTCCGTGCAGTTGAGGAAGAAGCACAGCAAATTGCTCAGGTGGAACGTGCTCTTCTGCACCACGCCGAGCGTGCCACGCGCGTCGGGCCGGACCAAACTGACGACTATGAACGGGAGGTAGAGCCAAGCAATGGCGCTCAGGTCGAAACGAACGCCGCCCAGGAAAGCGGCGAGCGGCGGAGCCGGGAAGGTGGGCGCGTTCAACACCAGGAAAAGCACCCGCTGCAGCGTGAAGAGGAGGAGCACTGCGCCGAGCCGGAACAAGGGAGAGCGCAAGGGCTTCAGGGCCTCGATCATGGAAGCGCGAAAATAGCCCGATGCGGGGCCTTACCGCTTTTGGGTGATGCTCAGCAGCGACTTGCCGAAACGGTGGAACACTAAGGGGTCCATCACCCTGCTCATCGGAACGATGGTGCGGTCCCAGAACAGCACCTGCTTCAGCGTGGGTGAGGACTGGCCCAGGAACCACTTGTTGGCCAGCGAGGCGAAGAGGGCCACACTGTCCATGTACTGCGTGCGCAAACGTGACAGTTCCGGCGGCAGCTCGCGCTCCAGGATGCCCTTGTCGTAGCGTCTGAAGTGTCCGATGGCCTTGTCGAACGGGCTGTAGAGGTAGTTGAAGGCCGGCACCAGGATCAGCAGATGGCCTCCGGGGGCGAGCAGCTCGTAGGCACGGCGCAGTTCGGCGGTGCTGTCGGCGATGTGCTCGATCACGTCCAGGTAAAGGATGGTGTCGAAGCGCTCGCCGACGGGAATGCTGGACGTGGTGCCGTTGATCCGCCGGGCATCCCGCAAAGCCGGTGTCCGAACATGGGCAGGCACCTGGTCCAGCAGTTGCGGATCGGGCTCCAGGAAAGTGTAGCTGGTCACGGCCGGATTCCACAGGTGATCGGCGTTGACGCCCATGCCGCAACCCACGTCCAGCACCCGTCCACGCACGAAGGGCCGGAAGCGGGCACCGTAATAGTTCTTCCAGTTGCGGGCGTGCTGGAACAGGTCCAGTTCCGTTCCTGCATAATCGATGCGTTCACCCATGTCCGGGGTCCTTGAAGAGCGGGCGGCCCAATTGGTCGCGCCGTTGGATGGAGTTCACCAGCAGCAGTCCTGTGGCGAAGAAGCCGAGACAGAGCAGGGTGGAGTTCAACAATGAAACGGTGAGGATGCTCGCCCAGCCGGGGATCGCCTCATCGGTGAAGAGCTTCGTGCCGATGATGGCCGCTGAAAGCAGGACGGCTGCGATGGCCAGTAGGAAGAAGGCGCGCAGGAACAGGGAGAGCACCTCTTCGCTGTATTCGATCAGCGAGCGGAAGGCATGGATCGAAAGGCTCTGGAAGCTCATCTTCGAACGGCCGTCGAAACGGTGGCGCCGATCCAGGACGAGCATCTCCGTCACCACCTTCTGCTTGGAGAGGAAGGCGGCGTAGTGCACGAAGCCGCGGTTCAGCACCACCTGCAGCACGCGCCGGTCGATCATCGAATAGTTGCCGAAGGTGATCGCCCGTTTGGTGACGATCCGAAAGAGCCGCTTGTACAGCGCATAGCCCAGGCGGAAGCGCAGGCTCTCCCGGCGTTTGCCCCGGGCCACCAGCACGATGGACGCTTCGGATGCCGACAGCATGGCCGGTATGGCCGCGGGATCGTCCTCGCCGTCGGAATCCATCACGATGAAGCGTTCGGCCTCGGTGCGCGAAGCGTAAAGCAGACCTTGGTGGATGGCGCCCTGGTGGCCCACGTTGCAGGCCAGTTCCACCACGCGCAGCTCCACGTTGGCAGCCGTGGTGCGCAGGGCTTGAAGTCGCTGCACGGTGTCGTCGCTGGAGCCATCGTCCACCACGATCAGTAGGAAACGACCGGGCAGTGGGGCCACCACGCTTTCGAGCTCCTGGACGAACTGCACGGCCACCCCGCCTTCGTTGAAGCAGGGGGCGATGATGGCCGTGTACCGGGTGTGCATGGGCCTGCGAATTAACGCAAGTCCGCAGCAGCGGCAGCTCCGGCGGGCGGGTTCAGGTAGATGTGGTAGCCGTGCCGCTCGGCGTAGGGCACCAGCGGGCGTGGCGGTGGACCCAGCATGGGCAGGCGTTCCACGGGGGCGCGCGAAAGCACCCAGCGCACGTCGCCGTTCGCCACGGCCCGGGGGAAACCGGAGAAGTCGAAATGCGCCTTCGAGCTTTCCAGCAGCACGATGTCCTTCTGGGTGATCACGCTGCGCCCCACGAGGAAGTTCTCCAGATGGTCATGCGCGGTCAACAGCACCAGTCCTTCGCGCAGTTCGTGATCCTGCTGCATCTCCGTGGCCATGCGCGCGGCGTCGGCATAGGCGGCCCGGTGGGGATCGGGTCCGGCATTGCCCAGCAGGACCACCACTCCCCATTTCAGGTGCATGATGCGCACACAGAAAAGAGCGGTTCCGAGCAGCGTGATCTCCACCACCTTCCGTGCATTCCCTGCACGCTCGTTCGGAAGGAGGGCCATCACCACCACGGTCAGGAACATGTTCTCCATGTGGTAGGCCGTGGAGCTGCCGTGCTTCAGGCCGGTAAGGTGCCCGAAGAGTAAGCTGAGCACCAGCCCGATACCCAAGCAGCGGTACAACGGCTCGGCACGGCGCAGGAAGATGATACCCGCCACCACGCCGATCAGCTGCACCAAGGGGAAGCTGGGTTCGGCCAGCTGATAGGCCAGCCACGTTTCGGGCGTGGCACTGATGCCGTTGCGGATGCCGGTGACGAGATTGGCGTGGACGATGTCCGCACCGTAGTGCAGACAGAGCAGCAGCACGCCGGAGCCGATCACCAGTGCAGCGATCAGCACGGCGCGCAGCAGCGCCTGGTGTTGACGGGTGAAGAGCAGGGCCGCCCCGATGATCAGCAAGGCCAGTATGCCTGATTGTTTGGTGAAGGGGTCCAGCGCGGCCAGCACCACGGCCAGGTCCATCCGGCGGGTGCGTTCGCTACCCGGTTGCAGGCGCAGTGCCGGCAGGAAGGCGAACATGGCCGCGGCGAAGCATACCAGATGAAGTGCGTCGGGGCGTGAGAAGGCTTGGCGGGGAATGAAGAGCAGCAGCACGGCGGCCCACACGATGGCCCACGGCCGATCGGCCCCGAGACGACGGGCCAGTCCGAAGGCCAACAGCACATAGAGGAGGTTGAGCGCGAGACCCATGCTACGCACCACGCGGTACACCTCCGAAGGGTCCTGTCCGTCCACTCCGAGCAGCTGGCACACGGTCACCGCAGCGCCGTAGTAGGCCGGTGAGTATTGGATCACATCGAAGGGGACCACCTCGGGATCGGTGTAGAGCGGGGCGGGTCCGAGCGCCTTGATGACGCCGTAGACTACGTTCTCCTCCGCTCCATTGAGGTCGAGCGAATAGGAGTCCAGCAGGCTCCATCGGCCGGCCAAGGTGGTGAGGGTGAGCACGCCGGCCAAGCCCAGGCAAGCGGCCCAAAGCCATTGCGGGTACCGGAGGAAGGAGCGCACGGGGATCATGCGTGGATCCGCGAAGGAAGGCACTGGGTGCTCATGGCGTGGTGATCGCTCCCGTCCGTTCACGGACGGCGTACCCTTCCGGGCCAGGTACGGGAAGGAAGGCGGGATACGTGCGGCCCAGGAAGCGCACCACGGGCACCGGCGTGCGCGAGATCACGAAGCGGATGGTACCCTCCGTCATGCATTGCTCGAACACGGTGCGGTCGAAGAGTTGCGGCCCGCTGTAGAAGAGGATGTCCTTCTGGCCCATCGCTCCTTGGCCCACCAGAAAGTGTTCCACCGGATCCCGGCCGAGCACCAGCACAAGCTGTCCGGGCTGCAGCTTTTGTTCATCACGCAGCCAGTGCGCCATCCGCGCGGCTTGGCGATATCGTTCGCGACCAGGACCGGCCTCGATCGACGATACCCAGGCCTGCAGTCTCATGGGACCGGCCAACAGGGTGAGGCCCGCGTAGCCCAGCATCAGGTAGCTCATCCACCGTCTACCCGCACCCGCAAGGTCCGTGATCCACAGGGCGAAGGCCACGTAGAGCAACAGGAAGTTCTCGAGGAGGTAGTTCAGCCGGCTGCCGGATTTCGCCCCGGTCAGGAGCGCGAAGAGGAAGGTGATCAGCACCGCCAATGCCAAGGCCTTGCGTTGCAGGTGCGGACCCCGCAGGCTGCGCACCACGAAGAGCATGCCCACCGCATGGAAGCCCACGTTCAACAGGTAACGGCGTTCGAAGAAGACATGGCGATAGAAATCCGCGCTCAGGCCGTTCTTCAACCCATCGATCAGATTGCCGCCGAGGCTGTCCGCACCATAGTGCCGATAAAGCGCACCGAAGGCCAGGGTGAGCACCGTAGCGGCCACGGCCGAAAAGCGGAACAGGTCGCGGTACTGACGTTGCCACAACAAGAAGAGCCACGGGATGCCCAACGCCAGCACACCCGATTGTTTCGCGAGCACGGCCAAGCAGCCGAAGAACGCGGAGGCCATCAGTCCCGGCGTGCGGGACGATCCAGGGCGCAACGTCCCGAGGAAGGAACCCATGGACAGCGCGAAGAGCAGCAGGTAGAGCGAATCGGGCCGGG
>DASWWQ010000313.1:0-7022 GCA_036405935.1 Flavobacteriales bacterium
CGTGGACGTGGGCAACGGTCCGGCGGATTGCTGGCGCGTTCCGGTGTGGGACGTGGGCACCACCGAACCCGGCAGCAGCGGCAGCGGCCTGTGGAACGCCAACCACCAGCTGATCGGCCAGCTGTACGGCGGACAGGCCTCGTGCGACAACAACGTGAACGACTACTACGGCCGCCTGAGCGAGAGCTGGGAGTTCCTGGCGGAATGGTTGGGCGCCTGCGGCGACACCTTGGGCGGCTTCGACCCCAACGCGATCCCCATCGAGATCCGCGACGCCTCCATCACCTCCATCGTGGGCATCGCCGAGAACGTCTGCAACGACACCGTGATCGAGCCCACCGTGACCTTGAAGAACAACGGTGAGGAACTGCTCACCGTGGTCACCATCGAATACCTGCTGAACGATGTGCTGGTGGGCGACACGCAGTGGACCGGCAACCTGCAGCCGGTGCAGACCGTGAACGTGCAGCTGCCGCCGATCCCCGTGAGCACGGGCCAGCATGAGCTGAAGGTGCGCAGCACCGCTCCCAACAACCTCTTCGACTTCGTACCCGCCAACGATGCCGATAGCGTACAGGTGATCGTGAACTCGCCCGGTATGCCCGTGCACCTGAGCATCACGCCTGACGACTTCGGCAGTGACATCACCTGGACCCTGGAGAACGAGGAAGGCACCGTGCTGTACAGCGGTGGCCCTTACCAGGACATGGACACCGACCCGCTGGAATACGAGTTCTGCCTGGGTTCGGGCTGCTTCGTGTTCACCATCAACGACGCCTTCGGCGATGGCATCTGCTGCGGGGAGGGTGAAGGCGGATACAGCATCATCAGCGAAGCCGCCGAGCATGTGGTCAGCGATGGGCAGTACGGCTCGGGTGAAGTGCGCGAGTTCTGCCTGGCCGGTGTGGGGATGTCCGGGGCCGATGCTCCCCAAGCCCTGCGGCTCTGGCCGAACCCGAGCACGGGTGAACTGAACCTGGCCTGGAGCGCACCGCTCGCCACCGGCACCACGTGGATGCTGCGCGATGCGATGGGGCGGCTCTGTGCCACCGGCCGTATCGGGTCGGGCACCACTGCACAAGCATTGGACCTTCGAGGTACCGCTGCGGGCGTGTACGTAATGGAAATGGCGGTGAACGGTGTGCGGTACACCGCACGTGTAGCCCTGCAGCGCTAGGGCCATGCCCGGATCGTTCCTGGGCGGCGAGCAAGGCGGACCTTCCGGCCGGATCGGACGCAATGCCGGATGATCCAGGGATGCCCTCGAAGGATCTCCGGACGATGTGAAGGCCGGCCCTTGTGGACGCTGCTCAGTACTTCAACATGTAGTACAGGAGCTTCACATACTCGTTGTTCACCATCAGCAGGCCCTTCTCGCTCTCCCACCAACGCTCTTCATCGTAGAACGAACTGCGCGTGCCATGCAGCACCACGGTGATGCCGGCCTTGCGGAAACGCTCGCGGAACACCCGACGCACCCGACGCAGATGCAGGCGATCGGTGAGGATCATCACCGTATCCACCCCCTCGGCCTCCGCCAGTTGCAACAAAGCGTCCGCCTCCTCCACCGTGCTGGTGCCCTTGGGCAGGACCGTGGCGGAGGTCTCCGGCATACCGTTGCGCAAGGCCACTTGCCGGGCCAGTTCGCAGCCCTTCACATCCAGGCCGTAGATGGACAGGTCCGAAACGGGATCGGCACCGGTGAACACGAAGCGGTCGCAGATGCCGAGCTGGTACATCCTTACGGCCTCGCGGCCCCGATCGAAGGCCCCGCCCCCCAGCACATACACGGCGTCCACATGCACCGGGGCTTCATCCGTGATCAGATGGTCGCCGATGGCCCGCAACAGGGGTTCCCGGAAAAGGCGGACCAGGAGAACGACCAGCAGCAACACGGCCAGCACGAGGGCCCATCGACGGCCCCGGGAACGGCGGTCGGATGCGTCCGGATCCTTCATCAATAGGAACCGCTCCGGCGGCGCAGGGTCCATTCCAAGGTGAGCAGGCCCAGCAGCAGGAAGAAGATCCACCGCAGACCGATCAGGTCGGAGAAACCGGCATGCGCATACGAACGCGGCACGATGGACCGGCGTTCGGCGATGGTGGCCGCGAGCCGGTCCAAGCTGTCCGCCGGCACGGAGAGGCCTTCGGTACGGGCTGCCAGTTCGGACCAAAGCCCATGGTCCGCTACGGTGCTGAGCTGTTCCACCACCAAGGGATCCACCACCAGATCACCCGGGGCGGTGAGGCGTTCACCGTCCAAGGTGGTCTCCGCCTTCCACGTGTATCGACCCGCAGGCAGGGTTCCGGCATCCAGGCGGTAGCCCGTACCGAGGCGGCTGAAGGCATAGGCCAGTTCACGACCCTCCGCATCGGTGAGGCGGAGGGTGGCCTCCGGCGTGTTCACCGGTTCGTAACTGACGTTGTACAGCTCGGCATCGATCAGCACCGGATCACCTTGCGCGAAGGTGGGTGCATGCGTCACGCGGAAACGTTCCTTGTCGCGCTCCACGGACAGGTATTGCGTGATGCGTTGCACCAGCTTGTCGAAGTGGGCCGTGGTGCCGTTCATGCGGCGATCGGCCAAGCGCCACCGCCAAAGCCCTTCGCCACAGGTGATGGCATGGCGTTGCTCGCCGTGGGTGGTCACGGCCATCAGCGGATACTTGGTCGGCACCATGCCCACGCGCTGGTCCATCAGGGAGACCGCACCGCGCGCCAAGGCATAACTGCCGTACGGCACCTGCAAGGGCGGGAAACGTTCATAGCTGCGTACGTCCTCCGCGTCCAAGGTGAACAGGGCCAGGTCCGGTGGCACGATGCCTTGGGCCTCGATCGACGTGCGTTGCGGATCGCGAACCTCCACGGCGGCACCTTCCAGCTCGTTCAACGCGGAACGCAGTCCGAGCACCGTCCACGTGGGGATACCGCGTGCTGCGATGCGCTGCAACAAGGCCTTGCCATCCACGCGCGAGGAAGGCAATTGATGCAGCACCACCAGGTCGTGGTCCTCCACCTTGCCGGAATAGCCTTGTGCATAGGCCACTTCCGTGCTGTAGCCCTCCAGTGCATCCAGCGCCGCGCGTATGGCCGCGATGTCGGGGTGCGGCGCTTCGGCCAGCAGCAACACCTTGCGGCGATCGTCCAGCACCTCGATGGTGAAGCCCCTTTGGTTGTTCGCCACCACGGCCTCTCCGGGCATGGTCCGCACGGACACCGTATAACGCTGCACCCCGGGCGCTTCGGCCTTCACCAACAGCGGCACTTCGGTGAGGAAGGGATCCGCGTTCACGGTGACATCGGCACCGGCCACCTCCCGGCCTTCACGCAGGATGGACACCCGCGTGGCCTTGCCCCGCAGGTGATGGGCCTGCACCCGCACGCGCACCGGGAAGGCGTTGCCGAGGTAGGTGATGCGGTTGTGTTCCACATCCCGCACGAGCAGGTCCGATCGCACGGTGGTATCACCCAAGGCGATGGTGAACACGGGCACCCCCAGCTTCTCCGCCGCCATCAACGGGTCGCGGCCGCGGTTGTAGATGCCGTCCCCATCGATGATCACCGCCCCCAGGTCCGGTCCGGCGAACCGGTCCTGCACCACACGGAACACCTGGTCGATATCGGTGCGTGCACCGCCCTGCGCGAACGACAGGCCCTCGGCAAGCCCATCGGAGTAGGTGAACGCACGCACCTCGTAGGCGTTACCGAGCTGCTCGGCCAATCCTTGGAGGGCCTTCGCGTAACGGCCACGGAGCGCTGCCGTATCCCCGGCCGCGAGCAAGGAGGAGGATCCATCGTGGGCGAGCACGATCACCGGCCGGCGGACCTCGCGCACCAGCACCCGCACCAAGGGCTCCAGCAGGAAGAAGGCCAGCAGGGCCACCACCAGGGTGCGGCAGATGGCGAGTAGGCGCCGCAGTCCGGGGGAGCGCTCCTGGGCGGTTCCACCGCCACGGTACAGGAACCAAGCATAGGCCAGGCCGAGCAGAAGGCACAACGGGGCCAGCCAAAGGGAATGGGCGGTGGTGAGGCTCACGGGGTGCGAAGATCGTTCAAAGCACGGGGCGCACCGGTCAAGGCCCGGGAAGGCTCGATCGGCCGGTCACCGCTTTTCGTCGTCCGGTGCACGGGGGGAACGCAGATGGGAATACATTCGCGCCCTTCGGCCGATCCTAAAGGAACCGAGACCCGTACAAGCCACCGCCATGGGCAGGCCACATTCCCATCCGCTCACCGCTGCGGGTCTCCTGGTCACGTTGGGGATCATCTACGGCGACATCGGCACGTCGCCGTTGTACGTGTTCAAGGCCATCATCGGGGAGCACCGCATCACGGAGGAACTGGTGCTGGGAAGCATCAGCTGCGTGTTCTGGACCCTCACCACGCTGGTCACCTTCAAGTACATCCTGCTCACCCTGCGTGCGGACAACCGTGGCGAAGGCGGTGTGTTCTCGCTCTATGCCCTGGTACGCCGCTTCGGCTCGTGGACCTACGTGCCCGCCATCCTGGGGGCCGCCACCCTGTTGGCCGATGGCATGATCACCCCACCGATGTCCGTCTCCTCCGCCGTGGAAGGCCTCAGCGGGGTACCGGCCTTCAGCGACCTCATCGTACCGGGCAACAACCTCACCATCGGCATCGTGATCGGGGTGCTCTCGTTCATCTTCCTTTTCCAGCGTTTCGGTACGCGGGTGGTCGGGTCCGCCTTCGGTCCCATCATGCTGGTCTGGTTCAGCATGCTCTTCGTTCTGGGCGTCCTCCAGATCCGCGAGAACCCCGGTGTACTGCGGGCCATCAACCCGTGGTACGCCTACGACCTGCTGGTGAACTATGAAGGCGGCTTCTGGTTCCTGGGCGGTGTGTTCCTCTGCGCCACGGGGGCCGAGGCGCTGTACAACGACCTGGGCCACTGCGGCCTGAAGAACATCCAGGTGAGCTGGGGCTTCGTGAAGGTGGCGTTGGTGACCAACTACCTGGGCCAAGGCGCTTGGCTCCTGTCCCAGGACGATCCGTTCCTGCACGGCCGCACACCCTTCTATGCGCTGATGCCCGACTGGTTCCTGCTGATCGGCGTGTGCATCGCCACCTTGGCCACCATCATCGCCAGCCAGGCCTTGATCAGTGGTTCGTTCACCTTGATCAGCGAGGCCATCACCATGAACTTCTGGCCCCGGGTGAAGGTGAAGTTCCCCACGGAGATCCGCGGACAGATCTACATCCCCAGCGTCAATTGGCTCCTCTGGATGGGCTGTGTGGGAGTGATGTTCTGGTTCCGCCAGAGCAGCGCGATGGAATCGGCCTACGGCTTCTTCGTGCTGATGGCCATGCTGATGACCACCACGCTGATGTTCGGCTGGCTGCGCTACGTGCGCAAGTGGCACCTCGCACTGGTGCTGCTGTCGTTGGGCCTCTTCTTCTCGGTGGAGATCGCCTATTTCGTTGCCAACACCTTGAAGTTCGCGCAGGCGGCCTGGTTCAGCCTGGTGGTGGTGCTGCTCTTCGGAGTGATGTTCGTCTGGTTCCGGGCGCGGAAGATCGTGAACCGCTACCTCGACTTCGTACCCTTGGTGGACCACGCCCAGGCGCTGCGCGACCTCAGCAACGACCGCGACGTACCCAAGTACGCCACCCACCTCGTCTACCTCACGAAGGCCGACAGCCCCTTGGACATCGAGCGCCGCACCATCGACAGCATCCTGGCCAAGAAGGTGAAGCGGGCGGACATCTACTGGTTCGTGCACGTGAACTGGACCGATGAGCCCTATACCATGAACTACCGCGTGAAGGAGCTGATCGACGACAAGGTGATCCGCGTGGACTTCGACCTCGGCTTCCGCGTGCAGCCGCGCATCAACATGCTCTTCACCCGGGTGATCACCGATCTGGAGGAGGACCGCGAACTGGAGTTCAAGAGCAAGTACGAATCGATCAAGAAAGGCGATTTCCATACCGACATCTGCTACGTGCTCACCGAACGTTTCCTCTCGGTGGAGAACGAATTCCGCTTGCGTGACGACCTCGTGCTGGACGGCTACTACTTCCTGAAGCGTTTGGCGCTCAGCGACCGTGATGCCTTGGGGCTGGATGCCAACCTCACCGTGGTGGAGCAGGTGCCCTTGGTGATCCAGTGCGCCACCGATATCCCCCTGCGCCGACTCAAGCCCCCGCCCCCCGCGCCGGGCGTTTGAACACAAGCTTGTGTTACGGGTTACGGGTTGCGGGTTGCGGGTTTCACACCTCAGCCTTCACACTCCCGCTCACTTCATGCCCCGCTCGCGCTGGATGCGTTCGTAGGCGTCCTTCACCTTCTTGAATTTCTCGGCGGCCGAACGTTGGAACTCCTCACCGAGGTGGGCCATCTTGTCCGGATGGTGCTTCATCACGGCCCTGCGGTAGGCCTTCTTCACCTCGTCATCGCTCGCACCTGCATCCACTTCCAGGATGGTATAGGCCGAGGCCGGTGCGGGGCGGTTGTGCATGGCGCCTAGCGCATCGAGGTCCTTCTCCGAGATGCCCAGGAATAGACCGATGCGTTGCAGCACCTGCTGTTCGCCGGGATCCATGCGGCCGTCCACGCGGGCGAGGCCCAACAGGAAGTGCATCACCTGCAGCCGCTCCGGATGCGAAAGGTGTCCGCGCATCTGGTCGCATACCTGCCGCAGGGGGATCTCGCGCTTGAGCACATCGCGTAGCACACGCAGCATCTCAGCGGCGTGCTGGGGACCGAACTGCCGGCCGAAGTACTCGCGCACATGACCCAGCTCCTGCCTGGTGGCCAGTCCATCGGCCTTCATCACGGCAGCGGTGAGCACCACCAGGCTCAGGGCCACATCACCGGGTGAGCCTTGGCGGGCACGGCCCGATCGGTCCTCCGCGTGCGGAGGCTCGGACGCGCCCCCTCCGAGGTTGTCCACCAATGCTCCGATGGTGAACCCCACGATGGCACCGATGGGCGTTCCGCTGAGCGCGAACCCGATGGTCCCGAAGATCCATTTGTTGAAGGCCATGCTACCAGCTTCCTC
>DASWWQ010000314.1:0-26734 GCA_036405935.1 Flavobacteriales bacterium
GCGTTCGCTCACGAACACCTTCGCCTTCAACCGGCCTACGTCCACCACTTCCACCACGGCGGTGTTCGCGCCCACGTATTCGCCCACCTCCACGTTCTTCGCCACCACCACGCCGTTCACCGGACTGATCACCTGTGCATCGCGGAGCTGCTGTCGGATCTGGTCCACCTTCACCTGTTGCGTGCGGAAGTTGAAGTGGATGTCGTCGTAGCTCGCTTCCGTGGCGGCCTTGCCGGCCAGCAGTTCGCGGTAGCGTTCATCGTCCTTGCCCAACTTCTCCAGCGCGAGTTCGGCAGCGGAGAGCTCGAGTTGTTTCTGGGCCACATCGAGGCTGCCGAGCACCTGTCCCTTGGCCACGCGCGAACCCAGATCCACGTTCAGGCCCGCGAGCTTGCCTTGGGCCTGCAGCATCACCTTCGCATGGTCGTAGGGCTCCAGGCTGCCGGGCACGCTGAAATCGCCTTCCTCCTCGGCCATGGCGGTGGTGATCACGTTCACCGGTATGGCGAAGCCGCTGCGGTCCACGGGTTGTTTCGCCGAGTCCAGCTTCTTCTTGTTCGCGGCCAGTCGCAGGCCGATGCCCGAGGCAAGTACGATCAGTACCAGGGGGAGGATCCATTTACGTTGCATCATCATCATGGCCGGAGCGTTCGTTCAGGTGATCAGAGCGTATTGATGTAGTCGAGCAGGGTACCCTTCGCCTTCTCCAGGTCGAGTACCGCCACGGCGCGGTTCAGGAGCGAGGTGGTCCAGTTGTTCCGGGCCTCCTTCAATTGATAGTCGGCATTGAGCAGGTCGCTCAAGGTGGCCGTGCCCTGCTGGTACTGCAGGTTGGTGTTGGCGAACACCCGTTCGGCCAGTTCCAGGTTGTCCTCGTCGTTCTCCACGGTGCTCGTGCTCGCCAGCAGGCGGCTGTCGGCACTGCGATAGTCCAGTTCGAAACCCAGATTGGCGTTGCGCTGTTGTTCGCGCAGGTTGTCCAGGGCGATCTCGCTCTGCTTGAGCTGGCTGCTGCGGCGCAGTCCGCTGAACAACGGCACGTTCAGCTTCAGTCCGATGGCGGCGTAGTCGAACCAGTTGTCGTAGCTCCCGCCCAGGTCGTTGCCTTGGGCCATGGCGCCATAACGGCCGTAGGCGCTCAGCGTGGGGATCCAGGCGTTGCGCCGGCGTTTCACGTCGATGCCGTAGAGCAGGATGGACTGCTCGTTGTACCGGAAGCCGAGCAAATTGCTGAGGGCGAAGGGCGCCGCGCTCGGTTGCCGCATATTGTCCGCGCCGCGCACGGGATCGACGAGGGTCACCTCTTCGTTGAGGGGCATGCCCATCAGGCGTTTCAACTGGGCCAGGGCCACTTCCAGGTTCGACCGGGCCAAGGTGAGCTGCGAGCGGATGTTGCGTTGGGTGACCTCGATGCGGTCCACGTCCAGCTGCTGCGCTACCCCTTTCTCCAAGCGGAGCTTGAGGATGGGGACCAGCTCATCGTACTGCGCCAGGTTCTCCTGCAGCAGCTTCACCTGTTCGGCATGGGTCTGCGCCTGGGCATAGGCCTTGGCCACCTCGTAGGCCACCTGTTCCTCCGCCTGCTTCAGTTTGATGGCGGCCATGGCGGTGTTCGGCTTGTTGGCCTGGATGCCGTTCAACTGGGCCACATCCAGCAACACCTGTTCGGCCTGCAGGTTCAAGGTGGTCACGTACTGGGTGCCGAACTGCACCGGTGTGGGTTGATCGCTGAAGATGCCGGCGGGCAGGATGGTGGTCTGGCGCTTCAGGTTGTCATCGAGCTGACCGGTGCCGTTGACCTGCGGCAGGTATCCCGCAACGGCTTCCTGCGCCTGGGCTTCCGCCTTCCGCTGGTCGTTCGCGGCGATGGCCATGGAAGGACTGTGCGTCCGGGCGTGGTCGATGGCTTGACGCAGGGTCATGGCATGCTGCGCTAAGGCCGAACCGCAGCAGGCCAGCAGCAGGCCGGCGGTGATCGTCCGTAACCCGTGGCAGGGGAAGGGAAACCGTTTCATTTCACGTCACCGCTGTTGGCGCTCTCGTTCATGGCGTTGATCACCTTCAGGCAGGTGGCCAGCTCCTTCTCCCCGATCCCCTCGAGCACCTGCGTGAACACCTTGGCCCGGATCTTCGAGGCCTTCCGGTACACGTCCTGTCCGGCCTTGGTCACCACCAGGTTCTTGCGGCGGCGGTCGTTGGGGTCCATCTGGCGTTCGATCCAGCCCGCCTGTTCCATCTCGTCCAGCTGCCGGAGCATCACGCTCTTGTCCTTGGCGAAGTGGTTGGCCAGGTCGGTCTGCACCGCTTGGCTGTTGGTGAGGAGGAAGTCCAGTACACCGAACTGGGGGATCCGTAGGCCGGAGTCGTTCTTGTCCAGTTCCACGGCCACCAATCGGATCATGCTGCGCATGGTCATCGGAAGCAGGCGGGCGAGTTCTTCGGAATGTGCGCTCATGTCAATGGTTGCATTCTGCAACGGTGCAAATGTAGATAAAGTTGCATTTTGCAATGATTGTGTTCTGCTTGTATTTGTGATGAACGGTGGCGCCGGCCATCCGAGCGGCGGGAACGCTCGTGGGAACCGCCTTCTACCTTCGCCGGAGACCATGGCCAAGGACACCGCCCCTCCCTGCCCTTCCTGCGGCACGCCGATCGCCGATCGTTTTTGTCCGGCCTGCGGAGAGAAGGCGCTCGGGCCGCACGACCTGACGCTGGGGCATTACCTGCACGAGCTGGTCCACGGCTTCACGCATGCCGATGGCAAGCTCTGGAACAGCCTGCGGGCCATCACCCTACGCCCCGGCGAACTGAGCCTCGCCTACATGCAAGGCCGCCGCACCGCCTACATGCGCCCGGTGCCGCTGTTCCTGGTGCTCAACCTGATCTATTTCCTGTTCCCGGCCTTCGAGACCTTCAATACGGGACTGCACAGCCAGCTGAACTTCCAGCCTTACAGTGCATGGGCCATGGAAAGGATGGACCGGATCATCGCCGCTGCGAACGCCACCCCGGAGCGTTTCGAGCTGCTCTACTCGTTGAAGTCGGCGTCCAATGCGAAGCTGATGTTGATCGTGATGGTCTTCCTGCTGGCCCCGATCATCGGGCTGGTCAACTGGAAACGACCGCCTCAGGCAGCGGGGCACGTCACGTTCGCCTTCGAGCTGATGATCTTCAACCTGCTGTGGACCACCATCCTCTTCGGCCTGTTGATGTACTTGATCGGTTCGATCTTCGGTTGGTTGCACTACGACGGACGTTGGCTCTTCGATGACCTTTTCTTTTCCGGTGTCGCGGTTTCGTTGAACCTGTGGTTCCTGGTCAAGGCCGGACGACGCTACCAGCGGCGCACGTGGATCGGTAGTGCATGGCGTGCCGTGGCCGTGGTGATCGGCCTGTTCTGGGCCTTGACGGTGTACCGCTTCCTGCTCTTCGGCCTCACGAGCTGGCAGGTGGAGCACGCCCTGTAGACGGCCTACTGCTTTCGTCGCACCGATAGCCACAGTCCCCCGGTCGCGAGCACCGCGATCAGCAGTCCCAGGAATTCACGCACCACCTCGATGTGCGGTTCGGTGGCCTTCATCTCCGAGGTGATCGACGGTGTGCCCGCCTCGAACCAATCGATCATGCCGGGGATCAAGGTGCACATCCAGACGAAGAGGATGCCCGTGAGCACGGCGGTGGAAAGGGGAAGCGGCTTCCCGAAAGCGGCCAGCACGAACAGCAGCGCCACCATGCCGTAGGCGGTCACCCAGATGATCGGATCAGGGTCGTTCAGGTTGAGATAGGCGAAGGCCACGAACACAAGTGCGAGCAGGAGGAGGAGTGCTTTCTTCATGGGAGGGGTATGTGGGTGGAAGGATCACAAGGAGACACGGAGGCACGGAGCTGTCCTTATTGTCAGTCCGAACGAAGCGAAGTCTCTTGGCGGTCTTGGCGTCTTTGCGGTGGATATTCCTCAGAACTCGATCCGGTAGCTCAGGTTGGGGATCAGTCCGAGCTGGTACTTGGTCACCACTTCGTCCTTGCGCACATCGAAGTAACGGAAGGCCACGTTCTCCGCATTGGTGAGATTCTGCAGGTCGATGGCCCACATGCCGGTGTGTCCCTTGCGTTCGCGTTTCAGGTAGACGCGTACATCGATGCGGTAGAACATCGGCAGCTGCTCCGCCATCGGGCGATCGGCCCGGTAGAGCGTGGTGCCGGCCGCGCGCGAGGCCTCCACATCGATCGGGGTGGTGCGCATCCCGCCCATCGCGTTCACGCGGCCGTTGACGCCCCATGTGCGTTTGCGACCGTCCTGTTGCTTCACGAACTCGCGCCCGATCACCACGTTGGCGATGCCTTGGTTGTTCCAGCGGCTGTCGCGTTCGCGGCCAGCGCTATCGGTGTACACCGCCTGGAGGCCGGTGGCGTTGATCTGGTAGAAGAGGTTGCGGTGGAAGGTGTGCTGGAACGAGAGCTCCACGCCGGAGTTGGTGGCGGTGCCCGTGGGCTGGAGCGGCATGAGCAGCGGGTTGTCCCACGCGTTCACCAAGCTGCCATCATCATAGGCACTGCTGGTGGTGCCGATGTTCCCCACCGCGATGTCGGAGATCCGCTGATGGAACACCTCGGCATGGAACACCAGGTGCGGACGGATCGGATGGTCGTACGCCAAGGTGATGTCCTGCATGCGCGTCAGCCCGATGCGTGTGTTGTCGATCGCAGTGGAGGACGATCCCACGCGATAGAGCTGCACATTGGGCAACTGGCTGCGTTGGCCCCCCGCGAGTGCGAGGGAGCGCTCGTTCCTCATCCGCCAACGCAAAGCGAGCCGCGGCTCCACCACGCTGCTTGCGTTGTAGGTCCAATGCGCATAGGCCGCGCCGCCTTCCACCAGCAAACGCTCGGTGAGGGAATAGGCCAGTTTCGCATAGGGTCGCATCAACCAGCCGGCCGTGCGTTCATCCAACCCGAAGGTCCGGGTGGTCGTGCGCTCCATCGCGCTTCCCCCCACTTGGTAGGTGGCCCGACCTCCCCAGCCGCCGCGCAAGGACGTCACGAAGGAGAGCTTACGCTCGCTCAACGCCACCGTGTTCGTGGCAAGGATCTCCGAGGCATCGCTCAGCTGTTCCTCCTCGCGATCCTGATCGTTCTGCGAGAAGGCGATCGTCGTGCGCCACACGGCCTTGGCGCTGATCGGCAGTCGCAGCGTCGCACCCACGGCCCCCATCATGCCGTTGTAGGTGATGTTGCGCCCATCCTTGTCGAACTCCCTTTCGCTCGTATCGGCCTTGGCCTCGAAGGTGTTGCTGCTGTTGCCGCCGAGACCGAACAGCGCGATGAGCCCCCGTCCCTTCATCGGTAGCGTCACATGGAAGGAAAGGTCCTGGAAGGTGATCGTCTCCTCACCCAGATCCACGCCCATGGCACTGAGCAGTCCCACCGTCGAGTAGCGGTAGTTCACCAGGTAGGAGCTCTGTCCACCCGCGCGGAACGGCCCTTCGGTGCTGAGGTCGATGCCAAGCAGTCCGGCCTGCAGGGTGAAGGCCTGGCGTTCGTTGTTGCCGCGCCGCAGGTGCATGTCCAGCAGGCCACCCATCGCGTTGCCGTACTCGGTGGCGAATCCCCCGGTCATCAGCTGCGAGGTGCCGAGCAATTGCGCGCTGAGGATGTTCGTGCCTCCGCCGTTGAGCGTGGGCAGGTCGCTCGCGGTGCCCGCGTTGGTCAGGTGGTTCGGCGTCACGATCTCCGCGCCCTCCAACAACCAGGCATTGCTTGCCGGACCGTTGCCGCGCACGCTGAGGTGGTTCGCTTGATCGTTCGTGCTGGCCACACCCGGATAGGTGGCGGCCAAACGCACCGGATCGAAGAAGGTGGCGGGGTAACGGAGGCTCTGTTCCACGGTCAGCGCATGGGTGCCCAATACGCTCATGGGTCGTGCGACCGCACCGGTGATCGACAGTTCACCCAGGCTCCTCCCTTCACTTTCGAGCGCCACATCCAGGATCTCCTCACGCCCGAGGCGGATCCATACCTCGGGGATCACCTTCCCGATCGTTCCGGCCGCGGAGAAACGCACCGCATGGATCCCGGTCGGCACAGCGATCAGGCGATAGCGGCCTTGCGCATCGGTGGTGGTGGTGAGCGTGGTGTCCGGTAGGACAACGTTCACCGAAGCGCCTTCCAAGGGCGCCGCGCTGCTTGCATCGCGCACCGTGCCGCTGAGGAGGGAGGTGGTCTGCGCGAAAAAGGCCTGTGCAGCGAGCAGGCAGGATACCATGGACGCGGACCGGAGCAGGAGCATGGAGCGATATTAGGAAGACGGTGCGAAGGAGCATGCGGGTAAGAACGCGAGAATGGAAGGTAGGGTTGAATGCTCCCCATCAAGCTTCTTTGAATGCCTATCGTTTTTTATCGTACCTCTGTCGCAAGCGTCGCGACATCGGATCCACCTAGTTTGATGTATCATGCGGTTCCATTGGTTTCTGCTAGTATGCTATTTGCTTTGTCCCTATGGACTAAAGGCACAGTATGGATCTCTCTTCGGTGAGGAGACCACAGCTTGGACCATTCGCAATTCGAACGCGCTCTACTGGGGCACCGATAGTTTGGTGCAGGGCGTTGATACGGCCATTGCGGAGATGACCTTCAAGAAAATCGCAACCTACTCAACCCTGTATGAAGAGGGAGCGGGTTGTCCGCCGCACTACCTAGCAGAAGATACCGTGAGCGGGCGGGCTTGGCTGTTCACGGCGTTATTCCCGGAACCCAAGTTGATTATGGATCTTTCTTTGGAAGTGGGTGAGGTTTTCGATCTGCATTCCATGGGCGTGATGGAGGTGATCTCGACTTTCGCGGACGATCAAGGGAGAAGGGTGGTCGAATTCGATGGGTCGATCGGTTCATTGTCTGTTCCCGAGCACGTGAAGTTCATCGAGGGCTACGGTCCGAACATCGGACCGGTCTATGCCGATTGGAATTGCCCATCGAATGATACCTATGTACTGTGCCACTTCAAGGACGGTTTGATCGCAGGGCATGCTGATGCACCGGAGTTCACTGGGACATGCAGCTATACGACTACGGGTATCATTTCAGCCGATCGGGATGGTAGGATAGTTGCCCTCCCCAACCCTACGGAGGGATGGGTCCATATCGTAGACCTGAGGCCACAGAAGTGGTCCTTGCGGGTGAGCAACGTGCTTGGACGGTGTATCCGATCGAAGGAGTTCTTTGGAACCTCGGTTGAGTTCGACCTGTCGAATGCTCCAGCAGGTTCCTATACGGTCGAGCTTGTTTCTGCTTCGGGAAGAAGCCTTTTGCGTCTGATCAAACTCTAAAAAATATGGTAATGTCCCAGCTACCGGTAGCAACAAAATCGAATCATGGGAGCTTCCTCACCCCAGTGGTATCATAAAATGCCCCCGCGCTGGGTGTACTGGATTGTGAATGCACTGAACCTTGCTTGCTGACCCACCTCGAAGGCCCTTGCGAAGTTCCGTTGGAAGGTTGTCCAGTTGGGGCTGATCTTCATCAGGATGATCACCTGCTGAAGATGCCCCCGCAACGTTTCGTATCCCACGTCCTTAGTAAGCGACTGGAAGAAACGTGCGGTGTAGTTCCCTGCTTTGCTCTTAGGGGTCTTCGCCTTAAGTGCCTTCGTGATCTCTGGGGAAAGGCGGTCGTATACCAGGGCATTGGTCAGCTTACCCACATAGCTGGGGCGCTTCACAGAAACGGGGTCGTAGGGCCATCCGCGCAGGCGGAACAGTTGCTTGTAGAATTCATTGGGGAAGGTCTTCACCCAAGGCAGAAGTTCTTCGCTGATGAAGCCCTTGAGCAATGCTGCGATCTCGTCCTTGCCTCGATCGTTCTGGTAGCCGGTGCGCTCGTCGATGTAAGTGATGATCCCGACCTTAGAAAAGGCGCGGACCAGTATCTCGGCTTGCTCGGCGGCTTGAAGGAGTCGGAGTTTGCCGTGAAGAACACCCGCCTATCTGGCCTCAAGAAGGACGTTGCAGATGTCGATCAGAATCGTTGCCTCATATCCGGTAGCCACCGCGCCGCCGCGCCGTGGCCGAATGAATCGGATCGGGGTAGCCATGGCCGTGGCTAAATCCGCGCCAATAAAGGGTTTCAGGGTGACGGACCCCAGAATATCGGTCAATTTCCCGCCGTGGCCTTGACCTAGGCCAAGGGCTTGCTGTAGCCCACGTCCAGATAGCACCCTCATCTTGTTCTCCAGCACGTAGCACTGGGCTTCACGCCCGTTCGAGCCAGCGTTCTGGACGTTCGCGGCGCGCTCCTTGTGGACCAGAGGCATCCAGGTTTCAAGGATGGATTGGATGTGAGCAACCTGCAACCGGGCTTTTACACGATCCGTATCCAGGACACGAATGGCCGATGGGTTTCGGTCAAGTGGGTAAAGTCCTGAAGCCCTACCGCCACTCCTCCCGTCGGATGCGATAGAACAGCGCATCGGGATCATGGTCGGTGGCATCGGTCTTCCAGTAGTGCATGCCCACCTTCTCCAGCACACGGATCGACCCCGCGTTGTCCGGCACCACACGGCCGATGATCTCCGGTAACCCGAACCGCTCGAAGCCCAGCCTCAGGCAGGCCAAGCTGGATTCGGTGGCGTATCCCTTGCCCCAATGTGCGCGCAGGAATCGGTAGCCGAGGTCCACCGCTCCATCGGCCTGCCTTCTTAGGCCACACCAGCCGAGCCAGGTACCGTCGTGCAGTTCCACGGCCCAGCGTCCGAAGCCGTCCTTCTTGTAGGCCGGATACGCGATCAGGAAAGCGCGTGCGGCCTCCACGCTTTCGAAAGGATCGTCGCCGGTATAGCGCAACACCTCGGGGTCGTTGTTCAGCGCGAAGGCATGTTCCGCGTCGTCGGGTGTCATTTCGCGGAGGCGTAGGCGCTCGGTCGTGATGATAGAAGAGTTCATATCGTGCCACAAAGGAAGAAGGGCCGCTCCATTGGAGCGGCCCTTCTTGTTGTTGACTGTCGATCAGGAGACGGTACCCGGGCGGATCGTCCCGGCCCGGAAGTCGGTATCGGAAGCGGCCTGCTCGCGCAACTGCTTCTTCCACTGGCGGCGGTGCTTGATCTTCATCACGATCAGCAGCATCACGGGCACCATAATCAGGGTGAGGAAGGTGGCGAAGATCAGACCGAAGATCACCGCCCAGCTGAGGGGTCCCCAGAACACCACGTTGTCACCACCCATGTGGATGTGGGCATCGAGTTCGCTGAAGAGGGTGAAGAAGTTGAAGTTGAGGCCGATGGCCAAGGGCAGCAGGCCCAGCACGGCGGTCACGGCGGTCAGCAGCACGGGACGCAGACGCGTACGGCCCGCGATCACCAGGGCCTCGCGGCTTTCATGGATCGGAATGATGCCGTTCTCATCGAGGCCCAATTGGCGCTGGGCGCGTTGGAACAGCAGACGGGCGAAGTCCATCAGTACGATGGCGTTGTTCACCACCACGCCGATCAGCGAGATGATGCCGAGCATGGTCATCATGATGATGAAGTCCATGCGGAACACCACCAGTCCGAGGAACACACCGATGGTGCTGAAGAGCACCGTGCTCATCACGATAACGGGGTAGCTGATGCTGTTGAACTGCGCTACGATGATCAGGAACACCACGAAGATGGCCACGAGGAAGGCCATCATCAGGAAGCCCATGTCCTTGGCCTGGTCCTCCTGCTCGCCGGTGAAACGCAGGTTGAAGCGATCGTCCACGGTGTACCCGCTGGCCATCTCATCCTTGATCTGCTGCACCACCTCGTTGTTGTTGTAGCCGGCGATCACGTTGCTGCTCACGGTGACCACGCGGTCCAGGTCCTTGCGCTTGATGGCGCTGAAGGTGGTGCCGTACTCCTCCTTGGCGACGGCGCTGATGGGCACTTGGCGGATCTGTCCCGTCAGCATGTCGCGGAAGGTGATGCGCATGTCCATGAGCTGTTGTGCGTCGTAACGGTAGTTGTCCTTGAGGCGCACATTGATCTCGTAGTCATCGTCGTCGCCCTCGATGCGGAAGGTGCTCACCTCCTTGCCGAAGAGCGCGGTTCGGATGGCGTCGGCCACGGCGTAGGTGCTCACGTTGTAGCGGCGGGCCTTCTCGCGGTCGATCACGATGGGCATCTCGGGTTTCGCGCGGTCGATGTCGATGCGCAGGGCCTCCACGCCGGGCACGTTCTTGTCCTCGATGAACTTCTTCACCTTCTCGGCCTCATCGAGCAATCCGTCGATCTCCTTGCCCTTGATCTCGATGTTGATGGGTTTGCCCACGGGAGGTCCATCGGCGTTCTTCACCACGGTGGTAACCACGCCGGGATAGCCGCTCACGCCCTTCTGCAGGCGTTCAAGCACATCGTTGGTGTTGATGCCGTGGCGGTCGGCGAACTTCACGAAGGTCACTTGGATGCGGCCCTTGTGCGGCGTGGCGCTGAGCTCCACGTCACCGGCACCGGGATCGCTGGTGCCTTCACCCACCTGGGCGATGACGGACTTCACCAGGAAGTTCACCGTATCGGTTCCGATCACGTTGCCTTTTCCGTCCTTGATTTCGCGCACCTGCTTGTACTCGGGCACATCGATCACCTTCATCACCTGATTCTCCACCACGCGGGTGATGCTGTCGGTCTTCAGGATGTCGGTGCCGATGGGTGCTTCGATGAACGCGTTGATGAACTGGGGTTCGTTCGCGGGGAAGAAGAGCGTCTTGGGCGGGAAGATGCCGAGCAGCACGAAGGAGAAGAGCAGCAGGCCCAGCGTTCCGAAAAGGAAGGTGCGGGGGTGGTGCTTGTCCAGGGCATAACGCAGGAAGCCCTCATAACGATGCTCCAGACGCGGCAGCCACTTGTACTGGAACCAGTGGGCGGCGGGAACGAAGACCTTCTCGTTGGCCACGCCCATGATGCCGAAGAAGATGGTGAGCATACCGATGCCGAAGAGGAACGGACTCTGCATGCTGCCACCGATGGCACCGACCACGGCACCGATGACGGCCAGGATGATGGCGAGCCGCCACATCTTGTTCGTGGGCAGATGGTTCTCCTCCACCTTCATGAACTTGGAGGCCAGTGCGGGGTTCACCACCAGGGCCACGAAGAGCGAGGAGCCCAGCGCGATCATGAAGGTGATGGGCAGGTACTTCATGAACTCGCCCATCATGCCCGGCCAGAACAGCAGGGGCACGAACACCATCACCGTGGCGGTGGTGGCGGCGATGATGGGCATGGTGACCTCGCCCACGGCGAGCCGTGTGGCCTTCATCGCGGGTTCGCCGTTGGTCATGTGGCGGTGGATGTTCTCCACGATCACGATGCCGTCATCCACCAAGCGGCCGAGGGCGAGGATCAGGGCGAAGAGCACCATCATGTTCAGCGTTACGCCGAAGGCGTTCAGCAGCGTGAAGGAGATGAACATGGACATCGGGATGGCCAAGCCCACGAACAGCGCGTTGCGCAGCCCGAGGAAGAGCATCAGCACGCCCACCACGAGGATCACCCCGAGCACGATGTGGTTCATCAGCTCATCCACGCTCACGCGCGTCTGTTCGCTCTGGTCGCCGGTGAGGGTGATGGTAAGGTCCTTGGGCAGCACGGTGCCGTGGTCCTCCTTGATGATGGCGTTGATCTTGTCGCTCGCGTCGAGCAGGTTCTCGCCGGCGCGTTTGATCACGTCCAACATCACCACGCTCTTGCCGAATTCCCGGGCGAAGCTCTCGGGCTCCTTGAAGCCGAAGGTGACCTCCGCGATGTCGCGCAGGCGTACTTCACGCTGGCCTTCGTTCTTCACCACGATGTCGCGGATCTGCTCCATGTCCTTGAACTCGCCGATCACGCGCACGCTGCGGCGTTGATCGCCGGTGAGGATGTCGCCGCCGCTCATGGTGAGGTTCTCGCTGCGCAGGGCGTTGCCGATATCATCGAAGTTCAGCTCCAATGCCTCAAGCTGATAGAGGTCGACATTCACCTTCACTTCACGGTCGGGCACCCCACGGATCTCCACCTTGTTGATCTCGCTGAGGTCCTCGATGCGGTCCTCCAGGTGTTTGGCGTACTCGTGGAGCTGCTCCATCGGGTAATCACCGCTGAGGTTGATGTTCATCACCGGCATCAGCTCGGAGAAGTTCATCTCGAACACGTTCGGCTCCGCGGGGAGATCGGTGGGGAAGTTGCTGTCGCCACGCGCCTTGTCCACCGCGTCCTTCACCTTGCGCAACGCCTCGGTGGGCGTGATGTCATAGGTGAATTTGATGTGGATGGAGCTGAAGTTGGGCACGCTCGTGCTCTTGATCTCGTCCACCCCTGTGATGGTGTTGAGCTCCTTCTCGATCGGTTTGGTGATGAGCTTCTCGATGTCCACCACCGAGCTGCTGTTGTAGGGGGTGCCGATGAACACCTCGGGCGTCACCACCTCGGGGAAGCTCACCTTGGGCATCACCATGTAGGCACGGATGCCCATGATGCAGATCAGGATGGTGAGCACGATGACCGTGGTCCGGTTGTTCACCGCCCACGTGGTGATCGCGAACTGGCGTTCGGGTCCGTGCAGGTCCTTCTCGATGTCGTTGTTGTGCATGATCAGTTCTATTTCACCGCAACGGCGCGACGACGCGACGGCTGCGCAACGTGTTCATTCATTCGCGTCGGACGCAGCGGCAGGACAGGCACACGCATTCCTTCGCGTGACCGTTGCGTCGTTGCGTCGTCGCGGTCCATGCTCTTAGCGGGCAACGCGTACCGTGCTTCCCTCCGTCACGTTCTTCGCACCTTCATCCACCACACGTTCGCCTCCTTTGAGGGCTCCTGCGGTGGTGGGCTTGATGCTGATGGAGCCCTTGTACTCGCTGAGGCGTTCCACCATCACCTTGCGTGCGGTGGCCTCATTGTTCTTCTTCGCGTCGAGCACGTAGATGTAGTTCTTGCCTTTCACGTCCTGCAGCACGGTGCGGCTGGGCACCGTCAGTGCGCTGTCGATACGCAGGTCCTGGATGCTGATGTCGCTGAGGAGGTTGGGGCGCATGAAGCCTTCGTTCTTGGGCACACGTACCGTGACCTTGAAGGTGCGGTTGGCGGGATCGATGTATTCGCCCACGTGCGCAAGGGTGGCATCGAATTGCTCGCCCACACTGGGGAACGCCACTTTCACGGGAGCGTTCCTGCGGATGGTCCTCAGGTAGCTTTCGGGCACATCGGCCTCGAGCTGTACCGTGGTGAGGTCCACCACCCGTGCTGCAGGCTGCATGGGGCTGGTCATGTCGCCCTCACGCACCATGATCTCGTCCACCGTGCCGGCGAAGGGCGCGGTGATGTTGGTGAGGCGCTGCTGTTCGTTCACCGCGTCCAGTCCGGCCTTGGCCTGGTCGCGCTGGCTCTTGGCCTGGAGATACTGCATCTCGCTGCCGATCTTCTGGTTCCACAGGCGTTCCTGTTTCTCGAAGGCGGTCTTCGCCAGTTCATAGGCGGCCTTGGCCTGCTGGATCTGCTCCACGGCGAGGTCGTTGTCGATGCTGATGATCAACTGACCGGCGCGCACCTGATCACCGGCGCTCACCAGGATGCGGCGCACACGGCCACCGTTCGAGTAGAGCGCAGCGGCCTTATCGGCCTTCACGCTGCCGTGCACGTCCACGTAGTGGGCGAAGGGTCCGGCCACGATCGCCGTGTCCGTCACGGTGGACAGGTTGCGGCGCACGGTGCTGTCGTTCTCGGCCAGCCAGGTCTCCACCTCCTTGATGCTGTCGGCGTAGGCCTTGTAGGTGGTCTTGAGCGCCTCCAGCTTCGCGCGTTTGGCGCCGAGGTCACTGGTATCGGTACCACCCCCGCAGGCCGCGAGTAGGACCGTCATCGTCATCAACAGGATCGTCTGCTTCATCGGTGTGCGGATCAATAGAGGTCAAGTGCTTTGCGCATGTCGGCACGGGCCTGCAGCAGGTCCACGATGCGCTGGATGTAGGTCTGTTGGGTGGTGAGGTAGTTGCCGTGCTCCTGCGTCAGTTCGAAGCTGCTGGACACGCCCTCGGTGAATTTGATCGAGGTGCGGTCGAAGATGCTCCGGCTCAGGGCGAGGTTCTTCTTGCCGGTCTCGTAGCTGTCCTGCGCAGCGCGGAGGATGGCCTGTTGCTGTTCGCGTTCGGCCAGGAGGCGTTGTTCAGTGGCCTTCACATTGACATTGGCCTGGTCCAGCGACAGCTTGGCCTGCTTCACCTGCTGCTGGCGCATGCCGCTGCTGAAGATGGGCACGTTCAGTTGCAGTCCCCAGAGGCTGCCGGGGAACCACCACGCACCATTGCCGATGTCGAATTCGGTATAGTTGAACGCCTGCTGATAATTGATGAAGCCGTTGAGCGAGGGGAGGTAGGCGGCCTTCTTGTTGCGGACATCGAGTTCGCTGAGGCGCATCACGCTCTGGGCCACCTGCTGGTCCACGTGCTGGTTGACGTCAAGGGCCATCTCGGCCAGACCGGATTCGGCGGGATCGTCGAGCAGGGGTTGCAGGGCATCGGTCAGCGTCAGGGCACTACCCGTGGGCAGGCCCAGCACGAGGCACAGGTAGGCGCGGGCCACCTTGGCCTGTTGCTGCAGGTTGCGTTGTTGGTTGCGGGCCTCTTCCAATTGCACGGTGAGGCGATCGGCATCGGTGTTCTCCACCATGCCCTGCTCGAACATGGCGCGAGCCTCGGTGGAGGCCTTTTCCAGCACGGGCAGGCTTTCGCCCAGCAGACGCACGCCCTCTTCCGCGGCGAGCACCGAGAGGTAGGCCTTGGCGGCCTGCACCTTGGCGTTCAGCACGGTCTGTTCCAGGTCCTTGCTGCTCTTGGTGCGCATCTCGCGTGCGGCCCGAAGTCCCACGAGGTAGCTGCCATCGAACAGCAGCTGGTTCAGCTGCACCGCCCCGGTGACGCTCCAAGGCAGGGCGAACTCGATCGCAGCCACCCCTTCGCCGCCGAAGAAGTTCGGCACCACCATCTTGGGCACGATGAGGTAGTTGTTGAAGGTGCCCGTGGCCCCGATCTGGGGAAGGCCCATGGCGGTGACCTCCTTGATCTTCGCCTCGGCCTTCTCGGCTTCCAGGACGCTCCCTTGCACGGCGTAGTTCTGCTGGGCTGCCATTTCCAGCGCCTGTTTCAGGCTCAGGCTCACCGGCACTTGGGCGTGCAGCGCGGCGACCAGGGCGATCGATGGCATAGTGATGAGGCTCCTCATGCGTTCTGTTCTTTCGTCACTTTCTTCTCCAGGTGGTCGATACCTTTCTTGCTTGCGATGGCGCGGATGTGGTAGCGGAACAGCTCCCAGTTGATCTCCGCCAGGCTGAAGCGGCCCAGCATGCTCCCGATCTCGATGGTCATGGCCTGGTCGAAGCGTACCACGTACAGGCGGGCCAGGAGCGGCACGTTCAGGTCGCTGCGGTAGAGGCCCTCCCGGATGCCCTTCTCCATGTTGGAGGTGATCTGCTTCACCACCAGCATCTGCTTGCTCTCGTCCATCACCCGGCAGGCTTCGGGGTAGTACTTGGCCAGGTCGAAGTAGATGGAAGGGTGGAACACGGCCGTCTCCTTGGCGATGTAGGTGGCGATGGCCAGCATCTCATCGATGGCGTTCAGACCGATCCCCTGCAGGCGCGTCACCTCCGTATGGATGCGGTCGCTGGTGGAACTGAGCACGCGCGTCACCAGGTCGGCCTTGTCCGTCACATACAGGTACAGGGTCTTCTTGCTGATGCCCAGATGCCGCGCCACGTCATCCATGGTCACGCTCTTGATGCCGTACTTCCAGAACACCTTGGACGCTTCGTCCACGATCCGCAGGCCGCGTTCGTCCATGGGCTGCAGACCGGGCTGATCCATCGGGGTGTCCTTCTCGGCTGCCATTTCGGGGCGGCAAAAGTAGAACGTCGGGAACGACGGAAACAAATTGTGCGACAAATTGTTTCCTGGGTTCACCTTCCGTTCATCTTGGCCGGGTAGACGGCCGATCCCCGCGAATACGCTGCGCCATCCGGAATTTTCTCCGGTGAAGCCTGACCTTCGCGCCATGGAAGGAACGTCGGCATCACGCACCGAGCTCTCCCAACTGGGGGAGTTCGGGCTCATTGAACGGCTCGCCGCCAAGGTGGAGCTGCGGAACAGGGCATCGGTGAAGGGCATCGGGGACGATGCCGCTGTGGTGGACCCCGAGGGGCTTCACCAGGTCATCACCACCGACATGCTGGTGGAGGGCGTGCACTTCGACCTGGGGTATGTGCCGTTGAAGCATCTCGGATACAAGGCCGTGGTGGTGAACCTCAGCGACGTGTATGCGATGAACGCCGAGCCGAAGCAGGTCCTCGTCGCATTGGCCGTCAGCAACCGCTTCCCGGTGGAGGCCATCGAGGAGATCTACAGCGGCATGCTCAGCGCGTGCAAGGTCTACGGCGTGGATCTCGTGGGCGGCGACACCACCTCCTCGCGCAGTGGATTGATCCTCTCCATCACGGCCATCGGTGCGGCGCGGAAGGAGGAGGTGGTCTATCGCGACACGGCGAAGGAAGGCGACCTGCTCGTGGTGAGCGGCGACCTCGGTGGCGCCTACATGGGTCTGCAGGTCCTGGAGCGGGAGAAGAGCGTGTTCCAAGCGGATCCCAACATGCAGCCCGATCTCGCCGGTTTCGACTACATCCTGGAACGCCAGTTGAAACCCGAGGCACGGAAGGACATCATCGCCATGTTCAGGGAGATGCAGCTGCGCCCCACGGCCATGATCGACGTCAGCGACGGCCTGGCCAGCGAGGCCCTGCACATCGCCCATCGCTCCGGGCTGGGCGTGAAGCTCTACGAGGACAAGATCCCCATCGATCCCACCACCTATCGCACCGCGCGTGACTTCAATCTGGATCCCACCACCTGCGCCCTCAACGGTGGTGAGGACTACGAACTGCTCTTCACCATCGCGCAGGACGATTACGACAAAGTGAAGGGGAGTCCGCACTTCAGCGTCGTTGGCCATATGACCGACAAGGCCAGCGGTCATCAGCTCATCGATCGCCAAGGCGTGCAGCATGAACTGAAGGCCCAGGGCTGGGATGCGTTCCTGGCCGGTTCCTGAGCGCATATTCGGAAAGGAACAAGGCCCGCTGGGATATCCAGCGGGCCTTGTTATTCCGTCGGTGCGCTGCGATCAACGTCCGCGCCGGGGAGCACTGCGGCCGGGTGAGGTACGCGGCTGCGAGCGGGAAGGGGCGCTGGGACGTGCCTCGCGGGGAGCACGTTGGCGGGGCTGAACGGTGCGGTCCGGCCGGCTGCCACGGGTGTCGCGGGGTTGCGCCCGGGAGCCGTCCCGGCCTTGTTGGACCCGATCGGACTGCATTTCGCGACGGCTACCGCTGCGGTCCGTGGAACGTTGCACTTCGGTGCGGCCGGTGTTCGTCCGCATGTTGTCACGTGTGGCGTCGCGGCGTTCGGCCGCCGTGCGGGAGTCGCGCAGGTAGGGCGAGCGCGCACCTTGTGCGGCGCGGGCCTCGCGCACCGGCCGGGTATCCGCAGCTACGCGGGTGGACATCGAGCGGCGCGGCGCATAGATCCCGTAGGCATCGGTCGGTGCGTTGTAGTAGACCGGACGGCACCAACCGTGGTAGTGGTAGGAATAGCCGTACCAAGCGCTCCAGCCCCACGGCCTCCAAGGCCGATACCAACCGGGGTAGTAACCCCAGTACCAAGGCGAATCCCAATACACGTAGGCGGGAGCATAGATGTAGCTCACACAGGGCCAGCCCCACACATTCACCCAGACGAAGACCGGGTAGGCCTCACCGAAGGCCGGACCACCGGCTCCTTTTTCCTGTTTCATCACTTCGCTCACCGGTTCCAGCAGAACGCTGTCCCCGTAGAGCAGCACATCACCCCGGATCAGGACGCGTGCGCTCTTGTCGCCCGTCTTCTCCAGTTCGATCACCGCCACATCCTGCGATTCCTTCTCGCTCACGGGCACGCGCAGGGTGATCGCGTGGATATCCCCCTCACCGATGTCCACCACGCGGATGTAATCCACGTTCCCGTCCTTGTTCAGGTCGAGGTTGTTCACCTTGTTGTCTGGGTTGTTCAAGGCCTTTTCGAAGGCCTCCATGTCCTTGGCGTTCCGGAAGAGTTCCAAGGCACCTTGCAGGCTGAGGTCATCACCGGGCAATCCGGTGGAATCGGCGGCGGTGGGGGTCTGCGCCATCGTAGCACTGGCGTAGAGCAGGCCGGAGAGGAGGAGGACGCGGGTATTCATGGTGTGCGGTTCGGACAGCGTTGGCCAAAAGCCATGCCAGGCACGCCGATACGGTGATGGATGGGGGTCGGGCGAACCAAAGGTGGGACGTAACGGTTCATCCATTACATTCAACTCACACAACCCCGACGTACCCATGAGAACACACCTACTCCCTTTAGCTGTGCTGTTGCTGTCCGGTCCGGTCGCTGCCCAGACCATTGTGTTGGAGGAGAACTTCGATGCGTACCTGCCCGGCGACCTGATCGCCGAGACCGCAGGCGCTCCATGGACCACCTGGAGTGCAGCCCCTGGCGGTAGTGAGGACACCGGCGTCAGTGATGAACAGGCCTATTCAGGTACCAACAGCGGCAAATGGGTCTCGACGGCCGCCGCCGGTGGACCCACCGACATGGTGCTGGACCTGGGCGGTCAGACCACGGGCACTTGGGCCATTGCCTTCCAGATGTACATCCCGTCCACCAAGGGCGGCTATTTCAACATCCTGCACAACTTCAACGGTGCCAATTCCGAATGGGCGGCTTCGTTCCATTTCCTGGCCAACGGCACCTGCAATGCGATGGTGAACGCCATGACGGTCCCGGTCACCTATCCGCACGACGAATGGTTCTCCGTGAACATCGGGGTGGACCTCGGTACCAGCGCGGCCGCGGTGACCATCGCGGGCAATGATCCCGTGGCCTGGCCCTTCAATACGCAGGAGACGGGTGGTGCAGGCATGAACCAACTCGATGCCATCAACTTCTTCGCCTATGCGGGGGGCACGGACCAGACCACGTACTACATCGATGACATCCTCGTGATCGATGCCTCGAGCGTAGGGATCGGTGAGCAGGCCGTTGCGGATGTCCAGCTGTACCCCAATCCGGCCAGCGACGTGGTCACCATCGATGCCTCGAGCATCTCGGTCAATGCCCTCTGGACGCTCCGCGATGCCACCGGCCGTAAGGTGGTGGAGGGCGGCGCGCTGACGGCACGGGCCCGGCGCGACATCGATATCGCCGCGCTGCCCGCTGGTATCTACCTGTTCGAACTGCAGCAGGCCGGGCGCCGTTCCACGCAGCGCATCGTGAAGCGCTGACGCCATCCATCGGGGGAAAGGGCCCGTTCGCGGGCCTTTTTCCTTGGTTCATATACCGAAACGGACCCGGTCCCGTTGTGCTCGCGCATTCCTGCACCCGCTACCTTTACCGACCCCCTCACCGCTGCATGAGCACCTCCTCCCCCTATCCGTTGCTGGAGAAGATCATCGTTCCCGGTGATCTGCGTCAGGTTCCTGAAGCACAGCTCGATCAGGTATGTAAGGAGTTGCGCGATTTCATCATCGATGTGGTCAGCGTGAAAGGTGGACACTTCGGGGCCAGCTTGGGCGTGGTGGAGCTCACGGTGGCCCTGCACTACGTCTTCAACACGCCCTACGACCAGCTCGTTTGGGATGTGGGCCACCAGGCCTACGGTCACAAGATCCTCACCGGTCGCCGGGAGGTCTTCCACACGAACCGCCTCTACAAGGGCCTCAGCGGTTTCCCGAAGCGCAGCGAGAGCGAGTACGACACCTTCGGCGTGGGCCACAGCAGCACGTCCATCGGGGGTGCGTTGGGCATGGCCGTGGCCAGTAAGCTGAAGGGCGAACTGGACCGCCATACCGTGGCCGTGATCGGGGACGGGGCGATGACCGCCGGCATGGCCTTCGAAGCGCTGAACCATGCGGGCACGGCCAACAGCGATCTGCTGGTGGTGCTCAACGACAACTGCATGAGCATCGATCCCAATGTCGGTGCGCTGAAGGAATACCTCACCGACATCACCACCAGCCACACCTACAACAAGGTGAAGGACGAGGTCTGGAAGCTGCTCGGGAAGATGAGCAAGTTCGGGCCCAACGCGCAGGCGGTGGCCCAGAAGGTGGAGAACGCCGTGAAGAGCGCCTTGCTGAAACAGAGCAACCTGTTCGAAAGCCTGCGCTTCCGCTACTTCGGTCCGGTGGACGGACACGATGTGGAGCGCTTGGTGAAGGTGCTGCGCGACCTCAAGGATATTCCCGGTCCGAAGATCCTGCACACCGTAACGGTGAAGGGCAAGGGCTACGGTCCGGCCGAGGCGGGCAATGCCACCGTGTGGCATGCACCGGGCCTCTTCAACAAGGAGACCGGCGAGATCATCAAGGTGGTGCCCAAGAGCCCCCAGCCCCCGAAGTACCAGGATGTCTTCGGCCATACCATCGTGGAGCTGGCGGAGAAGAATCCGAGGATCGTGGGTATCACGCCGGCCATGCCTTCCGGCAGTTCGTTGAACATCATGATGAAGGCCATGCCGGACCGCGCGTTCGATGTGGGGATCGCCGAACAGCATGCCGTCACCTTCAGCGCCGGGCTGGCCACGCAGGGCCTGATGCCGTTCTGCAACATCTATAGTTCGTTCATGCAGCGCGCCTACGACCAGGTGGTGCACGACGTGGCGCTGCAGAACCTGCATGTGGTCTTCTGTCTGGACCGGGGCGGACTCGCCGGTGCGGATGGGCCCACGCACCACGGTGCCTTCGACATCGCGTACTTCCGCTGCATCCCGAACATGATCGTCAGCGCGCCGATGAACGAGGAGGAGTTGCGGAACCTGATGTACACGGCGCAGTTGCGCAACACGGGACCCTTCAGCATCCGCTACCCGCGCGGGGAGGGTGTGATGACCGAGTGGAAGACGCCCTTCAAGGAGATCGCCATCGGCACGGGCCGGAAGGTGCGCTCAGGCAATGACATCGCCGTGCTCACCATCGGGCACATCGGCAACGTCGCCGCGAAAGGCATCGATATGCTGCAGGCGGAAGGCTATTCCGTGGCGCACTACGACATGCGCTTCGCGAAACCCATCGACGAGATGTTGCTGCACGAGGTCTTCGGCAAGTTCAAGCACGTGATCACCGTGGAGGATGGTTGCATCCAAGGCGGCATGGGCAGCGCGGTGCTGGAATTCATGGGCGACCACGGATACAGCGCGCAGGTCAAGCGCCTCGGCATCCCCGACCGCTGGATCGAGCACGGCACGCAACCGGAGCTCTACGCTGAATGCGGCTTCGACGATAAGGCATTGATCGCAACGGTGAAGGAGATACTTCCCGCCACGGGAGCGAAACGCGCCGGGATCTCGGCCTGACGCCCCTCAAGCCACCGACCGGTCGCCCAAGCGGACCTGCACCCATTCCAAGGCATCCACCACGGTACCGAACTGCCGGACCTCGTGTTGCTGGGGATGGTAGTTGTAATGGATCTCGGCCAAGCGCCGGAACATCTCGGTGGTCACCACCACGGCGTGGGCGCGCACCCGTTTGCCGAAGCTGTCCGTGCTGTGTTCGTTCTGCATGGCGTCCAAGCTGGTCTCACCGTTCTCCGGCAGCACGCTGATCACGCCGAACTGTTCGCGTCCCGCGATGCGTTCACAGAGCTCCACCAGTTCCGCAAGGCCCCCACTCTCGAACGTGATGCCATCGCGATAACGCACGATCAGGATGTCCGGTCGATGGCGTTCCACCACCGCCAAGCGGGCCTCATGGAAAGTGGGTTCAACGGTCATGCGGAGGGCTTAGGGTGCCCCAAGCTACAGACCATCGCGCAACGAAATGCGTTTCAGAATGCCCACATCGCCGAGGCCAAAGCGAGCAGTCCGGTGACGGCGAGGAAATAACCGGTGATGACCAAGGGGTCGCGGGGCGAGGAGGCGGAGTGGACCATGAGCGGCTGTAATGGGTTCCTGGACTGGAAGGGCCAAGGCACATCCGATGCCAGACTCGTTCAGTAGCACGGCGCAGCAGCCAACAGCCTCCGGATCGTGGAACGATCGTCCCACTGGGTGGTCAACGAGGAAGAAAAAGGGGCGGGTTACCAGCGGACGCCCAGGTGCATGCCGAGCAGTTCGGGTGAGGCCAAGGGCACCAGTTCCACATGGCCCTTCCAAGGCGCACGCTTGTGCAGCCAAGGCACCATAACCCCGGTGGCGGCGCCCATCAGGGCTCCCGTGAGCACATCGGTCGGGAAGTGCTTGCCCGCCTGGATGCGGTAGTAGCCCACCACGGCCGGGGGAACGGCGGCAGCGCCATAGAGCAGCCAGCGTTTCGCGCCCAGCTCGGGGTGCATGTCGCTGAGCACCTGGGCCATGAAGAAGGAGGCCATGGCCGTGTTGGCCGTATGCCCGCTGTAGAAGGAGTTGGTGTTCCGCTGGTCCACGCGCTGCTCCAACGTTGCGCTTTCGATATAGGTGATGGGGCGGTAACGACCTGCCGAGACACAGGACCAGGCCTGCATGCCGGAGGTGATGGCGGCCGTCTCGAAATAGAGGGTGTACACACCGAGCCATTCCTTGCGCACCCGTCCGTCGAGAAGCAGCAAGGCCGGGGCGGCAAGGGTGCCGTACATCACCCGGTCGGAGATGTGCATGGCGCGTTCCTGGCCGGAGGGATCGATGCGCAGGGCGGCGCGGTCCAGACCGGGAACGGAAAAACTGCCGAGGCCCAGCACCTCTTCTCCGTTCAGGGCGGGCCGTGCGTTCTGGGCTTTCATGCCGGTGATGAAGGCGGCCGTTCCCGCCGCGATCAGTGGGCCGTCCACCCAACCGTTCACCCGGTACACCGTGCTGGTATCCCGCTGGGCCTTCGCGCACTGCACGCACAGCAGACCCAACAGACCCCAAGTGGCCTTGCGGAATTCGGAGCGGAGGCGGTTACGCACAGGGAAGGAGGGAGATAACGCAGGGGAAAGCCGGATATTGGCCCGGCGAACGATCTTCGCCCTCACTTCTACGCAGGAACGTAGCTTATGGATAAGTCGGTGCCCCAAACGCATGCGCAGTTGCTCGAGCGGTCCATCCGCTTAGCAGCCAAGGTACACAAAGGCCAGGTGGACCGGTTCGAGCAACCCTTCATCCTGCACGTGATGCGGGTGATCACCCATGCCAAGGACCCCGATGAGCAGATCCTGGCCGCCCTTCACGATGTGCTGGAGCGCTCGGACCTGACCTTGGCCGACCTGCGCGAGAAGGGTTTCCCCGAGCATGTGCTGGTGGCCCTCACACACATCAGCCGGGTGCCGGATGAGGATTATGAAGGCTACATCGATCGCGTGGCCCAGAACGCCTTGGCCGTACGCGTGAAGGTGATCGACCTGGCGGACAAGATGGACCTGCGCGATGTGGGCCAGCTGTCCGTGGCCGACCTGAAGCGCTACAACAAACAGCTCGCGGCCTACGAACGCTTGAAGCATCTCTCCACGATCATCCGAGCGGAGATGACCTTGAGCAATCAGGTCCGCAAAGTGAAGGTCTGATGCCGACCCGTTCGGGCACGGTGCTGCAGGCCGCCTGGACCTCCTTGTTCGTCCTGATGGGGTGCGCCATGCCGGCGCAGGAGACCTCCACCGTGGGCCCTCCGGCCGCCCTCTATCTGATCGGTGACGCCGGTGCGGCCGGGGAGGAGCATAGTGCTCCGGTACTCCGGTTGTTGGAGCAGGTGGCGGCCAGCGACAGCGCGCATGAGCGGATGCTGCTCTTCCTGGGTGACAACATCTATGAGCGTGGACTGCACAAGAAGGGACATCCCGAGCGGGCGCAGGACGAACGCAACATCGCTCCGCAGATCCAAGCCGCGCGGGCCTTCCAAGGGCGGACGGTGTTCGTTCCGGGCAATCATGATTGGTCGCAAGGGCGAACGAGCGGTTGGGCCGCTGTGAAACGCCAGCAGCAATTGGTGGTGGATTCGCTGGGCAAGAAAGCCTTCCTGCCCAAGGGTGGATGTCCCGGTCCCGAGGTGATGGAATTCGGCCACCAAGTGGTGGTGGTGATCATCGACACGCAATGGTGGCTGCACAAGTACCGCAAACCCGAGGGGGAGCGCGATGGCTGCGACGTGGCCACGGATGCCGAGTTCCTCAATGCCATCGGCGAAGTGTTGAAGGACAACCGGGGCAAACACATCATCCTGGCCGGCCACCATCCGCTCCATACGTACGGCGAGCACGGCGGCTTCTTCCCGCTGCGCGACCACCTCTTCCCGCTGCGGAACCTCGATAGCCGGCTATGGGTTCCGCTGCCGGGCGTGGGTAGTCTCTATCCCATGTACCGGTCCTTGATCGGCAACATCCAGGATGTGGCGAACCCGCGGTATCAGGCCTTGCACGAAGGGCTGGAGAAGTTGTTGAAGCGGTATCCGGGCACCGTGTACGCAGCGGGTCACGAGCACACGTTGCAGTACCAGGAGCGCGACAGTGTGCATCACATCGTGAGCGGATCCGGTTCGAAGAGCACCTATCTGCAGCGCCCGAATCCCTTGGCCTTCGGCACCGGGGAACGCGGATTCGCGCGTATCCGGGTCGCCCAGGATGGCAGTTTGGCGCTGGACATGTTCACCTTGGCCAACGGAGCCATCCCCGTATGGTCCACGGAGCTGGAAGGGCCTCCGGCAGATGCGCTGCGGCAGGTGGACGACCGTCCGCTGCCACCGCTTCCGGACAGTGTCACCGTGGTGCCCAACGAGGACCTTGCTGCAGGACCCGTGAAACGTTTCTTCTTCGGTGATCTCTATCGCGACGTCTGGACCGCCCCCATCCGGGTGCCGGTGCTGCGCATGGATACCACGTGCGGCGGATTGCAGGCGAAGAACACCGGCGGTGGCATGCAGACGCGCTCGCTCCGGTTGAAGGCGGGCAATGGGCCCGAGTACGTGGTGCGCACGATCAAGAAGTACCCCGGCATGGCGCTGTCGTTGGAGATGCGTGGAACGGTGGTGGAAAGCCTGGTGGCGGACGGGATCGCCGGAAGCCATCCGTATGCGAGCGTGGCCATTGCGCCGTTGGCCGATGCAGTGGGCGTATTGCATACCTCGCCCCGGTTGGTCTATGTGCCGGATGATCCGGCGTTGGGCCTGTATCGCGACGAGTTCGCCAATACGCTTTGCCTGTTCGAGGAGCGCGCGGACGATGATTGGTCGGACACACCCGCGCTGGGCGGATCGAAGGAGCTCATCGGCTCACCGGACCTCATCGCTGCACGACGAACGTCGCATCACGCGGTGCTGGATGAGCGCGCTTTGGTGCGGGCCAGGCTCTTGGACATGGTGATCGGTGATTGGGACCGGCATGACGATCAATGGCGTTGGGCCTCGTATCCGATCGCGGAGGAAAAGGTGCGGTACCGGCCCGTGCCGCGCGACCGGGACCAGGCCTTCTTCAAACAGGACGGTGTGGTGCCCAACATCGTGAACCGCAAATGGGCCATCGCGAAGTTCCAGAGCTTCGGCCCGGAGATCCGGGACATCGACGGACAGAACTTCAATGCGCGGTATTTGGACCGCGCCTACCTGACGGAACTCGACTGGCCGGTCTGGAGGTCCATCGCCGACAGCATGCGCGGGCAGCTGACGGACGAGGCGATCGCTGCCGCGGTGCGCGCCCTGCCCGATACCGCACAACGGTTGATGGGTGCGGCGATGGAAGCGGGTCTGAAGGCGCGTCGCGACGGACTGGAACGACTGGCGCGGAGGCAATATCTACGGCTCGCCCGCAAGGTGAACGTGGTGGGCACCGAGGAGAACGAACGCTTCCACGTGAAGCGGCTCGACGATGAACGCACGTTGGTGGAGATCCGCCGGAAGCGCAAGAAGGCCGAGGATGAGCTCGTCTATGCCCGCACGTTCCTGCGATCGGAGACCGAGGAGGTCCGCTTGTACGGCCTCGGTGGCAAGGACGACTTCGTGGTGGAAGGTGAGGTAAGGAAGGCGCTACGCATCCGCATCATCGAGGGGGACGCCGAGATCGAGGTGGTGGACAGCTCCAAGGTGCACGCCTGGGGCGACCACACCATCGCCTACGGCACGTCCGGTGGCAAGAACGCGGAGAAGAAATGGAAGCTCGGTCACGATGCACATCTGGTGCGGAGCAAGCGGCTCAACGCGATCGAGTACGAACGGCAGGAATACGTGCCCGATGTGCTGATGCCCTTGATCGCCTTGGGCTACAACATCGACGATGGCGTTTTCCTGGGTGGTGGCGCGCGCTGGACGAAACAAGGGTTCAAGGCGGAACCGTTCAAGTGGCGGCATCGGTTGTTGGCCAGTTACGCGTTGCGCACCGGGGCCTATCGCGCGGCCTACAAGGGCCAGGTGATGAACGTCATCGGCAGGCTGGGCTTCGGTCTGGATGCGCAGATGCTGGCACCGGACTTCCGCTTCAACTTCTTCGGCTACGGTAACCGCACGGAACATCCCGAGGACCTGCGGGCCTTCCAGTACCGGATGGACATCATCGACATCCGACCGTACGCCGAGCGCACCTTCAATGGCATCCATCATCTGCGCGCGAGCGGACGTTGGCTGGTCGCATCGCAGGGGGAGGTGAGCGCCCTGCTTCCGGGCAAGGACGAGCTGCGGCTGCAACCCGATGTGGACTACCTGGGCGGCTCACTCTCGTATCTGTTGCAGAACGTCGACAACCTCATGCAACCGAC
>DASWWQ010000315.1:0-5535 GCA_036405935.1 Flavobacteriales bacterium
GCAAGGCGGGCCGCATCACCGAGCCGTTCCTGCTGCGGGCCGGCAGCAAGCACTACGAACCCATCGGCTGGGATGCCGCCTTCCGCCACATCGCGGCCCACCTGAAGGCCTTGGCCTCACCGGACGAAGCCCTGTTCTACACCAGTGGCCGCGCCAGCAACGAGGCCGCCTACCTGTACCAGTTGTTCGTTCGGCTCTTCGGTACCAACAACCTGCCGGATTGCAGCAACATGTGCCATGAGAGCAGCGGCACGGGCCTGGGCAGCACCATCGGCATCGGCAAGGGCACGGTGTCGTTGGAGGATATCCATGTGGCCAAGTTGGTGCTGGTGATGGGCCAGAACCCCGGAACCAACCACCCGCGCATGTTGAGCGCACTGGAGAAATGCCGCAGCAACGGGGGCACCATCATCAGCATCAATCCCCTGCCCGAAGCGGGAACGATGGGCTTCAGGAACCCGCAGGAGGTGAAGCCCATGCTGATGGGTGCGTCCAAGCTCGAAGCACACCATGTCCCCGTGCGCGGAACCATGGACGTGGCACTGCTGAAAGGGGTGATGCGGCTGTTGCTCGACAAGGAGGACTCTGCACCGGGCACGGTGTTCGATCAGGCGTTCATTGGATCGAGGACGCTCGGCTACGACGAACTCATCGCCGACCTGCGTACCGTCGATCCCGCGGAGATGGCGGAACGGAGCGGTGTGCCCTTGAGCGATCTGCACTACATCGCCGATGCCGTAGCGCGGACCGATCGCATCGTGGTCTGCTGGGCCATGGGACTGACCCAGCACACCAATGCGGTGGACAACATCCAGCAGATCGTGAACCTGCTGCTGCTACGCGGCGCCTTCGGCAAGCCCGGCGCGGGCGCGTGTCCGGTGCGGGGCCATAGCAATGTGCAGGGCGATCGCACCATGGGCATATTCGAGAAGCCCAGCGAAGCGTTCCTGTCCGCGTTGGACAAGCGCTACGGCACTATCATGCCCCGCAAGCACGGGCACGATGTGGTGGAGGCCATCGAGGCCATGCGGGACGGCAAGGCCAAGGTCTTCATCGCCCTCGGCGGCAATTTCATCAGCGCCACGCCGGACAGCGCCGTCACCGCGAAGGCTGTGATGAACACCGCGCTCACCGTGCAGATCAGCACCAAGCTCAGCCGCAGCCATGTGATCACCGGGGCGGAGGCGATCATCCTGCCCTGCTATGGACGGAGCGAACGCGACATCGCCCATGATCGGCCCGATGGAAAGCCCCGTTTCGTCACCGTGGAGGACAGCATGAGCGTGGTGCACCGTTCGCAAGGCGCGCACGAACCCGCATCGCCGCATCTGCGCAGCGAGCCGGAGATCGTCGCGGGCATCGCCCACGCCACGTTGGGGAATCGTCCGGGTGTGCCATGGCTCGACCTGGCGCGTGACTACGACCTGATCCGCAACGAGGTGGAAGCGGTGATCCCCGGCTTCGAGGACTTCAACAGGCGGGTGCGGAAGCCGGACGGCTTCGTGCTGCCCAATGGCCCCCGCGATGGCGCCAACTTCACCACGGCCAGCGGCAAAGGGCATTTCAGCGTAACGCCCACGCCCGAGTGGAAGTTGAGGAAGGGGGAATACATGGCGCAGACCCTGCGTACGCACGACCAGTTCAACACCACCATCTATGGCCTGCACGATCGTTACCGTGGACTGCACGGCGAGCGTCGGGTGGTGCTGATGCATCCGGACGACATGGCCGTGGAAGGATTGCGGAGCAAGGACCGCGTGGACCTGGTGAGCCATTACGGCTTCGAACGCGTGGCCACGGACTTCTTCGTGGTGCCCTACGACACGGCGCGTGGCTGCGTGGCCACCTACTTCCCTGAAGCCAACGTACTGGTGCCGCTGGAACTGCGTGCGGCCAAGAGCGGAACACCGGCCAGCAAGGGCGTGGTGATCACGCTGCGCAAACGAAAGGCCTGATCAGGCGTCGGGATCGTTGCCGCGATGCTTCGGGCGGCGCACATAGCGCTTCGCGTTCTCCTCCTTCTTCTCCCGGAATCGCCCGTCCAAGGCACCGGCGGCCTTCTGCTCGGCGCGCACCACCCCGCGATCGATCGCGAGCAACCGCTTGCGTTGTTCCTGTGCGGTAAGGGCCTTGCGCCGGGCGCGTGATCTCTTCTTCGCCATGGTCATTGTTCATCCTTCATCCGTAGGGCGGCCGCGCGCATGGCCTCCGCCCGTTCCCGACCGAGGTACCGCTCCACGCCGGCATGCGCCAGATAGACCAGCGGGGTGGAGAGGATCGCCACGATGAACTTGTAGCTGTAGGCGGTGATCACCATGGCCGTGCACTGGGCGAAGGACATGCCCTTGAACACCCAGAACGCGGTGTAGGTCACCACCACGCTGTCGATCAACTGGCTCACCACCGTGCTGCCCGTGGCGCGCAACCAGATGCGGCGATCGCCGGTGATGCGCTTCAGATGCCGGAACACGAAGGCATCCACCAGCTGACCGATGACGAAGGCGAGCAACGATCCGATGATGATGTTCATGCCCTGTCCGAAGATGTTGGTGAACGCGGCCTGCATGTCGGGAACACCTTGTGCGATCCCGCTGGTGTTCCACCATCCTTGGTCCGCTGGGAGATGGATGGCGGCGTACATCACCAGGAATCCGAAGGCCAGCAGCGCCGCGGTGAGGGTGGTGAGGAAGCGCACGCCACGCACGCCGTAGTAGTCGTTGATCACATCGGTCATGATGAACACGATGGGCCACGGCAGCACGCCCACGCTCAGCACGAAGGACAGGTGTTCCTGCCCGAGCAGGGTGAAGTCGGCCTTCTCCAGGCCCAACGCCCATTCGAGCTGGAACAACTTCACGCCGATCATCTCCGCCAGCAGCGCATTGGCCACGAAGAAGGCGGACAGCAGCAGGAAGAGGCGCGTGGCCTTGTCGCGCAGGATGGAGTGGATCATGGCAGGGGCTGCACAAGATCGCCCACGCGGACCACCGTTCCGGCCTTACCCATCGCATTCATGCCGAAGAGGATGCGATCCCCTTGGCGGCGGTAGTTGTTCAGGGTGCGCAGGGGTTCGGCCGATCGTTGCGCCGTGTCCTGGTCGGTGGTGGGGATCACGCAGCGGGCGCAGGGCTTCACCAGCTCGAAGCGGCAATCACCGATGGCCACGTGGCGCCAAACATCCTCTTGGAAGGCCTCCCCACCGGCGATCACGAGGTTGGGCCGGAAGCGGTCCATGGGAAGGGCTTTCGGCATCCGGTCGTTCAGGTCGTCCAGCGATGCCTGCGAAAGGATCAGGTAGGGATAGCCATCGCTCAGCGAGGTGAGCCCTTCGGCATACTTCGGGTCCACGGCGCGGTGGGTGCTTTCCGGCATGTACACCAGCCGATCCACTCGCGGTAGGCGCTCCCGGAACCAGCCGTTGCGTTCATGCGTGGCGTCGCGGGTAACGACGGGGTCGTCCCAGATGCGAGTGGTATGCGGCGTGCCCTCTTCCAACGACCAGGGCAGTTCGATGCGATCGCCGTTGCGGATGTCGGTGATCCGGAAACCTTGAGCGGCCGGTGCACAACGCAGCAAGGCCATCTCCGGCACTTCACGCTGGGTCAGGAAACGACCGTGGGCATCCACCAGCATCCAGCGGCGATCATGCTCCAGGCCGCGATCGGTGAGCCGGGCCTCGGGCACCGCGAAACCGCCGAGCGATTTCACCGGATACACATGGATGGAGGCCAGGTGAAGGTTCATCGGGAAAGGCGGACCACGCGCAACAAGCGTTCACCGTTCCGGTCCTCCACGGCGATGAGGTAGGTGCCGGCGGTGTCGGGCAATCGCAGGGTCCACAACCCCGGCCGGCGTTCCGTGGGAGCCGCGATGATCCGTCCCGAAGGATCGTACACGCGCACCGATCGGAGGTGTGCACCGGTGATGCGGACCAGTCCATCGCTGGTGGGGTTGGGATAGGCGCTTGCGGTATTCCCGCTCAAAGGACCGATGCGGCTCGGCACGTCCACCAGGCTGTCGGCGGCCACCAGTTCCGGAGTGCCTTCCTGCGCGGCGTACATGTCGCGGAACCGATCGATGGCCTCGCCTTGGAAGGCGAACATCTCCTGGTTCCATTGCGGAGGCAGGGGCTGGTAATAGATCCGTGCATGCACGTTGATCGAACCACCATGTCCTTGAAGGGGCACATGGTAATGCACGACGTCGCCACCGTTGCCTTCTTCGCCCAGATAGTGGTTGAAGTCCAGGTCTCCGGGCGGCACACCGGCGATCAGCGTCGTGTCGTAGCTGGCGTGTGCGGTACTGAAACCCGCAGGCACCAGCCGGTTGTCCTTCAAGGGAGCGGCTGCACGCTCCAGCACGGTGGTGGTGCCCCCGAGCACATCGCCCATCACCATCTCATAGATCTGCACCTGGTCGCCAGCGGTGATCACGTCATGGTGCGGTTCATAAGGCAGGTCGTGCCCCAACACTTCCCAGGTCTCATCCCAGGTGCCGTTGTGGAAGAGGGTGTCGCCCGACCCGTCCAAGGCGATCAGCTGTACGAACGCCCGGCGGGAGGGATAGCCGCTGGGGAACTTGTGTCCGGCGAGGTTGGTCAGGGATACATCAACGAACAGGGTATCATCCGTGCGGTCCACGAAGGTCAGGTCCAGGTCCACCGATCCCCGCAGCATGCGTTCGGTGCGTGCGATGGTGCTGTCGAACTGCGTGGTGGTGGCGGGGATCCCCAGCTCCTCGATACGGTCGCGCATCAAGCGGAGCATGAATGTGTTCGCACCTACGAGCTCGTGCTTGCCGAAGGGCGAGTGCCCATTGAGGAAGGCGTATTCCGAGGCGAGGATCACCGGGTCATCGATGCGAGGCATGTGGCATCCGCGGCAGTTGATGTCGGCGGCGGGATAGGCCGAGTTCTTCCATTCCTGCCAGGTGGCCTGCTCCACGAAGTGCCCGCCCGTGTAGTTGCCCTCGAGGTCCACCGTTTCCGTGATCAGGGTATGGCATCCGGCACAGACGCGTCCATCGATGATGTGCTCCCCGAAGCTGGGCCGGAAGCGCACGAAGAACTCCATGATGGCCGCCGTGATGGTGGAGTCGGGATAAGGCCCGTAGACCTGAGCGGAATCGAAGGTGAGCTCCCCGGAGAAGTGGTGGCCCGCGCTGTCCGGGTTCTGCATGTGGCAGGCCAGGCAGCTCACGCCATCATGGCCCATCACACTGGTGTCCAGCATCGCCAAGGTGAAGGCTGGGTTGCCGAGCATCTCCTCCTGGTGCATGCCCAACGGCGCATGGCAACCGAGGCATTTGTTCTGCAGGGCTTCGGCGTGGGCCGGGTTCACCAACGACTCATGTTCGATCTTGGCGAGGAAGAAGGGATCGCGCGCGCTGTTGGCCATCATGGTGCTGCGCCAATCGTCGGTCACATTCACGGAAACCCCGTCCAGGTCCACCATGGCCATCCCGAGCGAATCGAAACCATGGCAACCCGCACACCGGCCGGCGGTGACGAAGTAGGGCCCGAACTGCACCTCCAGG
>DASWWQ010000316.1:0-24312 GCA_036405935.1 Flavobacteriales bacterium
GCTCGTATGCCCAACGCTCCACCACCTTCAGCGCCACAGGAGCATACGCCACCGGCATGGCCCATTCCAACAGCGCCTTCAACGCCCCTCGTTTCCAGCCCGCGACCACCTGCACCGGTTGCTCACAGGACCTCAACGGGAACGGATGGGTGCCGGGCATCCAAGTGACCGCCGGGGAGGTGTACCTGCTCTATGTGGACAACTATGATCAGAGCGGAACCGCCTTCCAGCTGGATTGGTACATGGAGGACAGCCAAGGGCAGCCCGCCGCCGACCTGCTCAACTGCTTCACCCTTCCCGTGGAGTTGATCGCCCTGGCCGCCTCCCCCAGCGGCGATGATGCGCTGGTCACCTGGTCCACAGCCACCGAACACAACAGCGACCGCTTCATCGTGGAGCGCAGCGGCGACAACGTCCGCTTCCTGCCGATCGGCACGGTGCACGCCATGGGCGAGAGCCAGACCCGGTCCGATTACCGGCTGCTGGACCAATATCCTCTGCCTGGCATCAACTACTACCGCTTGGCCATGGTGGACCAGGATGGCAGTCAGGAATACTCACCCGTGGTGGTGGCCGAGCTGCACGATGGAGGCTCCACCCCCAACCTCTATCCCAATCCCGTGAAGGATCGCATGCACTTGGGCTTCCATATGCCTGTTCAAGGAGATGCCATGGTGTTGATCACCGACCTCGTGGGACGGACCGTGGAGATCCAGCATTTCCATCTGGACCGGGGACCGGGCCGGGTGATCCTGGATGCTGAACGCCTCCAGCCGGGTTCCTACTCGGTGCATGTCCTGGCCTCCAGTGGTCCGGTGGGCAGGGCGATCAACTTCGTCAAGGAGTAGCCGGAATCATGTGATCAGATGAGCTTGGGATTGTCGTCGGCACCCGCACTAACGGGGTGTCCGAGGCAACCATTCCGTAAGTCACTCGTCAGTCGGTCACCGTTCCTTCGTGTGCAGAACCTTTACTTGTTGTCCACATGGGGGATAACTATGTTTGTGTAAGGCATACCCCGTTCGCCCCAACCCTGAACTGTGACGCTCATGCGTAGAATGCTACTCCGACAAGCGGTCCTGATCTCCACCCTCACCGTTACGGCCGCTGTGAACGCCCAGAGCGTGGGCATCAACGTACTGGGCAACGCCGCCAACGCCAATGCGATGCTCGACGTGAGCAACGCGGGCATCACCGGCGACGCGGCCAACCCCATGCGCGGGATGTTGATCCCCCGCATGTCCGCAGCGCAACGGAACGCTATTCCAGTGGCTCCGGTGGACGACGGCCTATGGGTGTTCCAGACCGATGCTCCTTCGGGGTTCTACTATTATGAGGATGGCGCCGGTTGGAAACGCTGGGGCGACGGGCTGAGTGCTTGGGCCTTGGCGGGCAACTCCGTGGCCAACCCCCTTACCGAATGGCTGGGCACCTCCAGCACCGGCGCCGCCAACAAGAACTTCGTGGTGCGCTCCGTGGCCCCCCCTACCGCCACGGCGGAAATGGTCGTTGCGGGAGCAACCGGCTTCGTGAGCCTGGGCACCACCTCGGGTGCCACCCCACCCACCGAACGTTTGGATGTGAACGGCGCCATCCGCGTGAGCGCCGCCACCGGTGCCGTGCCGGAAGGCACCATCCAGTACGGCTCCATCGCCGGTGATGACCCCAACAACTGGCACTACGGCCACGACGGCACCCGTTGGCGCCGCATGGAGAACGCCGAAACCTTGGTGACCTCCACGCCGACCTCGGGCGGCAGCGCACCGGTGTATGCCAGGGATACCATGACCTGCTCCGGAGAGAGCGGTTACCTGATGACAGAACCCCAATTGATCGGTAACACCACGGGGAACTCTCTTCCGCCTACGGGTGGTACCCCCTTCATCACGGCGGTGGACGGTGCAACGAACAGCTATCGCGCCATGCGAATGCAATACCACTACAGCCCGGCCAAGCTGGCTGCCCGAGGACTGTGCGCCGGTCCCATCACCTCGGTGGGCATGTATCTGATCGACCCCGAACCGTTGGCTGCCGATCCGACCCAACAGACCAAGATCTCCGGCACGGTGCGCATCCATGCAGTACCCAGCACCTTCGCTTTCGGACCATCGGTCTATATGGATGAAGGGGCACGCACCAGTGTGTATGTGGCCTATTTCAGTGAGATCATCCTGACCGGCGGTTGGATGGATTTTCAGGTTCCCGATAATCTGGGCAACTATTTGAACTATACGCCCGGCCAAGGCCTTATCGTAGATGTCCTTATGATCCGTAACGCTTTTGCCGGGCAATCACCGAAGGTGGATGCCAACTTGGCTACAGGCTATAACAGCTGCCGTTGGGCCTATCTGCGCTCGGGCAACATCGGAGGCACCAATTCAGTTAGTTTCACCAACCCCGGCGTACACCCTTATCTGCACAACTTGGACGATAGTCCGGTCTCCCCAACAGGAGCATTGGCCGTCGTCACCACCGGCATGGCCCAGACCTTGGCCACCATGCGTTTCAACGCGAACATCACCAGCCCCACTGTGGTGGCCCGGAACGCGAACTACATCCAGTACAGTGGAGGCCTGATGGTGGGCACCAATACTTGGGCGAATACCGCCGGCAACTTCAAAGGCCCGGGCACCATCCGGGCCCAGAACGGCGTATATGACGGAAGTGTGTCCCTGAGCGACCACGTGTTCGACCGCTATTTCGATGGCGCGGTACGGCCCGAAGAACGCGAAGCAGCAGCGGACTATGAGATGGTACCGTTGAGCGACCTGCGGGATCGACTGGAAAAGGAGCGCCATCTGCCGGACCTGCCCTCCCGACAGGAATGGGAGACCGAAGGCAACCGAAGTCTAGGTACCCTGCAGACCGGCCTTTGGCGCACGGTGGAAACGCAGGCCCTCTACATCACCCAATTGGAGCAGGACCTCAGTGCCTTGGAGGCGAACGCCTTCGGACCGGACCTTTCCGCTGACCAGGTCAATGCCTTGATCCAGGACGTACAGGCCAGCAAACGCCTGTCCGATGCGCAGAAGGTGCACTTGGTGGCGGCCCTGCGCCAACGTATCGCTTCCCCTGCCAGCACCAAATGAGCGCAACCGCCATGAAACACCTTCGACCGCTCCTTCACCTGGGTGCTGCGCTGCTTCCTCTCTTCGCGGTGGCACAGACCAAGAACGTGGCCATCAACAACTCGGGCGCACTCCCGGCCAACAACGCACTGCTGGACATCTCCAGCACCACCAAGGGCGTGCTCATCCCCCGGGTGCCGAATGCCTCGGCACTCCCCGCCACGGATGGCCTCACCGTGTACCAGACCAACGCGCCCAAGGGCTTCTACTATTCCCAAGGCGGAACCTGGTTGCTGATCGGTCCTTCGGGAGGCACCAACTGGGACCTGGCCGGTAATGTGATGAGCACGGTGACCGCTCCGGCCCTCACCCATCCCAATCCCGATTTCTTCGGAACCACGGACAACACGGATGTGGTTTTCCGCAGCAACAACGTGGAGCGGGTGCGCATCAAGGCCACCAGCGGTTTCGTGGGCGTGGGCAGCGTGAATCCCCAGGAACGTCTGGAAGTCAACGGCGGCCTGCGGATCCACCAGCCTCTTTCCGCTTCCAACGCGGCGCTGTACAGTGCCACAAGCAGCGCCGGCACGATGGCCTACTACGCCAAGAAGACCAACCCGGCCGCAACCACCACCGGTTTCTATGTAAGCACTCCGGCCCCTACGGATACCCTGTTGTGGACCGGCCATTGGGGCAATATCACGGGTGTCGGACCTTCGGCCGTAGCCACCGCCAACGGCACCTCCGGCGGCTGGCGCCGACTCGTGAACGACTACGACGAGGCCTTCAACAAGGCATGGACCCACCACCGTGTGGCCAGTTGCGTGACCGGAACGGCCGAGGTACCGCGACCCACAGCCGCTGCATCCACGTCCACCTTGACCCTTGCCGAAGCAACTCGCGTTTCCCCTTTCCTGTTCACGGACAATGCAGCAAGCACCTTACCCCGGCGCTTCCGCAAACAATTCGTGTATACGGCCACCGAGATCGACCCCGAGCGAAATCAGCTTGCTCCAGGAGGTGATGTATCGGCCGTGGAGGGCCTCTGCCGAAATGCCTTGGTGGACCGTATCGCCTTCTATATCGAACCCGGTGTTGCGGCACCGGTGTCGACCCTGAACGCCACGAGCTACTGGACCGTTACCGTGAAGAACGTGCCGGTCGGTTTGGGTAATACGGCGAGCTTGACCGGCTTCGACAACGGGATCGACCCGTTACAAGGCTGCGGTTCCATCCGCTTCGGCGGAACCACCTTCGCTGCTGGGGGGTGGGCGGAGATCACCCTCCAAACCCCCTTCCGCTGGAACGGCGTAGGCGGTGTGCTGGTGGAGGTAGCAGGACTCCAGTTCACGAGCGGAGCCTCTCCAATCCCGCACGTTCGTGTGCAATCCACCGGTGCCGTGGCCCGGTCCTATGCAGCGTACACGCTCGCTGCCGGTGGACCACCGAATTCCGCCTGTTTCCCAAGTACAGCCTTGAATACGGGCACTCCCTGCTTCACGGCTACGGATTACTCCAACAACTTGGCCGATGCCTGCGGCACCTTCGGCAACTCCTTCTACCGTCCCTTGGTGCGCTTCGGCGGCCAAGTGGCCCATGCCCCCTTGGCGCAGACCACCTCCGGTACGGGGAACTTCCTGCTGACCAATGGCGCCTTCATCAGCGAGGTACCGGTTGCGACGGGCGCACAGCCTTGGGGCCGTCAGACCACACCCTATTATTCCCTGAAAGGCCCGGGCACCATCAGTGCCCAGCGCGGCATCTTCGATGAAGGGATCCGCCTGAACGACCACGTCTTCGATCGCGCTTTCGATGGCCGCGTAGCGGCGGACGATGCTGCCGACTTCGGCGCCCAGCGTACGCTCTCCATCGCGGAGATGGCCGAGCATACCCGCAATGAACGCCATCTGCCCACGATCAAAGGTCGCGAGGAGTGGAATGCGGAAGGTGGGTTCTCCTTGGGCGACCTGACGAACCAGTTGTGGGTGACCACGGAGACCCAAGCCCTGTACCTCACCGACCTGCACGACCGGCTCAACGCCTTGGAGGCCCTTTCCAATGACCGTCCGCTGCAAGCGAAGGAGGCCGCGAACGCCCGCAAGACCGTTTGCACCATGCCCGAGCTGAGCGATGCCGAGAAGGCCCGCTTGGCCCAGCAACTGAAGGACCGTACCATCATTGCCGCACAGCCCCGATAAGCACCATGCGCGCTCTCAACCAGTTCCTTTCCATCGGTGCCCTCCTGGGTCTGACCGCCATCCCGGCCCACGCCCAGATCGCGATCAACAGCACCGGTGCGCCGCCCACCAGCAACAACGCCATGCTGGAGGTCAGTGCCAGCAACAAGGGCTTCCTTGTCCCGCGCGTCACCTCCGCCCAGCGGCTGTTGATCACCGGGGTTCAGGGCCTGCTGGTCTACCAGGATGTCGACGCCGGACCTACCAGCCCGGCGGGCTACTGGTACTTCGATGGCAGCTGGCGTTATGTCTCCAGCTCCCGCGCTTGGACCTTGGGGGGTAACGCCGGTGTGGACCCCGCCGTGGACTTCGTGGGTACCACCGGTGCACAGGCATGGGCCATACGCACCAGCAGCGTGGAAAGAATGAGGTTCGGGGCCAACGGTACCTGGATGATCCACTCGGGTACGGTCCCGGCGGAAAGCGACAAGCTGCACGTGCAGGGTGGCGTGCGCATCGGCAACACCGCCACCAACAACCCCGGCACCATCCGCTTCAACAGTTCGGGGGCGGTCAGCGCCACCAACCCCGGCCGTTTCGAAGGCAACGTGACCAACGCCGCGCCGGTGAACACAGGCTGGGTCCAGTTGGATAACGTGCTCGGATCCCGCTACAACCAAGGCTATCCCTTGGTCGTGGGCGGCTGCGACCCGCCCACGAGCACCACCGCTCCTGGTGCCGCTCCGCGTCCGTGGTGCATCATCGGTCCCCAACAGGTCTCCTTGGGGAACATGACCGAGACGCCTTATACCTACCTGTGGGAGGACAGCCGTCACCAGTACCTCTACCGCAGTGACTCCATCCAGGCCGAGGGTATCTGTAGCGACATCAAGAGCGTGGCCTTCGACGTATCGTTCGCCGGCGGTGCTCGCCTCCACTGGTTCCGCGTGAGCATGTTGAACACCACCACCGGTTCATTGACCGGGAACTTCATTCCGGGTGCCACCTTGGTGCATACCACCGGTATCCCGTCGCCCATCAATGACCCGGGACACGCTTCCGGCTTCATCACCGTGGGCGGGTGGAACGTGCACGACTTCACCGTTGCTTCAGGCGATGGTACACCCAGCGTGGCCAGCTTCACGTGGGGTGGTCCGGGCTACAACATCGTGGTGGAGACCTCCATGGACAACCAGACCTGGGCCGGAGGACAATCCAACGTGTGGGGCTTCAATACGACCTACAACTCCATGGCGGGTATCTTCTGTGATGCCTGCGGTGGTACGGGCTCGACCACCTGCGGCTGGACGAACGGCTTCACAGCAGCCAATCGCCATCCTGTGGGCAGCCAGACCTTCCAGTTCCCCGGCCCCCCCTTCCCTGCACCGAACCTTGCGCCGATCGATGGTTGGGGTTTCCGCGGTGGTGGCTACATGACCGTGGGGCAGAACATGATCACCTGTGATGGCACCTTCGCTTGGGACCCCGGAGCGAACTTCACCATCAGCCAACGCCTTCCGCGCATCGCCTTCCGCGCCAACTACGTGGGTGGCGGTGTGGCCTTGGGCAAGGTGGACTACATCGCCGCCCAACAGGGGGTGATGATCGGAGATGCCACTTGGGCGCAAAGCACCGATGGTGCGGCCCCTCATCACAAGTTCAAGGGACCCGGTACCATCAGCGCCCAGAAGAGCGTATGGGGCGGTACCGTGCTGCTGAGCGACCACGTCTTCGACCTCTATTACGACAAGACCGCACGTCCAGAGGATGCCGACCGCGCCGCCGGATACAAACCCACCCCCATCAAGGAGATGGGTTACTACGTGCAGCAGCAACGGCACCTGCCCACCATCCAAGGGCGCGATGAATGGGAGCGCAACGGCCCCTTCAGTGTGGACCACCTCACCAACCAGCTCTGGGTCACCGTGGAGGAACAAAGCCTCTATATCAAGGAACTCAACGAACGGATGGAGGCCCTCCAGCGTTATCTGGTCGAAAAACGCCTCCAGGAACTGCAGGTCAAGCCGATCCAGGACTGAACCTGGAGGTCACCGCATCTGGAACGGGAGCTTCGGCTCCCGTTCCGCGTTCGGGAGGCAGTGCACGAACCGGCGGCCACCTTGCTCCTACCCGACCCTCCATGCGTAAACGGTATTGGATCCTGCTCTTGCTCCTGCTGCTGATCGGTGCAGGTGTGTTCTTCGTCCCGGACCAATTGGCACGGCTCGTCCGCGAGAAATCGTTGGAGGCCGTGGAGAATGCCTGTGGCCCGCATAGTGTGATCCGCATCGCCAAGGTGGATATCGACCTCTCCGAGGGACATGTGACCTGGACCGGCATCGACATCCACCAGGCCATCGACAGTGGCGATACCACTTGGGCACGGGAACGCCAACTGCTGATCCGCGGACATGTGGATAGCATCGAGGTACGTGGTCTTTCGATCTGGCAACTGCTCACCTCCCGGGCCTTGGTGATGCGCTCCTTGAGCGTGAACGGTCCCGACCTGGAGTTCCTCACCGCTGCCAAGGACACCACCGCGTCCGCAGGAACAACGCCCCGCAAAGCGCCCATCCAACGCATCCGGATGGACAGCCTGCGCGTGGACAGCGGGGCCATCCGTCTCCGGGACGTCCGCAAGGACAAGCCGGAGATCCGCACCCGGTTGGACCTGGCCTTGACGGGCATCGAATGCCGCCTGCCCCGTGCGGACCAGGCCTTGGCCCTGGCCTTCTCCGGTGTGGCCGTGCGCCTGCATCGGATCACTGCGGCACTGCCTCCGCTTTACGACGCCACCATCGACGAACTGGTCATCGCCCATCCGGACAGCCTGGTGAGGGTGCGCGGCATCATGCTGACCCCACGGGCCGGGCCGCTCGGTTATCAGAAAGTGCTTCGTTACGAGACCGACCTGTTCCACCTGAAGATGGACAGCCTGAGCCTGCGGGGCCTGGACCTGCAAGCCTTGGTGACGCAGCGTTCCTTGCGCACGACCCGCCTCTGCCTGAGCGGCACCACGTTGGACGTGCACCGCGACAAGGGCATGCCCGACGAACCCTTCCAAGTGAAACACATGCCCGCCGGCCTGCTGCGCCGGATGCCGATGAGCCTGCTGGTGGACAGCGTGCTGGTCCAACGCATGAACGTGCGCTATTTCGAACGCGACACGCTGACCCCGGACTACGGCGAGGTGGCCTTCACCGATATCCATGCCTACGTCACCGGCCTCAATACGGTGGACAGTGCCGCCAACCCGGAGATGCACCTGCACGCCGATGCCCGTGTGTACGATAAGGCGCCCGTGCGCTTGGACCTGCGTACCCGCGTGCAGGACCGGACGGACCGCTTCCGGCTGCATGCCCATATCGGTGCGTTGCCCTTCCAGGTGTTCAACCGGATGACCGACGACCTGGTGCTGGTGCGGGCCACGGCAGGACGTGTGCACGGCATCGACTATACCCTGAACGCCACGGACGACCGGGCCCAGGTGCGCGTGGAGATCGAGTACGAAGGGCTCGATGTGGAGGTGCGTAAACGCGACGGTACGCGCCAGGAGAACAAGCTGCTGAGCTTCGTGGTGAACCAGTTGAAGCGCAACAAGAACCTCCGCAGCGACCCGAATTTCCGGGCGGGCGAGGCCGAGATCGAACGTTGGAAGGACCGCCAGATCTTCAACTACATGTGGCGCGGGCTGAAACAGGGGGTGATCGTGACGGTGACCCCGAAGATGCTCGGCGATGTGCAACGGATCACCAAGGAAAGCGTTGACGAACGGGTGAAGAAGGAACGCCGTAAGGCCAAGGCCGCCGATGCCCGTGCCAAGGCCAGCGAACCTTGAGGCCACCGGCTGCGTCTTGCCCTCGGAACCGCCTATCTTGCGGTCACCTTCGTAACCCCCCGAGACCCCGACCATGAGAACCTTCATCGCCGCCCTGGCCTTCATCAGCTGCCTCGGTGCTTCGGCACAGACCGCCACCACCGCGGACGAATTCCAGAAGAAGATCAACGACCGCGTGGAACAGACCACCGCCGCGATGAAGGAGCAGCTCGCCTTGGCCGATTACGAGGCCGACAAGGTCCTGTTCATAAACAAACGCAACTTCACCGCCATGGCCGAGGTCGAGCGCCTCAACCCGCCCGACGCCAAGGAGCGCATGGAGATGCTCTGGCGCAACTACGAGAACAGCCTCAAGGGTGCCCTGAAGCCCGAGCAGTTCGAGAAATGGAAGTCGATGCAGACCACCCGGAAGTGATACCGGAACACCACCCTAGTAACGCCCGCGATCGCGGGCGTTCCGCTTTCGTGCCCATGCTACTTTCACGCCCCATGCGCCCTTTTATCACCGCCCTTCTGCTGTGCCTCACCGCAGGTGCCGTCCGCGCCGACGGGCTGGCCACCTGGACCTTCGGCCTGTCCATCTCTCCCGCCAGCGACGGGCAACTCTTCAGCCTTTTCCTGGTGAAGGTGCATGAAGGGAAGGTCCTGGAAACCCGACCGCTCGGGCGCGAACAGTTCGTGAAACAGGCCCAAGGACGCATGAACAGCGATGCCAATCCCGGAAAGGACGACCTCTTCGCCAAGTTCGATATCAAGGCCTGCTACCTGCCCCCGGACAGCGTGGCCATGGGCTATTCCGTGCGGGACTGCTCCGTGCTGGACGACCTCTGGAAGCTGCGTTACTGGGAATACCCGCAACAGGGGCAGGACGGTCCCCGGACCATCCAAGGCTGGGCGGCCAAACCCCTCAAACCCAGCGACCGTCAACTGGGCATCCTCGGCGCATACGGCATCCGGCTGGTGAACGACATGGTGTTGGGCGACGCCATCTTCCGGCTGCTCCATGACATGAGCGACCCGAACTGGGTGAACAACTACCGGCAGGGCTGATGACCGCTTCACCGGCGGCCGACCTTTTCCAGCGCCTGCGGCAAGGCGACCGCTCGGCCTTGGCCCGTGCCATCACCTTGGTGGAAAGTACCCGGGCCGACGAACAGGCGGAAGCGCTCGCCCTGTTGCGCCTCTGCCTGCCCCACTCGCACGAAGCCTTACGCATCGGGGTGACCGGTATCCCCGGGGTGGGCAAAAGCACCTTGATCGATGCCTTGGGGGTGCATCTGGTGGAAACCGGCCATCGCGTCGCCGTGCTCGCCATCGATCCCAGCAGTCAGCGCAGCGGAGGCAGCATCCTGGGCGACAAGACCCGGATGGAAAGACTGAGCGTCCGACCCGAGGCCTTCATCCGTCCCACCGCCGCCGCCGGAACCCTGGGCGGAGTGGCCCGGCGCACGCGCGAGACCATCGTGCTCTGTGCAGCTGCGGGCTACGGCCGCATCCTCGTGGAGACCGTGGGTGTGGGCCAGGGCGAATTGGCGGTGGACCGCATGACCGACCTGAACCTGTTGCTGATGATCCCCGGTGCGGGGGATGAACTGCAGGGCATCAAACGGGGCATCATGGAATCGGCCGATCTCATCGCCTTGACCAAGGCCGACGGAAATGCCGAACGCCACGCCCGTACCGCGGCCGAACTGCGGCAGGCCATCACCCTGCTGCCCCCGCGGCCCGATGGCCATCGTCCGGCGGTGCTTTCCTGCTCGGCCCTTACCGGCGCGGGAATACCCGAACTGGCCGAGGCGCTCACCCGCTTGGCGGAGGGGCACCGCTCCAGCGGGCACCTCACCGAACGCCGCCGGGAGCAGGACCGTTGGTGGTTGCACAGCACCGTGGAGCAGGCGTTGATCGCCGACTTCCGGAACCATTCGGGTGTCGGAGCGGCGCTTGCCGATATGGAGCACCAAGTGGGTGAAGGATCGATCGACCCCTTCAATGCCGCGGAACAGCTGATGCGCCTCTACCGCAAAGGCTGATCAGAACAGCTTGCGCACCTCCTCCTTCAGCACCAGGATGGCCTGCTGCGTGGGCAGGTGCGTCAGACGGCCAGCGGTCTCGAACACGCGCTGGCTCAAGGCCGTGCCCTGGTGGTTCTCGCCCGTCTGCTCATAGGCGATGTTGAAGATGCGGATGGTCTCTTCCTTGGCCATCTTCACCTGCTGCCAGGCCCGGTCGCTCACGTAGATCTGCTGCGTGACGTTATGCTCGAACTCCTCGCGCACCGTGGCCAGCAGCTCCCGATGAAGCATGCCCGAGCTCATGTTGCTCTTGTGCACGCGCAGCACCAGCGGTCCGGGCCCGATACGTTCCAGGAACAGGGTCAGCCGTTCGTAGGACTGCAGGCGCAAGGGCAGGATGTGCTTGCGGTCGTCGCGCTTCAGGTCGACCAAGCGGGCGGCATCGGCCTCACGGGTACGGTTGCCCAGGAAAGTGCGGATCAGGTAGAAGGCCGTGAGGAACACCACCAACGAGGGCAGCAACGCCAGCAGCATGTTGAACAATTGGTCTCCGGTCATGGAAGCGTGTTTCGTGGACGAAGTTCGGCAAAGGCCCGGCTACCCCGGGGCGGGGGCTTGGAGTAGTTTTGCCGCCCTATGAACGTCACCGCCCCCCCGCATCGTCTGTCGCCCATCGCCACCTCCATGGTGGAATCGGCCACCTTGCTGATGGCCCGCCGTAGCCGCGAGCTGCGTGCGCAGGGGCTCGACATCATCGACCTCAGCCTCGGCGAACCCGACCAGGATCCCCCCGCCTTCGCCATCGAGGCCGCCCACCAGGCCCTGAAGGAGAACAAGTGGAACAAGTACCCACCGGTGAACGGCTTCCCCGATGTACGCCAGGCCGTGGCCGACAAGTTCAAGCGCGACAACGGCCTCACCTACACGGCCGACCAGATCGTGATGAGCACGGGGGCCAAGCAGAGCATCATGAACGTGATCATCGCCCTCGTCGGTCCCGGCGATGAGGTGGTGATCCCCGCGCCCTATTGGGTCAGCTACTCCGAGCAGGTGCGTTTCACCGGCGCGAAGCCCGTACCCGTCCACAGCACGCTGGAGGAGGACTACAAACCGCCGATCGACCGCATCGCGGCGGCCATCAACGAACGCACCCGGCTGTTGGTCTTCAGTTCGCCCTGCAACCCCAGCGGATCGGTGCTCACGGCGGCGGAGCTGGAGCAACTGGCCGACGTGGTGCGGCAATGGCCCGACCTCATCGTGATCAGCGACGAGATCTACGAGCACATCGTCTTCGACGGCAAGCACCGCTCCTTCGCCGCCCTGCCGGGCATGCTTGAACGCACGGTGACCGTCAACGGGCTGGCCAAGGCCTTCGCCCTCACCGGCTGGCGCGTGGGGTATATCGGCGCTCCCTTGTGGATCGCGCAGGCGGCCACGAAGATCCAAGGGCAGTTCACCAGCGGCAGCAACGGCATCGCCCAGCGCGTGGCCAAGGCCTGCATGGAGCAGGACCCTTCGGTGCTCGCCGGCCTCCGCACGGACTTCCTGCGCCGCCGGGACCTCGTGATCAAAGGCCTGGCCGATGTGCCGGGCTGGCGTTGCAACCATCCCCAAGGGGCGTTCTACGTGCTGCCCGATGTGCGCAGCAGCTTCCGCGGCGCCATCACCAATGCCCAACAACTGAGCATGCACCTGCTCGAGGAGGCGCACGTGAGCCTGGTGGAGGGGGACAGCTTCGGTGCACCGGGCACCCTCCGCATCAGCTACGCCACCAGCGATGCCAAGCTCACCGAGGCCCTGCGCCGCATCGCCAAGGCCGTGACCGAACTCCAACAGCGATGACCCCGAGGTCGACGATGGACGCCTTCGCCGGAAGCACCGTGCTGGTGATCGGCGACGTGATGCTCGATGCCTACCTCTGGGGTCGTGTGGACCGCATCAGTCCCGAAGCGCCCGTACCCGTGGTGCAGGTGGAACGCCGGAGCGCCCGCCTGGGTGGCGCGGCCAACGTCGCCCTCAATGTGAAGGCCTTGGGCGCAAGCGCCATCGTGGCCAGCGTGGTGGGCGACGATGATGCCGCAGCCACGCTCTCCACCCTGCTCACCGAGCAAGGCCTTTCCAGCGATGGCCTGCTGCGCCGCAAGGAACGCCGGACCACGGTGAAGACGCGCATCATCAGCGCACACCAGCATGTGGTGCGGGTGGATGAGGAGATCGAAAGCGACCTCTCCGCCGCCGATGAGCAGGCCTTCCTGCACCACTGCATCGCCGTGATCCGCGAGCGGAAACCCGATGTGATCGTTTTCGAGGATTACGACAAGGGCGTGCTCACGCGCGGGCTGATCGCCGGGGTGGTGGCCGAGGCGCGCATGCAGGGCATTCCCACCGCGGTGGATCCCAAGAAGCGGCACTTCTTCGACTATCGCGAGGTGGACCTCTTCAAACCGAACCTGAAGGAGCTCCGCGAAGGGCTGAAGGTGGATCTGCCTTCCGGTGATGTGCGTGCCGTGGCCGGTGCGGTGGCGATGCTCGAAGCACAGCTCGCGAACCGCATCTCGCTGATCACCCTGAGCGAGCACGGGATCTTCGTGCACGCCTCGGGCGAACAACATCACCTTCCCGCCCATGTGCGGACCATCGCCGATGTGAGCGGTGCGGGCGACACCGTGATCGCCGTGGCCGCGCTCTGCCTCGCGCAACGTATGCCCGTCCGCGACCTTGCGGCCTGGGCCAACCTGGCCGGCGGCCTCGTCTGCGAACAGGTGGGCGTGGTGCCGGTGGATCCGGAACGCCTGTTGGCCGAGGCGGAACGTACGGGCGTGTCAACGATGACCCCATCCCGATGAGCAGCGTGGTGAAACCCTATTCCGCGGACGGCTCCAAACGGGAACAGGTGGAGCGCATGTTCGATGCGATCTCGCCGAAATACGACCTGCTGAACCGCCTGTGCTCCTTGGGCACCGATCAAGCGTGGCGGCGCAGGACCATCCGATTGGTGAGCGACGAACGGGTGGACCGCCTGTTGGACGTGGCCACCGGGACGGCGGACCTGGCGATCATGGGCGCCAAGGTGGCCGGGCACGTCACCGGTGCGGACATCAGCGAAGGCATGCTCGCCCATGGACGGACCAAGGTGCAGAAGGCGGGCCTCACGGGACGGATCGACCTGGTGCAGGCCGACGCCGCCCAACTGCCGTTCGCCGACAACGCCTTCGATGCCATTACCGTGGCCTTCGGCGTGCGCAATTTCGAGGACCTTCAGCGTGGCATCGACGGCATGGCACGCGTGCTGCGTCCCGGCGGCCGGCTGTTCGTGCTCGAATTCAGCCGTCCGCAACGCACGCCGTTCAAACAGCTGTTCCGGTTCTACTTCCACCGCATCATGCCCTTGATCGGGCGCTTGGTGAGCAAGGATTCCTCGGCCTACACCTATCTACCCGAAAGCGTGGACGCCTTCCCCCAAGGCCCTGCATTCGAAGCGGTCCTCCGGAAGAGCGGGCTCACCGTGCTGCCCTCCCGTCTGCTCACCTTCGGTGTGGCCACGTTGTACACGGCCCGGAAATGACCGTCCACGCACGATAGTCCGGTTATTTTCGTTCCAAGCCCGATGCAACGCCTCCGTTCCGCCCTCCTGCTGCTCGTGGTCCTTTCCTGTGCTGCACCCGCACTCGGCCAAGGCGTGAAGGGGATCAAGACGGAGAACCTCCCGGAGTTCGATCTGCGGCGCTTCCACTTCGGCTTCCTACTGGGCTACAACACCAGCGACTTCTTCATGGAGCAGAAGTCCTCATCGCCCTTCGCGGATTCGGTGATGGTCATCGATCACGTACGCCAACCGGGGTTCAACCTGGGCATCGTGGCCTCGCTGAACATGACCAAGAACCTCAGCCTGCGCTTCCTACCCACGCTTTCGTTCCAGGACCGTATCCTCGAGTATCATTTCCGTACCGCCGACGGCACGCCCCTTTTCTTCAAGAAACCGGTGGAGAGCACCTATCTGGAGTTCCCGCTGTTGTTGAAGATGCGCAGCGACCGGATCAACAACTTCGCCGTGTACCTCATCGGTGGCGGCAAGTTCGGCATCGACATGGCCAGCCAGAAGGACGTGAACAACGAGATCGACGAGGATATCGTGGTGAAGTTGGACAAGTACGATTACGGATTCGAGGTGGGCGGCGGATGCGACATGTTCCTGCCCTACTTCAAGTTCGGCGTGGAGCTCAAGTTCGGTGTCGGGCTGCCCAACCTGCTGGTGGACGACGATACGCGCTTCAGCGATCCGCTGCGTAGCCTGCGCAACAAGACCTGGGTGGTGACCCTCACCTTCGAAGGCTGATGACACGGTCGGTGGACATCGCGCTGCCCCCGCGCGAGGCCGCCGATCCGGCGCTGGTCCGCGAAGCCGCTGCGGAGGCCGCCGGAATGGTGTTGGAACAGGTGCGCGGTGCCCGTACGCTCAAACGTTCGATCGACGCACGCAGCAGGAAGCCGCTCGTGCGCCTGCGCGTGGAGGTGAGCACCTCGGAAACCTTGGACGACACCCCTGCTCCACTGGACCTGCCGAACGTTTCCGGCGCCCCGGAAGTGCTGATCATCGGTTGCGGGCCGGCGGGACTGTTCGCGGCGTTGGGTTGCATCCAACGCGGCCTTCGGCCCATCCTGCTGGAACGCGGGAAGGACGTGCGGGCGCGTCGCCGTGATCTCGCCGCCATCAACCGCGAACATGTGGTGGACCCCGACAGCAACTACTGCTTCGGTGAGGGCGGTGCGGGCACCTACAGCGACGGCAAGCTCTACACACGCAGCGACAAGCGCGGGGATGTGGCGGCCGTGCTCCGGACCTTCGTGGCCTTCGGTGCTTCGCCCGACATCCTCGTGGATGCGCATCCGCACATCGGCACCAACAAGCTGCCGGGCATCGTCACCGCCATGCGTGAAGCGGTGATCGCGGCCGGTGGTGAAGTGCATTTCGAACAACGCGTCACCGATCTGCTCATCGAGGAAGGCCGCATCCGGGGCGTGGCGACAGCGAAAGGCGATCGCATCGAGGTCGGACACGTGGTGCTCGCCACAGGTCATTCGGCGCGCGACATCTTCGACCTGCTCTTCGCGAAAGGTGTTCGCCTGGAGGCGAAACCCTTCGCGCTCGGCGTGCGCATCGAACATCCGCAGCACATCATCGACCGGATCCGCTACCACTGCGATCCGCGCGACCCCTTCCTTCCTGCGGCCAGCTACAACGCCGTGCAACAGGTGGACGGCCGCGGCGTGTTCAGCTTCTGCATGTGTCCCGGTGGCATCATCGCCCCGTGCGCCACCGCGCCCGGCGAGGTGGTGACCAACGGCTGGAGCCCGAGCAAACGCGACAATCCCTACGCGAACAGCGGCATCGTGGTGGAAAGCGGCGTGCTCACGGCGGATCCCGCGAAGGATCCCTTGGCCGGGGTGCGCTACCAGAGCGCGATCGAACAGCGTGCCTGGCTGGCCGGAGGCCGACGCCAAACGGCACCTGCGCAGCGGATGGACGATTTCATCAACGGCCGCATGAGCAGCGACCTGCCGGACTGCAGCTATCCGCCGGGCATCGTTCCGGTCCAGTTGAAGGACGTGCTCCCTCCCGAGATCACGCAACGCCTGAAGGGCGGGCTGAAGGCCTTCGGCGAGAAGATGCGGGGCTACCGCACCAACGAGGCCGTGCTCGTGGCCGTGGAATCGCGCACGAGCTCACCGGTGCGTATCCCGCGGGACCCCATCACCCTGCAACATGTCGAAGTGAAGGGCCTCTACCCCTGCGGTGAAGGAGCCGGCTATGCGGGCGGCATCGTGAGCGCTGCGATGGACGGGTTGCGGGTGGCGGAAGCGGTGGCGCGGAAGTAGAGAAGCAGGGGAGGAACAGGGGCGATCCGTTGTCACCCTGAGCCTGTCGAAGGGCATTCACTCCGCCTCGGCAGGCTCAGCGTGACAGTGCGGGCCGCAAAGCTTGAAGCTTGTGGCTTGCAGCCCGGGACTTGGGCCTAGCTCAACGCATCCTGCGCGCGAACTCCATGCACAGGGCGGAGGCGGCGGCCGCCACGTTCAAGGATTCGGCCATGCCGTTGCGCGGCACCGCAATGCTGCGACCGGGTCCATTGCGCACCGCATCACCAAGTCCGTGCGACTCGCTGCCCAACACCAGTACGGCCGGTACTTTCAGTGGCACATCGAAGACATTCTCCCCGGAAGCCTCGGCCTTGTAGACCTCGGCACCGGCCCCCACCGCGTCGATCAGCGCCGAAGGAAGATCGCCGTAGGCCACGGGTATACGGAACACCGAGCCCATGCTGGCCTGTACGCCTTTGGGATTGAAGACCTCCACGCTGTCCTCGGAACACCAGATGCGCTGCACCCCGAACCAGTCGGCGATACGCACCAGCGTGCCCATGTTGCCTGGATCGGTGATCCCGTCCAGCGCCAGCACCAGCCCAGGGCCCTTCGGAGGCAGCATCAAAGCCGGCGCAGGTGTGCGCACCACCGCCACCACCTCGTTGCCGTTCTCGAAGGTGCCCATCCGATCGAGGTCGTGCCGGGGCAGGACCTCGGCGTGCTCCAAGCGCATGTCGTCCGCGGCTTCCGCTGTAGCGAACACCTGCTCCACCACCAGCTCGGAGGCCAGAAGTTCACGCACCAGCTTGCGGCCCTGCACGAGAAAGAGTCCCTCCGCCTCGCGGAACTTCTTCCGGTGCAGGGCGCGCACCTGCTTCAACCAACCGCGTCCGTCCATTCGTCAAATATCTTCGGGCGCTCCAAGACCTGATGCCACAGGACCACCCTATTCCGCGCAAAGTAACCGACCGCCTGTCGGTCCTGCACGGGATGATCCTTCTGGCGGTGGTGCTCTCGCTGTCGGCCTGCAGTTCCACGAAGAGGGTCCCGGAAGGTCACTACCTCCTCACCCGAACGCCGATCGTGAGCGATGCGGCGGACCTCTCGAACAGCGAACTGCTCTCCATCGTGAAGCAGAAACCCAACAAACGGGTGCTCGGCGTTCCCCTTTACCTGTACCTCTACAACATGGCGGACCCCGTGAAGACGGCCCGCAAGAAGAACCTGTCCGATTCGCTCTGCGCGGTGGAGAACATCGAACGGGAGAAACGGGTCGCCGAACGCAACATCAAGCGGGAAGCGCGCGGAAAGAAACCCAAGGAGTTCAGCCCGAAGGAATGCCCCAAGACCCGGCGCGTGTGGTGGCGCGAGGACGTGGGCGAGGCGCCGGTGCTGTTGGACAGCGCCCTGACGCACCGCACCTTGGCCCAGCTGGAGCTGTACCTCCTGAAGGAAGGCTACTTCGAAGCGGAGGTGTCGGACACCATCATGCTCTCGCGCAACATCACCGTGGATGCGCAAGGGGACACCACCGTGCGGAATCCCAAGGCCGTGGTGGAATACCGCATCAAGGCCGGATACCCCTACACACTGTGCACCTGGAACTGGCGGGTGAACGACCCGCGCATGGACAGCCTGATGACCGCCAACAAGGAGGCTTCGTTGCTGAAGGCCGGCATGCGCTTCGACTCCGATGTGCTCGACCTCGAGCGCACCCGCATCACCACCCTGATGCGGCAACAGGGCTATCTCTTCTTCACCCGTGACCTGGTGATCTACGACGCGGACACCGCCGCCGGCGACCATGAGATCGACCTGCTGATGCGCTTGGAGCATCCGATGGCCCGGGCGGAGCGGGGCCTGCGTGGCACCCCGGAAGGCACCGTTTACCGCATCGAGGACATCCGCGTGGACATCTCGGGCAAACCCACGCAGACCGCCGTGGCTCCCGTGGACACCCTGCAGTACAACGGCTCCTGGCTCTTCTACCGCGGCAAGCACCCGATCTATCGGCCGCGGGCGCTCTTCAACCAAGTGCGGCTGCGCAGCGGCACCACCTACAGCCAGACCACGATGGACCGCACCTACCGGCGGCTCAACAACCTGCGGATCTTCGACCGGGTCGACATCACCTTCGACACGCTGAACACCGCCGCGAAGGACCTGGCGGATGTGCGCATCAACCTCCTGCCCTCCAAGCGGCAGAACTTCAGCACCGAGGGCTTCGGCACCAACCGCGGCGGCTTCCTGGGCACCGCCGTGAGCTTCAGCTATCGGCACAAGAACCTGCTACGCAGCCTGGGCTCCATCAGTACGCAGATGACCTTGGGTTTCGAGGCGCAACAGAGCTTCAGCGATCGCAGCAACACCGATGTGGCCAATACCGACGTCAGCCGCGGGGTGCTCTTCAACACGCTCGAATTCGGTCCGGAGGTCACCCTGCGGTTCCCCCGCTTCCTGCTGCCCATCCCCTTCGTGGACCCCGATTCCTGGGTGAAGTCATGGAACCAACGCACCACGGTGACCGCCCTGTACAACTACCAACGACGGCCCGACTACACCCGAAGCTTGGCCAAGATCAGCTTCGGCTACGAATGGAACAAGGGCCGTACGCGGACCTTCGGCCTCTTCCCGGTGGACTTCAACCTGATCCGTATCCCCACCCTCAGCGATGCCTTCCTCGATTTCATCCGCACCAGCAACGATGCGGTGCTGCGCGACAGCTACACCGACCACGTGATCACCGGGGCGCGGGCCAGCTACACCTGGAACACGCAACAGGCCGGCACCACCCAGCGCAACCTCTTCTACTGGCGGCCCAGCATCCAGACCAGCGGCCACCTCATGCGCCTCCTCAACCGCATGACGGACCAGGCCCAGGAGACCGACACCGCGGGCAACAGCTACTACACCATGGCGGGGGTGCGTTTCGCGCAGTTCGTGAAGGTGGAGCAGGACTTCCGCTACTACCGGACGATCCACAGCCGGAGCAGCATGGTGTTCCGCGCGGCGGCCGGCGTGGGCGTGCCCTTCGGCAACCTCGATGTGCTGCCCTTCGAGAGCAGCTTCTTCGGCGGCGGTGCCAACGGCATGCGCGCCTGGAGGGCGCGCAGCCTCGGCCCCGGCTCGTACCGTGCACCCCTCCTGGCCTTCGACCGCATCGGGGAGATCCGTATGGAAGGCAATGCGGAATACCGCTTCAAGCTGATCGGTTATGTGGAAGGCGCCCTCTTCGCCGATGTGGGCAACATCTGGATGCTCAAGGAGAACCCGGCCAAACCCGGCAGCGGCTTCGAATGGCAGGACTTCTACAGCGAGCTGGCCGTGGGCACCGGCTTGGGGCTCCGCCTGAACTTCGACTTCTTCCTGGTGCGTTTCGACCTCGGACTGCAGACCAAGGACCCTGCCCTGCGGCCCGGTGAGCGCTGGATATTCCAACCGAAGGACCGATTCGCCGAGGATTTCGCCGCGAACGGTGTGGAGGCCACGTACCGCCCCCAGTTCAACTTCAACCTCGGGATCGGGTATCCGTTCTAAACGCATGTGAACATATGCCCATGCGAACATGAGCACATGACCGCATGGGCACATGAGCACATGCCCTCCCCCCACCTGATGGCCTTGCCTTAGATTTGCCGACCATTCACGAAAGCGATCCATGGAGACCTTGAAGACCGGGAAGTTGAACGAGTTGCTGGGTGCCGATGCGGAAGCGCTGCTGGGCCATACGTGCAAGACCATCGAGAAGAACGCCTTGAACCTGCCCGGACCCGATTTCGTGGACCGCTGTTTCAGCCTCAGCGATCGCAGCCCCCAAGTGCTGCGCAGCATCCAGGCGCTCTACGGCAACGGCCGTCTGGCGAACACCGGCTACATGAGCATCCTCCCCGTGGACCAAGGGATCGAGCACAGCGGCGCGGCCAGCTTCGCCCCCAACCCGATCTATTTCGATGGGGACAGGATCGTGGAACTGGCGCTGGAAGGCGGCTGCAATGCCGTGGCCTCCACCTACGGGGTGCTGGGCAGCGTGGCGCGCAAGTACGCCCACCGCATCCCTTTCATCGTGAAGATCAACCACAACGAACTGATGACCCTGCCGAACAAGTTCGACCAGGTGCTCTTCGGCACGGTGCAGCAGGCCTGGAACATGGGTGCGGTGGCCGTGGGCGCCACGATCTACTTCGGCAGCGAGGAGAGCGCACGCCAGATCACCGAGATCGCCGATGCGTTCCAGCATGCGCACGAGCTGGGCATGGCCACCATCCTCTGGTGCTACCTGCGCAACCCCGGATTCAAGGTGGATGGCAAGGACTACCATACGGCGGCCGACCTCACCGGGCAGGCCAATCACTTGGGTGTCACCATCCAGGCCGACATCATCAAGCAGAAGCTCCCCGAGAGCAATGGTGGCTACAACGCACTGCCCGGCTACGGCAAGACGCATAAACGCATCTACAGCGAGCTCAGCAGCGACAATCCGATCGATCTCTGCCGCCTGCAGGTGGCCAACTGCTACATGGGCCGCGTGGGCCTGATCAACAGCGGGGGGGCCAGCAGCGGTGCCAGCGACCTGGCCGAGGCCGTCCGCACCGCGGTGATCAACAAACGCGCCGGCGGTCAAGGCCTGATCAGCGGCCGCAAGGCCTTCCAGCGGCCCATGAACGAGGGTGTGGCCCTGCTGAACGCCATCCAGGACGTCTACTTGGACAAGGGCGTCACCATTGCCTAGAACAGGAAACGTGAAGCCGCAGGGCCGGACCACGAACCGGGGATACCGCCTTCGTGTTTCGGCTTTCCGGTTTCCTGCTTCACCTTTGTAGCCATCATGGGCTGGTTCACACGCGTCAAGGAAGGCATCACCACCGCCACCGAGGAGAAGAAGGAAACCCCGGAGGGGCTCTGGTACAAGTGTCCGGAGTGCTCCGAGATCATGACCTCGGACGACCACGAGAACAACCTCTGGGTCTGCTCCAAGTGCCAGCACCACGAGAAGATCGGTAGCGCCGAGTATTTCGCCATCCTGTTCGACGACCAGAAGTTCAAGGAGATCGCCCCCGATCTGGTGGCCGGGGATCCGCTGAACTTCGTGGACACCAAGGCCTACACCGATCGCCTGAAGAAGACCATCGCCGACACCGGCCTGAAGGACGCCCTGCGGGCCGCCGAAGGCAAGCTGGACAAACATCCCGTGGTGATCGCTTGCATGGACTTCCGTTTCATCGGTGGTAGCATGGGCAGCGTGGTGGGTGAGAAGATCGCGCAGGCCGCGGATGTCAGCCTGAAGAAGAAGTGGCCCCTGATCATCATCAGCAAGAGCGGCGGCGCCCGCATGATGGAGGCCGGCTTCAGCCTGATGCAGATGGCCAAGACCAGCGCCAAGCTCAGCCTGCTCTCCAAGAAGGGCATTCCCTTCATCAGCATCCTCACCGACCCCACCACCGGCGGCGTTACCGCCAGCTTCGCCATGCTGGGCGACCTGAACATCGCCGAACCCAAGGCCCTGATCGCCTTCGCCGGTCCGCGCGTGGTGCGCGAAACCATCGGCCGTGACCTGCCCGAGGGCTTCCAGACCAGCGAATTCGTGCTGGAGCACGGCTTCCTGGACCTGATCGTGGAGCGTAAGGACCTGAAATCCAAGCTTTCCACGCTCCTCACCTACTTCAAGGGCTGACCGTCCGGCACCGGTCTTCCGAAGCCCACGAACACCCTGCTGTGCACAAGGGGTTGGTGGGGTGGAACAAAACGCTACATTTGCGGCCCATCCGCTGAAGTGGCGGATCATAGTACGAGACCATGAACCTGACGAAAGAGGCCAAGCAAGAGATCTTCAAGAAGCACGGTGGCAGTGAGAAGAACACCGGCGGAGCGGAAGGCCAGATCGCGATGTTCACCGCGCGCATCGAGCACCTGACGCAGCACCTGAAGAAGAACAAGAAGGACCACGCCACCACCGGCGCCCTGCTGGCCATGGTAGGCAAGCGCAAGCAGCTGCTGGGCTACCTGAAGAACTACGATATCCAGCGCTACCGTGCGATCATCGGCACACTCGGTCTGCGCAAGTAAGGCCTGTGCCTGCCGGGAACTTCCGGCACACGAGCCATGGTACTGATCTGGAGGGGCGACCGTGACGAACGGTCGCCCCTTCTTCCATAATGGCCCGGAAGGTCCGGACCATATCGAGGCCCAAGAGGAAAAACGAAAAAACGAAGAAGAAGAAATGAGACCACAGGGTATTTCCAAGACCATCGACCTGGGTGATGGCAGAACGATCACGCTGGAGACCGGTGTGCTCGCCAAACAGGCCGACGGTGCCGTCACCGTCCGTCTCGGCGACACCATCCTCCTGGCCACCGTGGTGGCCACCAAAGAAGCCCGCGAGGGCATCGACTTCCTCCCCCTTACGGTGGAGTACCGCGAGAAATTCAGTGCTGCCGGCCGTTTTCCCGGTGGCTTCTTCAAGCGCGAGAACCGCCCCAGTGATGGCGAGATCCTGGTGAGCCGCTTGGTGGACCGTGCCATCCGCCCGCTCTTCAACGATGATTTCCATGGCGATACGCAGGTGATCATCTCCCTGATGAGCACCGACAAGAAGAACCCCAGTGATGCCCTGGCCTGCCTGGCCGGTGCTGCAGCCCTGGCGGTGAGCGACATCCCCTTCAACGGTCCCGTGAGCGAGGTGCGCGTGGCCCGCAAGAACGGCACCTGGACGGTGAACCCCACCTTCGAGGAGATGGAAGGTTCCGACATCGATCTGATCGTGGCCGGCACCGCCAGCGACATCCTGATGGTGGAAGGGGAGATGAAGGAGGTGAGCGAAGCCGAGATGATCGAGGGCATCAAGCGTGCCCACGACGCCATCAAGGTGCAGTGCCGCGTGCTCAACGAGCTCAGCGCCGCCGTGCCCAAGAGCCAGGTGAAGCGCACCTACAACCACGAGGAGAACGACCCCGCCCTGGAAAAGGCCATCTACGACGCCACCTTCCAGAAGTTCTTCGATATCGCTTCCGTGGCCAGCGCCAAGGAAGTGCGTGGCGACGCCTTCAACAAGGTGAAGGAGGAATTCCTCGCCACCCTGCCCGAGGAGACCAAGGCGAAGAAGGCCATGCTGGCCCGCTACTTCAAGAAGGCCCAGAAGGCCGGCGTGCGCCGCGTGGTGCTCGAGAAGGGCGTCCGTCTGGACGGCCGGAAGACCACCGACATCCGCCCCATCTGGAGCGAGGTGGACGTGCTTCCCGGAACCCACGGCAGCGCCATCTTCACCCGGGGGGAGACCCAGGCGATCAACGCCGTTACACTCGGCTCCAAGATGGACGAGCAAACGGTGGACACCGCCATGCACAAACGCAGCGATGCCT
>DASWWQ010000317.1:0-1912 GCA_036405935.1 Flavobacteriales bacterium
CCTCGGCCGACCCGGTCAGGGCCGCGCGGGCCCTGCGGCTACAGGGCGAATGCGCGGCGGTGCAGGGTGACAGTGCAGCGGCGCGCAACGCCTTGGACAAGGCCGTTGCCCTTACGCCGCGTGACCCCGTGGCCTACAATAGCCGCGGTTACTACGCCTATGCGCATTTCGACAAGCATCATGAAGCGGTGGAGGACTACGATCGCGCCATCAAGCTGAACCCCAACTACAGCTACGCCTTCAACAACCGGGGATGGAGCCGCTACCGCATGGGCGACCGGGAACAGGCCTTGAAGGACATCAACAAGGCCGCACGTCGGAAGGTGTTCAACCCCTTCGTATACCGGAACCTGGGCATCATCACCTTGGAGCAGGGCGATACGCTGAAGGCCTGTGGTCACTTCCGAAAGGCGCTCAGCTATGGTTTCACCGCCCTCTACGGCCCGGAAGTGGAGGACCTGATGAAGGGGAACTGCGGCCGCACCGAGCCGGCCGCACCCGTGCAGGCGCCCAACGCCCCTCTGCCTCCCCGATCGGGTAAACCACCGGTACGATCCAACGCCCCATGAAAAAGGAAGACCGTAAAGGCATGCTGCGTGATGGCGCATTGGAGGGCCGCACCATCGTGATCACCGGCGGAGGTACGGGACTGGGCAAGAGCATGGCCTTGGAATTCCTGAGGCTCGGCGCCAACGTTTGCATCACCAGTCGCAAGCTGGACGTGCTGGAGGCCACCGCTGCGGAGATGCGGAAGGAGACCGGCGGTCAAGTGCTGGCCGTGGCCTGCGACGTTCGTGATCACCGGGACGTGGATCGTCTGGTGGTCAGCACGGTGGAGCGTTTCGGCAAGGTGGATGGTCTGTTGAACAATGCGGCAGGCAACTTCATCAGCCCCACCGAGCGCCTGAGCACGAAAGCCTTCGAGACCATCATCGGTATCGTCCTGCAAGGCACGGTGAACTGCACCCTCGCCTTCGGCAAACACTGGATCGCGAAAGGGGAGAAGGACAAGACCGTACTGAACATCACCACCACCTATGCGTGGACGGGGAGCGGGTACGTGGTGCCCAGCGCCTGCGCCAAGGCGGGGGTGCTGGCCTTCACCCGTTCCTTGGCGGTGGAATGGGCCAAGTACGGCATCCGCAGCAACGCCATCGCCCCCGGGCCTTTCCCCACGAAAGGGGCTTGGCAGCGGCTGTTGCCCGGTGAGATGATGGAACGCTTCGACCTGGCCAAGCGGGTACCGCTGAAACGGGTGGGGGAACACCAGGAGCTGGCCGACCTCGCGTCCTATCTGATCTCGCCCTACAGCGGATACATCAACGGCGAAGTGGTGACCATCGACGGTGGGGAATGGCTGCAGGGTGCGGGCCAGTTCAACATGCTGGAAATGGTGGAACCCGGTATGTGGGACGCCATCGAGGGCATGGTGCGTGGGGCCAAGGGGAGCTGATATCGGCGGCCACCGTCCGTTTGCCCTATTTTTGGTTCCTACCCTCAAAACGAGAACATGACTTCCATCAAGCTTTTCGCTACCGCGGCCTTGTTCTGCGGATCCCTCCTGGCGTTCGGTCAGAACTGCACTTCGAAGATCGGTGACGCTGCGAAGCCCATGTCGGCCAAGGACAAGACCACCATGCTGGCCAAGGAACTGTCGTTCACGGCCGAACAGACCAAGCAGGTGGAGCTGATCCTCCAACGCACCGAGGAGTCGGTGAAGGCCATGCACGGCAAGGAGGATGCAGCGGCGATGGTCGAACTGGACCAGAAGGAGAACAAGGCCTTGGTGGCCTTGCTGGACGAGAAGCAACTGGCGAAGTACGAAGAGCTGCGCAAGAGCGGGAAGGCGGGCTGCTGCGCTGGTGGTGCCAAGTCGGAGGCCGGTGCGAAACCCGCCTGCTGTGCAGGTGGC
>DASWWQ010000318.1:0-17320 GCA_036405935.1 Flavobacteriales bacterium
CGTGGTGCTCGGCATCGTGCTCTGGTTCTTCCGCGTGCCCACCCGTACACCGGTCACCGACACGCATGCGATCGTTTCGCCCTGCGACGGCAAGGTGGTGGTGATCGAGGAGGTGGAGGAGACCGAGTACTTCAAGGACCGCCGCGTGCAGGTGTCCATCTTCATGAGCCCGCTGAACGTGCATATCAACTACAACCCCATCGGCGGCACCACGTCCTATTACAAATACCACCCCGGCAAGTATCTGGTGGCCTGGCACCCGAAGAGCAGCACGGAGAACGAACGCAGCACGGTGGTGGTGAAGCATCCAATGCATGGGGAAGTGCTCTTCCGCCAGATCGCCGGCGCCCTCGCCCGCCGCATCGTCACCTACAGCCGCGCCGGACAACCCGCTGAGCAAGGGCGGGAGTTCGGCTTCATCAAGTTCGGTTCCCGCGTGGACCTGCTGCTGCCCAAGAGCGCCGTGGTGGACGTGCGCATCGGTGATATGGTGCAGGGGTCGACCACGGTGATCGGCCGCTTCAAGTCCTGAACCATGCGTGCCTCCATCCTCCTGTTCCCCCTGTTGCTGACCTGGGCCTCCTGCGGACCCGATGCGCCCCCTCCATCCGCTCCGCCCACCACACCCACCATCGATACCGCGAACATGGTCGTGCTGGAACCCATCACCCTCAAAGGGCTCCGTTTCGATGGCGTCTACATGATGGTGGACGGCACGCTCCACTACTACCTGCGCTTCTTCGAACGCGGTAATGTGGCATTGGTGGGTGGCCCCGAGAAAGAGGAGCATTTCGACTCGATCCCCAGCATCCGCACGTACCTCACCGAGAACGTGCAGAGCGGCTGGAACAATGTGCACAACACGCCCGTTGAGCAGCGCAACGACAGCCTCTTCTTCCGCACCATGACGATGAAGGGTGCGATCACCTACTCCTGCGCCCTCCGCGCGGATACCCTCCGCGTGCTGAAGGCGAGCCAGGTGAACGGGCACCGCGCCCTGCTGGATTATCACTTCGCGCCGGACCGTCCCTGAAGCAGTACTGGACGTAGTTCGTCGAAATGACGGATCCGATAAGTGGCCTCCGTATCCCAGGCCTCCACGGGCGAATAGTGCACCTGGTCGATGCCCGCCCCCCGTGCACCGGCGATGTCGGCCGTTGCGCTATCCCCAATCATGAGGCTGTCCTCCGGACGCGCCTTCGCCAGTTCCAAGGCCTTCCGGAAGATGCGCTCCTGCGGCTTGTTCGCCCCGGCGCGCTCGCTGCTGAGCACCACGTGGAAATGGTCCATGATCCCGCTGGCGAGGAGCTTCATGCGCTGCACATCCTCGAAGCCGTTGGTGATGATGTGCAGCACGTGGTCGGTACGCAGGTCGTTCAACAGTTCCAGCGCACCGGGATTGAGGGCCTTACGATGCGGCGTACGCGCCAGGTATTCCTCGGCGAGATGACGCACGGTGCGGTCGCTCCGCACCCCGAACTGCAACAGGGTGTTGCGGAAGCGCAGGACCCGCAGCACGGCCTTGTCCAGCTTGCCGGCCTCGTAACGCCCCCAAAGGTCCGCGTTCACCTCCTCGTAGACGGCGACGAACTCCACCTGCGGGATACCCAGGTCCGCCAACCCCATCTCGGCGTGCAGTTCCAACAGCACCTCGCGTGAGTTGGTGCGGAAATCCCACAGCGTATGGTCCAGGTCGAAGAAGAGATGACGGTAACGTTTCACTTCACCGCCGCATTGAAGCCATCGACGAACCCGCTCAACAGCGCGGTGACGGCCATGGCCTGTGCCACCACGGAGACCAGCAGGGCGGGGATGGTGCGACGATCGTGGTGGAAGAAGCGGGCCGCAAGGATGCTGCCCACCGGTATCGTGAGCACCAACGGGGTGAGCGCGGCCACACCCAGGTATCCGCTGATGCGCTTGATGCGGATGATGCGCCGGTTGCGTTTGGTGAAGATGCGTGCGTTCAGCAGCCCTGCCGCGGCGCGTTCCATGCGCTTACGCAGCCAGCGCACACGGAAACGTTCGGTCAATCGCTCGCTCAAGGCATAGAACACCAGCACACCGATGCAACCGCCCACGCTGGTCCAGAGGAAGTTCTCCAGGAAGGTGAGACCGAAGCCCGCGCCGAAGCCCGCGGCCACGAGCATCTTCACGGTGCCCCAGGCGACCACGACCACTATCTCTGCGAGTTGGTGCAAGGGATCAGAGCTTGGTGCCGTAGGCCAGGTCACCGGCGTCGCCCAATCCGGGCACGATGTAGGCCTGAGCGGTCATCTCCTCGTCCACCGCACCCACCCAGATGCGCGTGCCTGCGGGCAGATGCGTGCGCACGTACTCGATGCCCTCGGCACTGGCGATCACCGAAACGATGTGGACCGCCTTCGGACGGCCCAGCCGGAGCAGCGCCTTGTACACCAGCACCATGCTCCGGCCCGTGGCCAACATGGGGTCGCTAATCACCAGCACCCTATCGTCGATGCTCGGGCTGCTCATGTACTCCACATGGATATCGAAACCCTCCTCGCCCGTACGATGCTTGCGGTAGGCACTGACGAACCCGCTGTCGGCGCGATCGAAGTAGTTCAACAGACCCTGGTGCAACGGAAGTCCGGCCCGAAGGATCGTGGTGAGCACCGGCTGTTCCTCGGGCAGTTGCTCCACCGCGAGCCCCAATGGCGAGGTGACCTCCTGCTCCGTGTAGGGCAGCGTCTTGCTGAGTTCATAGGCCATCACCTCGCCGAGGCGTTCGAGGTTCCTGCGGAAACGCATCGGATCCTTCTGCACCTCCTCATCGCGAAGCTCCGCGATGAACCTGTTCGCGATGGATCTGCCGGAGTTCAACTGCACCACCATGGGTTCACTTCTTGATCAGCCTCAACAACGGTGGAAGCCGGTTCACCAAAGCTCGCAAATAAACGGACCGTTCACCACCGAAGCCGAGGTAGAAACGCGCCAGGTCGGGATCGTTGGAGCCGGCGAAATCCAGTACGAGGGCATGGCCGGCATGTTCCGCGATCACCCCGTCGATCAAGGCCTGCATGGCCCCTACCTCCCGTCCTGCCGCACTGGAGAGGCCCTTGAGGAAGATCAGCCGTCCTCCCCATCGGATGAACAGACCACCGGCCACCACCCGCCCCTGATGACGAACACCGCGCACGACAGCCACATCCATACGCTCGGCCACCGCGAAGACGCGGTCCATCACCCGGAGCTGGCGCCCATCGATGCCCCAACGCTTGAACTGTTCCGATCCATGCAGGAAGGTCTTCAGGTCATCCATGCGCAGATGTTCGACACCGATGCCGGAGCGGTCCGCCTTCCTCAGGTTGCGGCGGTGGTTCTCGCTGTAGGCCGCACGCAGTTCCGTCAGCGATGCTCCGAGGGACAACTCCACATTGGTGAATTCGTCGAAGCGGACCGCTGGCAGGGCTGTGCCATGTCCCGGACACAACGCGATATCCGCATAGCGGAATACCGAAGGCAACGCCGCGATGAACCGCGTCGGGGCCTCCGGATCCGCTGAGGGAGCGAAGGGACCGAGCTGCTGGATGAGGAAGGGCTGGTACGCGTATGTGATACCGAACTTCCGACGACGTGGCAGGACCAAGCGCGCACCGCTTTCCGCGTCGATCAGCGCATCCCATACCTCGGCGGCGGCATCGAGCACCGCGCTCGTGCCGTACCACAGGGCATTGGAGCAGCGCAGCAGGTCACGATCCCAGGCCGCCTTGTCGATGTCGCTATGGCGTACATGCCGGATCATGCGCGTGCGTGTTGCACCACCTGTTCGAAGACCTGGGGCCAAACGCCGAATTCGCGGTGGCCGCTCAAGTACCGATCGTGCCACACGCTGATGAAGGTGCCCCCCACCGCACGAACGCGATCGCTCATGGTGTTCATGGTGCGGACCACTTCCGCAGGTTGCATTCCACACCGTTCGATCAAGGCGCTGTCCATCACCGCAAAGGGATGGATCATCACTTCCGTTTCACGCTCGTGTTCCATGTCGTACCACGGGAAGGGTGTGCAGGTACCCGCACGGAACCCCGCCCGATCGCTGAAACCGAGCGTGTGATCCTCGGAACGGCCCGACACCGCCGGATGCCGTAGCGTGTCGGGCAGACGCCAACGCAGGAAATGCTGACGGGAGGAGGCCACGGGCCTGCCGATGATCCGCTCCAGCAGGATGCGCTCCTGCTCCGCCGAACGATGGCCGTCGGTCGTGCCATAGGAAGGATGGATGCCGACCTCACCGATGCGTGAGGCCCGCTGCATGCTCGCGCGCGAGAGGGGATGCGCCGGATCCGCCGCGTGATCGTGCGCGCCATCGCCCTGCATCAAGAAGAAGAAGATCGCGCGGTCCATTTTGTCCCGCAGGCCTTCGACCCGATCCAAGGCCTGCGTGAACGGGTCGGGGCTGCGCCCGGCACGCACGCGCCAACGCTCGGCGACCGGCGGCCATGCCCCACGCAGGACCTCCTTCACGGAAGCGCCCATCGCCCGCCACCAGGGGCGACCCGCATAGCGCAGGACGTTGTCCATGTCCACCGTGACGATGTGCCGGTAACGCGAGGCACGCTGACGTGTCCCCGGCCATCGCTGCTCGATGGATCGCCCCAGTTCCAGGGCCTTCTCCTCCACCCAAGGACGATCGGCGATCCCCTGTCGCACCGTGAACAGGGCGGATGAAGGGATGCGACCGTGCACGTCGCGGACGGTGCAGCGCAGTTCATCCTGCAGACTGAGGAGATGGAAGATGCCGGCGAACACGTCCTCTTCACCCGCGACGAGGAACATCGACCGCCGATCACCTTCCACGACCGGTCCGGCACCACCTTCGAGAGGATGGTCGATCGCACCGCTGAAAGGAACGTGCATGGCCCCTTCGTGCCGCTGCATACCGTAGCTCAACCGAGGACCCTCCGCACTGCGGAAGGTCTCCGCATCGTTCACGAAAACCACATCGATGCCCAGGATGTTGTGCAGCACATGCCGGATCACGTACCGGGCGCGCGGGGAAGGCCGATCACCGTGTACGAGCATCGCGGTCGCGGATGAGTTGTTCCGTGCGGGTAGGGCTTGGCGGCGGACGCAAGCCCTGCCAAAGGTCGCGCAGCCAGTTGCGCCAGGTGAACCGAACGATGCTCCGCGCGCGGTTGGAACGGATGTCGCGCTCGATCACCTCGTGTGCAGCACCAAGATCCACGCGCAGGTAGGGAACACCATCCACACGTCCATCGACCTGAGCGCCCGGACCTTGCAGCAGGGGGATCAAGGCGGAGAGTTCGTTCGCGTATCCCTTGCGTTTGGCATAGAGCCGGAAGGTGCGTTCGCGCGTGGCCCCGTCCCGGTCGGTGTATCGGATCGGAAAGCTGCGCCAGTGGCGGTACGGTACCGTCTGCTGTTCCTCCACATGGTGGAAATAGGACATCGCCTGGTTCAGGTGCATGTCGATGCCGATCAAGGTGAACCGATGCGTACGGAACAGGGCGAAAGGCGACCGGGCACCGAAGCTGCTGTCATCGTTCGCCCCCAGGAAGTCGGACGTCAATGCCCCCGCCACCGCGAAGGAATGCAGCGGATGCGCCGTGCGGATGAAGGCCGGATGCTCCAATGCGGCTTGGCCGAGGACGCCCGTAATGGTCGGCGTGTTCCGCCGATCGAAGGCATCGCCGGGCCGGAGATCATGATTGAAAGTCGGTACCACCAAGGTCCCTTGTGGGCCGAGATGCGCGAGGAAGGCATCGAGCAGTGCCCGTGGCGCTTGCCGCGCTCCTTGGCGCCGCATCAACCAGGAAAGGCGCGTGACATCCGCTGTGAGCAGCACGGGATCGCCGGGGATCACACCCATGCGTACGGGCCAGGTGCTCAGGTCGACGGAAGCGATCAAAGCGTCCTGCGGAGGTTGATCCACTCCACCTGATATCCGAAGGACTCCGCGAAAGGCACGGAGCTGGGATGCTCCCGTACCACCTGCGTCTCGATGCTCGTGACCTTCTTCTCCCGGAACCACTCGTGCAGCAGTTCGGACATCGCACGGGACACGCCACCGCGGCGATGATCGGCGGTCACGTACAATTGCGTCCAATGGCCCACCAAGGCACCTCCGAGGTACTCCGGTGCCAGCTTCACGGAACCGCAGGTGAAGCCCACCACCGTATCGCCCTGCACCGCGAGCACCAACCGCGTGAAGCGTTCGAGCCCGGCCTTCAACCCATCGAGCCAGATGCGTGCACCGTTCGGCGCGAGCTCCTGCATCATGCCATGGCGATGCATCACATCATGCAGGTCCTCGAACATCGGAGGCAATTGCTCCAAGCGCGGATCGGCCGCATCCTTCACCGCGATGATCCGCACGTCGCTCATCGGCGGTCGAGGAAAAGGTCCAACACCCCACCAACGGTGGTGGCACCGGGCCGATCGAAGGCCTGCTCCAGTTCCACCTGATGGCCCACCGCCGTTTCCAGCTCGGTGATCAGGTCCACGAAGCCCAAAGAATCGAGCAGCCCCGTACGCACCAGATCGAGATCCTCCGTCATATCCTTGGCCGACAGACCGAGCCGCACCGATCGCGGGGCAACGCGTTCGATCAGCAGTCCGTGGAGTTGCTTCCTATCCATTTGCGAGGGCTTGCAGCAGGGCTTTGCGGTCCACCTTGCCGTGTGCGGTCAGGGGGAACCCTTCCACCGGCACGATCCGTTCGGGAACCATGTACGGCGGCAGTTCCAAGCGAAGCTCTTCGAGCAGTGGTGCGGTGTCCATGGCGACGTCGATAAAAGTAACGAGCCGCGTGGTACCCTTGAGGTCCACGGCCAGCGTCAGGCTCGTTCCCTGCGGGAGATGCCGGGAGAGCACCGCATCCACCTCTCCGGGCTCCACCCGATGGCCCAGGATCTTCACCTGATCGTCCAAGCGACCGCGGAAATGGAACTCCCCCGCTGCGTCCTGCACGGCGCGATCACCGGTCCGGTACCAGGTCATGCCACCCGAGGCGACGAAGGCCTGCGCGGTGGTCTCCGGCGCATCGAGGTAGCCGCCGGTGACCTGCGGGCCGGACAGCCAGAGTTCCCCTTCACCGTTCGCATCCGCATCCGCGATGCGCATGCGGTTGTGACCGATCACCTTTCCGAGCGGAACATTCACCTCGCCCGCCGAGCGATCCGGACCAACGGTGCATGCGGAGATGGCAATGGTGGCCTCCGTGGGCCCGTAGAGGTTGGTCAAGGTGCTGCGCGATGCGGCCTGGCGCCAAACGTCCGATCGCTCCCAGCTCAATGCTTCACCGCAGAAGAACGAATGACGGATCCCCTCGAAGGCGTTGGGACGCAGCACGCGCATGCGGTGCATCAAGGTGATCAAGGAAGGAACGGAGAACCAAACGGTGATCCCTTGGGTGATGATGTAGGTGGGAATGCCCAATGCAGCCTCCGCCTCGGGTACACACAGGCACGCACCGACCGACCAGCACAGGAACAGATCATGCACGCTGAGGTCGAACGTCAACGCGAACACTTGACTGAACCGATCGTGCTCGTTGAACTGCGCGCGCAGCGGGAAATGTTCCAGGTATGCGGCCACGTTCGCGCGCGATACCGCCACACCCTTGGGCACACCGGTGCTGCCGCTGGTGAACATCACGTAGCTCTCCGTGCCTTCGCGAACGGGTCCATGGCCCCCCTCATCGATCGCGGTCATCAACCGCAAGCCTTCGATACCCTCGAAGGAAGCAGCCTGCTCCTGCTCCACGATGCAGGCTGCGGCATGCGAACGTCCGATCACCGTATGCCAACGCGCCGCGGGATGTTCGGGATGGAGCGGCACATATGATCGCCCGCTGCGCAGCACACCCAGGATGCCCGCATAAGCGAGGAAGCCCTTGCGTCCGTGCACCGCGATCCTTGCTCCGTGTTCCGTACGGCGATCGCACCAACCCGCTACCTGCGCGGCCGCCCGCTCCAGTTCGGCATAACTCCACTCGCGCTCACCGATGCGCAGCGCCGGGCGTTCGGGAAAGCGCTGCGCCGAACGCTGGAAGACCTGATAAGGGTCGAAAGGATGCGGTCCGGACATGACCTAACGCAGGGTGTCATTGGAGAGCATCAGCGCATCCATGAAGTACTTCGTGGCCCAGTTGGGAAAGGCGAAATTCTCATAGCGGCCCCAGAACGGCACCGATCCCGGCAGCATGCCCCGCACATCCACGGGGCCGGCCTTGGCCGTCTCCTGGACCGCGATCAGCCAGGCCACCAGGCGATGCGCACCTTCGGCATAGGCCGGTTCTCCCGTGATGCGGTGCAACCGGTACCACACGATCGCCAACTGCGCGCAACCGGTGGTGAGCGGATGCTCACTTCCGGCCCATTCGCGATCGTAGCGACCGTTCAAACGACCGTGTTCGCGGAAGATCCGCAGCAGCGCATCCGCAGGCCGACGTCCGGCATCGATCACCCGTTGGTCGCCCAAGGCCACGCCGCACTCCAGCAGGCCATCGATGGTGTAGGCGATGGTGTGCGTGATCGGCCGGTCGTTGTGGCGGATCGTATTGTCCGCATCGGCGAACCAGCCGTTGGCCTGCTGACGCGAAAGCACCCAGGCCAAATGGCGCACGACCGCGGCAGGATAGCGCTCATCACCCGTTAGGGCTTGCAAGGCGAGCAACGGTGCGTCCACATAGGTGTCGTACACCCTCGCCGCACCCAGGAAATTATGCTTGCGCCAAGTGCCATCACTCTCCTGCACGGAGAGGATCCAATCACCGGCCCGTTGTGCGGCCTCTGCGAAACGGGCATCACCCGAACGCGTATGGGCCGCCAGCATGCCGCGGATCACCTGGGCCGTGTTGAAGACGATGGAAGGTCGGTCCTCTCCGATGCGCCCGCCCTGCCAACCGCCATCGGGCCGTTGCACGTTCAACAGCCACTCGGCCGCGCGGAGTGCCCGCTGTTCCAGGTCCGGCCGTTCCAAACGATCCGCAGCTTGCAACAAGGTGGGCACGAGATAACCGGTGGTCTCGGGATAGGAACCGCCCCAGCCTTTGGCCAGATGGTGACTTCCGATGCCCGGATCCGCGCCTTGGTCCTGCGCATAGGCGATGCGATCGGCGGCAGCGCCAAGCGCGGCCAAGAGCACGGAAGAGGAGAGTTCCTGCGGATCCGGCCTACGCAGAGTGGCCCCCAACAGCGCCGGATACCGGAGCAGCACATGCCCGAACCCGTTCGCGTAATTGATCAATGATCGCCACATCCCCGGCCCGAAGGAAACAAGAACGGCGTTCACATCGCCCCATTGTCCGCGAAACTGTAGTAGCCCGTACCGGCCACGATGATGTGGTCCGACACCTGGATGTCCAGCACTGAGCCGGCCTCCCGCAGCTTCCGCGTGAGGGCGATATCCTCTTCACTGGGCCGCAGTTGACCCGAAGGATGGTTGTGGAAGAGGATCACCGCCGACGCCTTGCGCTCCAATGCCATGCGGAAGATCACCTTGGGATCGGCCACGGTGCCGTGCATGCCTCCTTGGCTCACGCGGCATCGGTCCAGCACCCGAAGGCCCCGGTCGAGCAACAGCAACCAGAACTCCTCATGCGACAGGTCCTCCAGGTGTGCGCGCATGACCTGGTAAGCGTCCGCGGAACCGGCCACGCGTTCACGCTCGGCGGGTTCCAGCATCCTGCGGCGTGCGCCGAGCTCCAATGCGGCCAGGATGCTGAGGGCCTTGGCCTCTCCCACCCCATTGATCTTCATGAGTTCGGCGGCGGAGGTAAGCGCCAAGCGATGGAGGTCGTTGCCCACGGCATGGAGAATGCTCCGTGCCAGGTCCAACGCGCTGCTGTTGGGGGTGCCTGCCCGGATCAGAACGGCCACGAGCTCGGCGTCGCTCAGGGCCTTGGGCCCTTGCGCCATCATGCGTTCGCGCGGGCGATCGGCCTTCGCCCAGTTCGGTATGCTCAGGCGGTCATTATCCGGTGCTTCCATGGGAAGGTCCTAAAATGGAACAGGTCCCCGGATAAGGACCTGTTCGGTGGTGGTGGACGATGGGCCGAAGGACTACTTCAGCTTGTTCACATGCATGACAAGGCTGCTCTTCAGGTTGGCCGCCTTGTTCTTGTGGATGATGTTGCGCTTGGCCAGCTTGTCCAGCATGCTGCTCACCTCGGGCAGCAGCGCCTCGGCCTCCTTCTTGGTACCGGCCGCACGCACCGCGCGAACGGCGTTACGCGTGGTCTTGTGCTGATAGCGGTTGCGTTCGTTGCGCGTTTCGGTCTGACGGATGCGCTTGATCGACGACTTATGATTGGCCATGTCCGGTCTTGAAAGGGTCGCAAATATACTTCTTCACCGCACACCGGCAAGCCCGGAATGTGAAAAGGCCGGACGGATCCGGCCTTTTCAGGGGAAATTCGGATGTCAGTAGGCCATATCGTCCTTGCCGAACATGTTCGTCACGGTCTTCACCACGATCTTCAGGTCCAGGGTGAAGGACCAGTTCTCGAGGTACCAGACGTCCAGTTCCACCCGCTTCTCCATCAGCTCGGGCGTGCGGGTCTCGCCCCGGAAGCCGTTCACCTGGGCCCAGCCCGTGATGCCCGGTCGGACGAAGTGGCGTACCATGTACTTGTCGATGATGTCGCGGAACTGGTCGTTCAGCTTCAGGGGATGCGGGCGCGGACCCACCACGCTCATCTGCCCGAGCAGCACGTTGAAGAACTGCGGCATCTCATCCAGGTTGCTCTTCCGCAGGAAGGCGCCCACCTTGGTCACCCGCGGGTCGTTCTTGGTGGCCTGCTTGCTATCGGCTTCCTTGTTCACCCGCATGCTGCGGAACTTGTAGCAGCTGAACTTGCGCTTGCCTTCCCCCAAACGGGTCTGCTTGAAGAAGACCGGTCCTCGGCTGGAAAGCTTCACGGCCAAGGCCAGGATGGGGAACAACCAGCTGAAGACGAAGAGGATGACACCCAGCGAGAACACGATGTCGAACGCCCGCTTGATGATGCGGTTGCGGCGCTTGTCCAAGGGTTCCCGGCGCAGTTTGCTCACCGGAACGGCTCCATGGAAGCTGAGATCGGTGGTCTGCACCACCGGAATGAAGCTGTCGGCGCTGGGGATCACCCGGAAACGGATGGTGTTCCGCTCGCAGAACTCCAGCAGGTCGGTGATCTCCTCCTTGCGGGTGCCAGGCAGGGCGCAGTAGACGATGTCGATCCGGTTCTGTACGGCGAAGAGCTTGGCGGCCTCCACATCGCCCAAACGGCGCGGGCCCAACACACCGTCCAGCGGGGTGTCGTTGAACACGCCCCGGAAACGGTAGCCGCGCACGGTCTGTTCCTGGCAGTATTGGAAGATCTCCTCGGCGGCCGGACCATCGCCGACGATGATCAGGTCCTTCACCGTGGTCAAGGGCTCGAGTGTAAGCACCCGGTTGAGGCCCGATCCCACCTGTGTGATGGAATTGCGGCTGTTGCGCAGCAAACTGCTCAACTCCTGGTTGAGGTCGTTACGGAGGGTGCGGCGCTCGCGATTCACCACTACTGGTCGGCCGTTATGAGGGTCGAGTTTCTCCACGTGTGTAGGTCGGCTAGGTGGCTGATAGCTGGACGGCCCTTGGTTTCAGGCGGGGCCAAAAATAGGCTTCACCATGCCGAGTGTCAATTTTGTCGATAATTTCCGATTATTCGTCGAAACACGAGGTGTTCGGTACGTTTCCTTCAACGCACAGACCCGGCCTGCGGTTCGGACGATGTTCAACCGCGTCCGAACCGGGCACGCAGGAATAGACCGACGAACAGCGAATTGGTCACCAGATACCGCTTGAAAAGACGTCGCGGCTCCAAGGCCAAGCGGTAGACCCACTCCAAGGAGAGGTCGCGCATCCATTTGGGGGCTCGGGTGTCCACACCGGCATAGAGCAGGAAAGCCCCGCCCAGGCCGAGCATCACCCCTTGCACCTTGCCCTTCATGCCGGCCATCCAACGCTCCTGCTTGGGGCAGCCGAGCGAGACCATCACGATATGCGCACCCTTGCCGTTGATGGTCCGGGCATGCTCGTCCATTTCCGCAGCGTTCAGGGGCCGGAACGGCGGCGATAGCGTTCCGGCGATCCTCAGCGCGGGGTATTCCCGGGCGGCGTTCGCCACCATGGTATCCAGGACTTCCTGGCGGCCACCGTAGAGGAAGACCGAAAGACCCCGGCGTTCCGCTGCGGCGAACAAGGCCGGAAGCAGGTCATTCCCGGCCACCCGCTCCTGCCCCACCTTGTGGAAGGTGTTCACCGCCTTCAGCATGGGCATGCCGTCCGCCGTGGCCAGGTCCGCGCCGTTCACCACGGCCTTGAACGATGGATCACGGTCGGCCTCCACGCACATGTGCGCATTCACACAGCACACATACGAACTGCGATGCTCCGCCCCCAGGTTGATGATGGCGGCCACGTGCTCCTGGAAGGAGCCGATCGACAGGTCGATGCCCAACGTGGTGCGGCGCGGCAACGGACCCATGCTCAGCGCTTCACGGCGTTCTTCCCGCGCACATCCTTCAGCGTGGGCGCTACGATCCGGTCGCTGCCGTTGTCGTACCACTCCACCGTGCGCTTCACCGCCTCCTTCAATCCGAAAGGCGCCACGCCGAAGGCTTCCTCGGTGCGGTCCATCGGGGTGATGTAATCGCTGGTCATGCTGCGGAACCGGCCGCTGGTGATGGGGAAGGGCAGGCGGAAGATCTTCAATACATCACCGCAGAGCGCCAAGCCCTTCACCAGGAAGGTAGGGATGTACCGGACGGGCTTGCCGACGAGTTCCTGGGATACGGCCTCCACCCATACCCGCAGGTCCATGGGTGGATCGCCGACATAGAACACGCGACCGTTCACCTTCTCCGCCGGAGCCGCAAGCATCCGTTCGATCTGCCACACCACGTTGCCCACGTAGCCATAGGAACGCACGACCTTCCGGCGACTCGGGTGGAAGTACATCCCCTTGCGCATCACCTTGAACATGACGTCCCGGTAGCGGAGGCTCCAAGGACCCCAGATCGTGGTGGGCCGGATGATGGTCCATACGCACTGCAGGCCGGCTTCGCGTGTGGCCATCTCGGTGAGGCGCTTGGTCTCCCCGTACAGGGTGAAAGGCTTGAAATCGAGGTCGTTCTTGGGCTGGTAGCCGGCCTCGCAGACGAACTGCGTACTGGTGACGATGAGCCGTTCGATGGAGGGCGTCCGCTTCACCACCTCCAACAGGCGCTTGGTGCCTTCGTGGTTCTGCTGATAGGCGTCGATATCGTCCTGGATCTCGGTATCCGTGCGGGCCGCCAGGTGCACGACATGGGTCGGACGGAAAGCGTCGAAATGCGCTTGCATCCCGGCCTGGTCCATCAGGTCGCTCTCCTTCCAGTAAGGGCGTTGGGCGGGGTCCAAGGGCGGGCTCCAGTCGAGGTTGACCACCTCCACCCCTTTGGCAATCACACTGGCCATGAGGTTGGTGCCGATGAAGCCGGATCCGCCGGTCACTAATAGTCGCATGTGTTCCACTTGCTATCGATCCACCCGGATCAGGGCCTCCTCCATGTTCGTTCGGAAGCGTTCCAACGTGAAACGCTGCTCAAAGATGCGTCGGCCTTCCAGGCCCAGGGTCCGGCGCAGCTCCGGGTCCCGCGCGAGCCGCTCCAGCCGGTCCGCTACGGCCATCGGGTCCTGGATGGGCACCAGGAAACCGTTCACTCCCTCCTGCACCACCGAAGGGATTCCCCGCCAATCGGTGGACACCACGGGTTTGGCGAACTGCATGGCCTCGGTGAGAACCAGTCCGAAGCTCTCGGCCTCGAAATAGCTCGGGAAGCAGAAGATGTCGCACGCCGCGAAATGCCGGAATTTCTCCTGATCACGTTTCACGCCCAGGAATTCGACCCTTCCCTTCATTTCCGGGGCGGCGGCCAAGGCCTCACATTCCGCCCGGAAGCCGGGATCCCCCCATTTGCCCATCAGTTCCAAGCGGGCCTCCACCCCTCGCCGGAGCAGTTCCCGGAAGGCTTCCAGCAGCACCTTCACCCCCTTGCTGGGGATCAACACCCCGGTGAACAGGATGACCAAGGGCTCGCCCGGCGCGGCCGTGCGTTCGGGCACCTGTCCGCGCATGTCGGGGACGCCATTGGGCACCACCACATCCTGCCGAGCCCCCAACAACCGGCCATCGGGCGGATTCTGCTCGGCGGTCCGGATGGCCAGGTCGGGCTTCCGATAGGCCCAGCGATAGAAAGGCCGCAATAGACCAGGCAGGCGTGGACCGAACTCGGACACCCCGCCGGCATGGAAATGGAAAACGGTGCTCCGGAACAGCCAGCGCGTGGACCCGAGCAGGATGATGTCGCGCAACACGGGCACCATGTTCGGACCGCTCGGCGGGTAGTACAGCACGGGGGTGCGATACCGGAAACGGGCCCAAGCCACTTGGAATATGGTGGTGAAGAGCACCAGGACCTTCTTCAGGGAGAAGCGGCCCACGCTCTCCATATCCTCGGAGAACACCAACCGGACATGGAACAACCGGACCTTTTCGTAGCGGCCTTGCAACAGCGCCTCGATCATCACGGCCTGCCCTCCGAAAGGCGGTGGGGTCTGGCCCACGACCAAAACACGCAGGGGCGATCTCGACATCGCGGCAAAGGTATCCGGAGGCCGTAACCGGCCACTTCCGGCCTTCCGTCGGATCCCAGCACCCTTCCATCGAAGCAATCCAACATCCCTGCCCGGAACGTGGTTGAAACTGTCCATGCTCTTCCTCCGGTCCGTCTCCCTCCACCGCGCCGCTTCGATCGTCCTTCTGGTCCTTGCCACCAAGGCCCAAGCGGTGGTCTACTATGTTTCGCCCAATGGCAACGACAGCCAGAACGGCACTTCTGAGGCCACGGCCTGGCGCACCATCGCCCGGGTGAACCAGCTCGGCAGCCAGCTCCATGCGGGCGACAAGGTCCTTTTCCAGCGGGGCGGCACGTTCCGCGGCAAACTGACCATATCGGTGTCGGGTACGGCCGCGAACAAGATCGAGTTCGGCGCCTACGGCAACGGGAATGCACCCGTGATCAGCGGTAGCATCCCCGTAACGGGCTGGACCGTGCACAGCGGCAACATCTGGAAGGCCGACGTGGGCCAGAAGGTGCAATACGTGTTCTACAACGGCCAGCTGATGACCTTGGCCCGCTTCCCCAACACGGGTTGGCTCCGGAACGACCTCGGCACGTCCACCTCCACCAAGGATGCGGAGCTGGGACAGGCCAACGGCTACTGGAACGGCGCCACCCTGGTGATGCGCACCACGAACTGGAGCTACGACACCGCTTTCGTCTCCAACTTCAACAGCAGCACGCAGACGCTGACCCACAGCAGCACCGGCAACAACATCGGCGATGACACCTGGGGTTACTTCCTGCGCAACAAGCTGAGCGAGCTCGATACGCCCGGCGAGTGGTTCTACGACGCCGCGGTCGGTCGGCTGTACCTGCAATGCCCGAACAACGCCGATCCGAACACCCAATTGGTGGAGGCCGCGACCGTGGACAACGGCATCTATGTGAGCTGGCAGAAGAACAACATCCTGATCCGTGACCTCGCCTTCCGCCACCAGATCGATGCGGCCTTGCGCCTTAGCGGCTCCACGCAACTGGAAGTGGCCCATTGCACCTTCGCGGACATGTTCCAGGCCATCCGCAGCACCGGGTCGGAGCAATCCTTCCACCACCTCACGATCGAACGCACGTACGGCTCGGCCGTTCATCTGCTGGACAACAACACCACGTTCTCCAACTCCATCGTGCGCAACGTGTGCATGGAACCGGGTCTGGGCGAGAACAACTGGGGCTACTTCGGCATCCGATCCACCGGTTCGGGCATGGTGTTCCGCGACAACCTGCTGGAGAACATCGGCTACATCGGTATCGTGGCCGAGCAGAACAGCCTGGTGGAACGCAACCGGGTGAGGAACGCTCTGGCCCTGCTGAACGACGGGGGCGGCATCGCGCTCGACAACGCCGATGGCATGATCATCCGCGACAACATCATCACCGACCTGCACGGCAACCTGGAGAGCGTGGCGCCCAACTTCACCAACCCGCACTACATCTCCTACGGGATCTACTTCGGCAACATCAGCATCAAGAACACCACGGTGGAACGCAACACGGTGGCCAATTGCTTCGGCAGTGGCATCCATGTGGACCATACGATGGTGAGCACCGGAAACCAGGTGAAGGACAACATCCTCTTCAACAACGAGGTGCAGCTCTCGATCTCCGACTACAGCAACTACAACACGCCCGGCGCCAGCGCACCCTTCCACGTGCCTGCGTTCAACACGGTCTACAGCGGCAACGTGATGTACTGCCTCACCCGCGACCAACTCTGCATGCGCCAGTTGCACGTGTACTCGGCCAACTGGGTGGACTACGGCACTTTCAACAACAACTTCTACTACAATCCCTACAACGACCGGACGATCCTGCAGTTCAACACCTTCGCCGGTGTGCGCAAGTTCTTCACGCTGGAGCGTTGGAGGGCCGAACGCGGCGAGGATGCGGGATCGCGCCGTAGCCCGCTGAACCTGGAGGCGTACGATATCACGGAGACCTTCGGCGACAACTTGGTGAACAACGGCACCTTCAACGCCAACATCAATGGCTGGAGCGGCTGGCCCGCACAAGGCCAGATGAGCCATCAGCCTTCGTTGCTGGACAACGGTGCGATGAAGGTGGTGTTCAACAACAACAGCACCTACAACGAGTTCACACTGAAGCACAACACCCTCGCCAATGTGCAGTCCGGCCAATGGTACCGACTGTGCTTCAGCCTGCAGAGCAACATGCACGGTGAACTGAAGGCGGGATTCAAGGCCAACAGCCAAGTGTCCAACCCGAACATGGTGTACTCGCGCCAAGTGTCGTTCGACGATCAGCGCCGCGATGTGACGATGATCTTCCAGAGCGACCTCACGGATGAAGGGGTGTGCAGCTTCACCAACCTCTACACCGAAGGCACCTACTGGATCGACAACGTGGAACTGAAGCGCGTGAGCGTGCAGCCGGTCGACCCGATGGACCGCCACCAGTTCCTCTTCAACGAGGGTTCCTCCGCGCAGACGTATGGATTGACCGGCTGCTGGAGCGATGTGCAGGGCAACTACCACACGGGATCGATCACGCTACAGCCTTTCACCTCCATCGTCCTGGTGAAGGAGAGCGACGACCTCTGCAGCATGAACACCGGCACCGAGGACCTACCCGCGCATGTCGCGCGTGCCACCATGTTGGTGCATCCGAACCCCGTGGAGGCCGGGAGC
>DASWWQ010000319.1:0-27139 GCA_036405935.1 Flavobacteriales bacterium
GGATACAGGACCTCGCGGATGCTCTTCAGCAGGGTGTCCATGTCGCCACCGGGCAGGTCCGTACGGCCGATGCTGCGGTGGAAGAGGGTGTCGCCGGCGATCACGAAGCCGTTCCGTCCGTCGAACAGGGCGATGTGCCCGGGGGCATGCCCTGGAACAAAAAGCACTTCCAATCGGGCATCCCCAAGGCGCAGTTCGTCGCCGGCCTCCAGGAAACGTTCGGGCTCCGGTGGGGCCTCGCAGCGCACGCCGAACATCTCGGCTTGGCGCGGCACGGCATGCAGCAAGGGCAGGTCGGCCCGGTGCATGATGGGCAGCAATCCCCAGCGCGCATGCACGGCCGCGCAGCCCAGGACATGGTCGATATGCGCGTGGGTGAGCACAAGTTCCACCGGCCGAAGACCGTTGCTGCGGATATGGTCCTCCAACTCCTGCTCCTCGGCACGGTCCGAACAACCCGGATCGATGATCAGGGCATCCGTGCCATCATCCAGCACGTACGTGTTCTCCTGGAACGGACCGAAGGTGAAACTGCTGATGCGCACGAGGGAGGAAAAGCGTGAACTTCGCGACACCCCGCCGCGGTATATCCCGCGGACAGGCGGCCCGAAAGTACAATCCGTGCGCGCCCATCTCCTTCGTTTCCTGTTCCTGGTGCCCGTGCTGGGTGCGTCGTTGCGTAGCGATGCCCAGTTCTACAACGGCAGCCAGCAGGAGTTCGGCAAGAACCGCATCCAGCACCGGGAGTTCCTCTGGCAGTACTACCGCTTCCCGGAACTGGAGACGTACTTCTACAAGGGCGGGCGTGATCTCGCACAGTTCGTGGCCATCAGCGGGCATCGCCACAAGAAGGAACTGGAGAAGTTCTACGACTACACGATCGACGACCGGATCCAGTTCGTGGTCTACAATTCCCTCACGGACTTCCGGCAGAGCAACATCGGCATCACCGGCGATGAGCAGTACAACGTGGGGGGTGTCACCCGCATCGTGGGTACCAAGGTGTTCGTGTACTACGAGGGCGATCACACCCTGCTGGACCGGCAGGTGCGTGCCGGCGTGGCGCAGCTGATCCTGGACCAGATGCTCTTCGGGGGCAATTGGCGGGATGTGCTGAAGAACAGCACGCTGATGAGCCTGCCCGAGTGGTTCACCAAGGGCATGGTGGCCTACAGCAGTGGTCCGTGGGATGCGCGTGCCGAGAGCCGCGTACGTGATGCCGTGCTCAGCGGGCGGTTCAAGAAATTCAATCGCCTGCAGGGCGAAGAGGCCACGTTGGCCGGCCAGGCCATCTGGAACTACGTGGCCGAGGTGTACGGGCCCAGCGTGATCCCGAACATCCTCTACATGACCCGCGTGAGCCGCAATCCCGAGAGCGGATTCACCTATGTGCTGGGCATCAGCCTGAAGACGCTCACCGCGGAATGCCTGGACCACTATCGGAACAAGTTCACGGCCGAGTCCGCCCTTCGTACGGATGTGAAGCTGGAGGAGCTGCCGGTCCGCACCCGGCGGACCCGCAGTTATTCGCAGTTCAAGCTCAGTCCCGATGGGCGCAGCGCCGCGTGGGTCAGCAACGAGCTGGGCCAGTACAAGGTGTGGCTCTACGACCGTGTGGAGAACAAGGTGAAGCGCATCGCCAAGGGCGAGAAGAAGATCAACCGCATCATCGACACCTCCTATCCCGTGCTGGCCTGGCACCCCACCGGAAGGGCGCTCACGTGGACCACGGAACGTAAAGGGGAACTGTACCTCACCACCTACACGCTCGACGATCGCAAGAAGGCCCGCAAGCCGGTGCTCGACCTGCAGAAGATCCTGTCCATGAACTACGCTCCCGATGGCCGCGACATGGTGTTCAGCGGCGTGCGTGAAGGCCGGACCGACCTCTACCTCTACCACAGCATCGGCAATCGCCAGGAGCAGCTCACGGACGATCAATACGATGACCTCGATCCGGCCTTCGTGCACAACGGCACGGGTATCATATTCAGCAGCGACCGCACCGACGATACGTTACGTGGCAATGCACCGGTGGCCTGGATCAACGGGGCGAAGGACATCTTCATCTACGACCTGGCCACCCGTTCCAACCTGCTCAAACGGATCACCGCCACGCCCCGGGTGGAGGAGCGACAACCCTCGGCCTACGACAGTGCCAGCTACACCTTCCTCAGTGATGCCTACCGCCTGAACGATCGCTGGCAGGCCGTGTACGACAGTGCCGTGGCCTCGGTGGACACCACCGTGCACTACCGTTACTTCACCACCGAACAGCGCCTCACGGACACCAAGCTGGGCATCCTTGAGCAGGACGTCGTCCCGCAGCGCGGTTGGTACAGCCAGTTGATGCTGATCGATGGCAAGTATCGCTTCTTCACCGGCCGTACCGCCGGGCCGCAGGTGGGTATCCCCAAAGGAAACGAACCCACGGTGGCCACCCCCAAAGGGTCGGACTCCGGGAATACGGTGACGGACGACATGAGCACCGTGGTGAAGGTGTCACCCAGGATCCAGCGCGACACCAGCGCGGCCGCGATCGATATCCGCAACTACCGCTTCCGGGATGAGGGACCCGCGGATCCGAGCCGGCCCGTGCAGGCCGGAACGTCCGGACAGGTGCCCACCATCGGACTGACCAAGCCGCCCGTGGCCGACACCACGCTGGTGACCTCGCTCGTCTTCCCCGAGCAGCGCAACTACAATGTCAATTTCGCCACCGATGAGGTGCTGACCCAGCTGGACAACAGCTATGAAGGCCAGTTCTACCAGCCGCTCTCCGGCCCCGGCGCACTCAACCCCGGGCTCAGTGGATTGACCCGTATGGCCATGAGCGACCTCTTCGAGGACTACCGTGTGGTCGGTGGCTTCCGCTTGGCGCTGGATCTCAACAACAATACCTACATGCTGCGCTTCGCCAACCTGAAGCGTCGGTTGGACAAGGAACTGGTGTTGTACCGCCAAGCCCTGCAGGGCATCGACAACATCGGCATCGTGAAGCTGCATACGCATACGGCCACCTATCGGATGTCGTATCCCTTCAGCGAACTGACCTCGTTGCGCGCGTCCGTCTTCTACCGCAACGACCGGTATGTGCTGCGCAGCATCGACGGGGCCAGCCTGCGCACCCCGAACGTGTACGACCACATGGCCGGGGCGAAGCTCGAATACGTCTACGACAGCAGCCTGCCGTTCGGCCTCAACCTGTACACCGGAAGCAAGATGAAGGTGTTCGGGGAGTACTACATCGAACCCGATGGTGAGCGCACGAGCATGCAGGTCGTGGGCCTCGACCTTCGCCACTCGATCCGGCTGCACCGTGAACTGATCTGGGTGAACCGCTTGGCGGGCTCCTCCGCGCTGGGAGCCCGCAAGGTGCTCTTCTTCCTGGGCGGGGTGGACAACTGGCTCTTCGCGAAGAGCGACAACAGCACCCCGATCGACTTCACGGAGAACTACTGGTACCAGGCCCAAGGAGTGCCCGTGCGGGGCTTCTGGTACAACGCGCGCAACGGGAATTCCTTCGCGGTGTTCAACACCGAACTGCGTGTGCCCATCTTCCGCTACCTCCTGAACCGTCCCATCCGCAGCGACTTCTTCCAGAATTTCCAAGTGGTCGGCTTCGGGGATCTCGGCACCGCGTGGACCGGCAGCGGACCTTACGCCGACGACAACTTCTTCAACCAGAGCACGATCGGCCGGAATCCCCTCACCATCACGTTGAAGAACCAGCGCGAACCGATCATCGGTGGCTATGGCTTCGGCCTTCGTTCGCGATTGCTCGGCTACTTCGTTCGGGCGGATTGGGGTTGGGGTGTGGATGACGGGGTGATCCAGAAGGGCGTCTTCCACTTCTCGCTCAGCCTCGACATCTGATCCATGGAAGAACGGGTCCGGGCGGCGATCGAAGCGGCGAAGGAGGAGCTGCTGCGCGATCGGCGGTATCTGCATGCACATCCCGAACTCAGCTACCAGGAGCACGATACCGCTGCGTACGTGGCGTCCCAACTTCGCACCGCAGGGATCGAAGTGCGTACCGGTATCGCTTCCCTGAACGGTGCCCCGGGAACGGGCCTGATCGGCGTGGTGAAGGGAAGGCCCGGCGAAGGGTGCATCTGCCTGCGTGCCGACCTCGATGCCCTGCCCATCCAGGAAACGAACCCGGTGGACTACCGCTCGCTCTATGCGGGCGTGATGCATGCCTGCGGGCATGACGCGCACACCAGCATGGTGCTCACCGCCGGACGGGTGCTGCACGGGCTGCGCGAGCACTGGAGCGGTACGGTGATGTTGCTCTTCCAACCCGGTGAGGAGAAGATCCCCGGTGGTGCTTCGCTCGTGGTGCGGGAGGACGCGTTGCGCGATCCACGTCCGCAGGCCATCCTGGGCCAGCATGTGACCCCGGAGCTCGCCGTGGGGAAGGTGGGCTTCCGCGAAGGACCCTTCATGGCCAGCAGCGACGAGTTGTACGTTACGGTCAAGGGCAAGGGGGGACATGCCGCGATGCCGCAGTTGCACATCGATCCCATCCTGATGACGGCGCGTTTGCTGTTGCAGCTGAAGGAGGAGTTCGCCGCCTTGCATCCCGGGCATCCCAAGGTGCTGAGCTTCGGCAAGGTGATCGCGAACGGCGCCACCAATGTGGTCCCCAGCGAAGTGCGGATCGAAGGCACCCTGCGGGCTTTCGATGAGGGCATACGGGAACGGTTGCATGCGTGGCTACCCCAGCGGGCCCAAGCCCTTTGTGCCGAGCACGGCGCCACCTGCGACTTCGAGGTGCGCCGGGGTTATCCCGTGGTGGTGAACGATCCCGAACTGACACGTCGCATCCGGAATGCCGCCGAGGCCTACCTCGGAAAGGACCGGGTGGTGCACATGGACCAACGCATGGGCAGCGAGGACTTCGCCTTCTACACCCACGTGATGCCGGGTTGTTTCTTCCGGCTCGGCACCGGCGATCCGGCCCAAGGCATCACCAGCGGTCTGCATACGCCCACCTTCAACATCGCCGAGGAGGCCATGGCCATCGGGGCGGGGGTGATGGTGATGGGGGCCTTGGAGGAACTGCGTTAGTCACGCGCTGGATCCTGCCGGCCATCACGCGCGGTCAGCATCAGGGCATCAGGGCCTTATGCCCAAAGCCAATAGTAGAGCAGGCCCCAGACACCGATGAACAGCGTTCCCACGGCCAATGTGCTCTTGTGCTGGTGCAGGTCCCGCTTGATCAAGGAGCGGTAGAGCACCCAGCCGATGAAGAGAGCGGTCAGCCCCAGTACCATGATGATGCGTCCCATCCTCTTTTCGTTTTTTCGGTCCGCAGGTCAGTTCGCCACTTCGCTCATGAACTTCAAGCGCATCAGGCGCAATTCCTCCTCGCTGTAGGCGCCATCGAACTCCTCGTTGGCCGCTTCGATGCTGTCGCTGTCGGCGTTCCGGAAGTAGTCCATGATCTCGTCCTGGCCGTCGCTGTCCATCACGTCGTTGAGGTGATAGCTGAGGTCCAAGCGGGTGCCGCTCATCACGATGGTCTCCATCTCCTCGATCAGCGCGTTCAGTGAGAGGTTCTTCGCCTTGGCGATGCTCTCCAGCGGCAGTCGCTTGTCGATGTTCTGGATGATGTGGACCTTGTTGCTGCTCTTGTTCATCACCGAACGCACCACCACGTCCTCGGCCCGTTCGATGTTGTTCTCCTCCACGTAGGTGGCGATGAGCTCGATGAAGGGCTTACCGTACTTCTGCGCCTTGCCCGGACCCACACCGGTGACTTGGGTCAACTCCTCGATGGTCATGGGATACCGCATGGTCATCTCCTCCAAGGAAGGGTCCTGGAAGATGACGTAGGGGGCCAGCTTCTGCTTCTTGGCCACGCTCTGGCGGAGGTCCTTCAGCATCTTCATCAGCCGCTCGTCGGCCGCACCGCCGCTCTTCGCGGTCAGGCCGTCCTCATCATCGGCTTCGTCGCCCTCGCTGTAGTCCCGTTCCTTGATGAAGGTGATGGAGACGGGCTTCTTCAGGAACTTCCTACCGGCCTCGGTGAGGCTGAGGTTGCCGTAGGTCTCGATGTCCTTGTGGAGGAAGCCGCCCACATAGGCCTGCCTCACCACGGCCATCCAGAAATGACTGTCCTGGGCGTTGCCCTTGCCGTAGCATTTCAGCGTGTCGCCCTTGTAGTTCTTGATCTCACTGGTCTCCGTGCCGGTCACCAGGTCGCAGATGAACTTGGCCCGGTGCCGCTCCTTGCTCTCCCTCACGGCTTCGAGCACCTGCACCAGGTACTCCTTGGCCTCGAAGGTCTCGCGCGGGTTGGTGCAGTTGTCGCAAGCCCCGCAATTCTCACCGGGAAGGTGCTCGCCGAAGTAGTGCAGCAGGTACTTGCGCCGGCACATGCTCGTTTCGGCGTAGCTCACCGTGTCCTGCAACAGTTGTTTACCGATCTCCTGCTCGGCCACGGGCTTGCCCTGCAGGAACTTCTCGAGCTTCTCGATGTCCTTGTAGCTGTAGAAGGTCACGCATTTGCCCTCCCCGCCATCGCGCCCGCCCCGGCCCGTCTCCTGGTAATAGCTCTCGAGACTCTTGGGGATGTCGTGGTGGATCACGAAACGCACATCGGGTTTGTCGATGCCCATGCCGAAGGCGATGGTGGCCACGATCACATCGGTATCCTCCATGAGGAACTTGTCCTGGTGGCTGGCCCGCTGTCCGGCGTCCATGCCCGCGTGGTAGGGTAGGGCCTTGATGCCGTTGACATTGAGCATCTCGGCGATCTCCTCCACCTTCTTGCGGCTCAGGCAATAGATGATGCCGCTGCGCCCGCTGTGCTGCTTGACGTACTTGATGATCTCCCTGCCCACATTGACCTTGGGGCGTACCTCGTAGTACAGGTTCGGCCGGTTGAAGCTGGCCTTGTACACGTCGGCGTTGGGCATGTCCAGGTTCTTCACGATGTCTTCCTGGACCTTCTCGGTGGCCGTAGCCGTGAGGGCGATCATCGGTACCCGGTCGATCTCGTTGAAGATCGTCCGGAGCCGCCGGTACTCGGGGCGGAAGTCGTGGCCCCATTCGCTGATGCAATGGGCTTCGTCAATGGCGAAGAAGCTGATCTTGATATCGCGGAGGAACTCGATGTTCTCCTTCTTGGTCAGGGACTCCGGGGCCACATAGAGCAGCTTGGTGACGCCCGCCCGGATATCCTTCTTCACTTGAAGGGCCTCGGCCCGGGTGAGTGAACTGTTCAGGAAATGGGCAACCCCGTTCTCCTCGCTGAAGCCCCGCAGCGCATCCACCTGGTTCTTCATCAGGGCGATGAGCGGGCTCACCACGATGGCGGTGCCCTCGCTCATGAGGGCCGGTAGCTGGTAGCAAAGACTCTTGCCCCCGCCCGTGGGCATGATCACGAAGGTGTCCTTGCCGTCAAGGACGCTTTTAACGACGGCTTCCTGTGCGCCTTTGAATCCTTTGAATCCGAAGAAGTGTTCGAGAGCTTCGTGCGGGGACGATAGGACGTTGGTCATCATGCATCGATCGGCTGGAGAGGCCGTTTTGAAAAGAGGCTTAAATGTAGACTACTCGTACGAGATGGAACAGGCCTTCGTTCCCAAGAATTCCCAACGCTTGGGAGGCTCTTGGTCCCGCTTCCATCCATGCACAGGTTCCTGCTCACGACTTTTCCCCGGCCCGGGAAGGGCCGGAGCCCTCGGACTATCTTTGGCCGCGGCCCGCAGGGGCCTTCTTCGTGCATGGAAGGTAGCCGAGCGGACATGACGTTCCTGGAACACCTGGAGGATCTCCGCTGGACCTTGGTCCGTTCGGCCGCGGCCATCGTGGTGGCCATGATCGTGGTGTTCCTCTACATCCAGGACGTGTTCGCCCACTTCATCATGGGGCCCACCAAGCCGGATTTCATCACCTACCGCGCCCTGTGCGCCTTGGGCCATCGGCTAGGGGTGGAGGATGCCCTTTGTGTGACCCAGATGAGCTTCCAGCTCCAGAGCAATACCCCGCAGATGGAGTTCATGATGTCCTTCAGCATCGCCTTCACCCTGGGTTTGATCGTTGCCAGTCCCTTCGTTATCTGGCAGTTATGGCGTTTCGTGGCGCCCGGGCTGAAGGAGGCCGAGCGCCGGGCCGTTCAGGGCAGCGTCTTCTTCATCATGTTGCTCTTCCTGCTGGGAACCGCTTTCGCCTACTGGGTGGTGGCACCCATGAGCATCCAGTTCTTCGGATCCTACTCGCTCAGCGATGCCATCGAAAAACGGCCTACCGTGGATAGCTATGTGGACCTGCTGAACAGTTTCCTGCTCTGGACCGGCTTGGCCTTCCAGCTTCCGGTGGTGATGGTGTTCATGGCCCGGGTGGGGCTGGTGGGGGCCGCATTCCTGCGCCAATACCGCCGCCACGCCTATGTGGTGGTGCTCATCGTGGCCGCCATCATCACTCCGCCCGATGTGGTGAGCCAGATCCTTGTCTCCCTTCCCCTTCTCCTGCTTTTCGAGCTCAGTATCCTCTTGACCGCCAGGACCGAACGCCGTGAACTGGCCCTCAACGCCACCCGAGCCCGTTGAACCGAACGATGTCCTCCTTGCCGGGCCTGGTCGCAGCGCTCTTGACCTGGTCGTTGCCCCTGCTGCTGTGCGCCCAGACCACACGCATCACCGGAACCGTAACCGATGCCGCCACCGGTGAGACCCTGCCCTTCGTGAGCGTGGGGTTCGTGGACAGCCGGGTGAGCACCAGCACCGATATCGATGGCCGGTACGCCTTCGATACCTACTACGCCACCGACAGCATCCGGGTGAGCTCCGTGGGCTACCGCACGCTTACCGTGGCGGTGAAGCGGGATGTGCAGCAGACCATCGATCTGAGGATCGAACCCAGCACCGGTGAACTGGCCGAACTGGTTATCACTCCCACGGAGAACAGCGCCTTCGCCATCCTGCGGCGCGTGGTGTCCAACAAACCCGTGAACAACCGCGAGAAGCTGGAGGCCTACGAGTACGAAGCCTACAACAAGATCGAGTTCGACCTCAACAACATCACCAAGGAGTTCACCGAGAAGAAGCTGTTCAAGGAGTTCGATTTCATCTTCGACTATGTGGATTCCACTTCGGAGGAGAAGGCCTTCCTGCCCATCTTCATGACCGAGTCGCTCAGCGACGTGTACTACAAGCAGACGCCGAAGAACCGCCGCGAGGTGATCAAGGGTACCAAGATCAGCGGGGTGGAGAACGAGAGCATCCGCCAGTTCATGGGCGACATGTACCAGAACGTGAACATCTACGACAACTTCCTGGTGATCTTCGGGAAGAACTTCGTGAGCCCCATCGCCGACGGCGGGAAGGGTTTCTACAAGTACCTGCTGGTGGACAGCAACTGGGTGGGGAACAACTGGTGCTACCACATCGAGTTCAAGCCCAAACGGCCGCAGGAACTGGCCTTCACCGGCGATATGTGGATCAGCGACACCACCTATGCCGTGCGCCGGATCAACGCCACCATCGCGCCCGGCGCCAACCTCAATTTCGTCCAGTCGTTCGCCGTGCAGCAGGAGTACGAGGAAGTGGCGCGCGAGGTCTGGATGCTCACCAAGGACCACCTGCTGGTGGACCTCAATGTGATCCGCGACACCGGAGAGAAGAACAAGAACGCCGTGCAGGGCTTCTACGGCAGACGTACCGCCACCTACAAGGACTTCACCATCAACAAGCCCCGTGACGACGCCTTCTTCTCCGGGGCCGATGAGGTGGTGGTGAAGATCGATCCCCTGAGCACGGGGGCGGACTACTGGGACCAGAACCGACATGTGGCCCTCAGCGCGCAGGAGCATGCCATCTACCAGATGGTGGACACGATGAAGACCATCCCGAAGTTCCGCACCTACGTGGACATCGTCACCACCGTGGTCACCGGCTACTACACCAAGGGGAAGATCGATATCGGCCCGTACTTCACCACGTACAGCTTCAATCCGGTGGAAGGCAATCGGTTCCGCATCGGGGCGCGCACCAGCACCAACTTCAGCAAGCGCCTGGAGTTCGAGGGACATGTGGCCTACGGCACCCTGGACGGGCAGTTCAAGTTCGGCCTCGGCGGACAGGGCTTCGTCAGCAACAAGCGCCGGGAGATCCTCAGCGCGTACTACAAACGCGACATGGAGCAGCTGGGACAGAGCGTGAACGCTTTCCGGCAGGACAACATCCTGAGCTCCGCCTTCCGCCGTACCCCCAACAACAAGCTCACCTTGGTGGAGGAATACAAAGTGGCCTTGGAGCGGGAATGGTTCAGTGGTTTCAGCAACACCGCCATGGTGCGCTACCGCAACCTCTACCCGAGGGGCAGCCTGAGCTACGTGCAATACACCGAACCCGGTGCGGGACTGCGTGAATTGAGCAACATCCGCACGGCCGAGGTGAGCCTGAACACGCGTTTCGCCTATCGCGAGAAGTACGTGAGCGGTGACTTCCGCCGGCTGAGCCTCGGTACGCGTTATCCCACCTTGGAACTCCATGCGGCCTTCGGTCTCAAGGGCACCTTGGGCAGCGAGTACAGCTATCAGAAGGTGGTGGCGCATGTGTACCAACGGCTCCAGCTCGGTGCCTTGGGTTGGATGCGCCTGAACGCCGAGGCCGGACAGGTATGGGGCACGCTGCCCTACCCGCTGCTCATCATCCATAGCGGCAACGAGACCTTCTACATGGACGACGCCGCGTTCAACACGATGAACTTCTTCGAGTTCATCAGCGACCGTTACGTGCAGCTCTTCGCGGAACACCATTTCGAAGGGCTCTTCTTCAATCGGGTGCCCCTGTTCCGCCGCTTGAAATGGCGCGAAGTGCTCACCGCAAGGGCCGTGGTCGGCGACCTGGATGCGGCCAAGCATGGGGAGGTGATGTTGTTCCTGCCGGGCATGTACGAGCTTTCCGATGGTCCGTACGTGGAGGTGAGCGGTGGAGTGGAGAACATCCTCAAGGTGCTGCGTATCGATGGGGTCTGGCGCCTGCGCTACAACGATCACCCCCGCACCTCGCCCTTCGCCTTACGTTTGAAGCTCTTCCTGAACTTCTGATCCCGCGATGATCCTCCGCGCCGAACACATCGTGAAACGCTACAAGCGCCGCACCGTGGTGCAGGGCGTCAGCGTGCAGGTGGAGCAGGGCGAGATCGTGGGCCTGCTCGGCCCGAACGGTGCCGGCAAGACCACCAGTTTCTACATGATCGTGGGGTTGATCAAGCCCAACGAAGGCCGGGTGCTGCTGGACGATGAGGAGATCACGCAGCTGCCCATGTACAAGCGGGCGCAGAAGGGCATCGGCTATCTGCCGCAGGAGGCCAGCGTGTTCCGCAAGCTGAACGTGGAGGACAACATCCGGGCGATCCTGGAGATGACCAAGCTGACCAAGGGCGAACAGCACAAGCGGCTGGAGACCCTGCTGGACGAGTTCAGCCTTCAGCACGTACGCAAGAACATGGGCGATGTGCTCAGCGGGGGGGAACGCCGCCGAACGGAGATCGCCCGCGCCTTGGCCACCGAACCCAAGTTCATCCTGCTCGATGAGCCCTTCGCCGGGGTGGATCCCATCGCCGTGGAGGACATCCAAGGCATCGTGTCGCAGCTGAAGCGCCGCAACATCGGTGTGCTGATCACCGACCACAATGTGCAGGAGACGCTCTCCATCACCGATCGCGCCTACCTGCTCTTCGAAGGGAAGATCCTGAAGCAGGGCACGGCCGAGGAACTGGCCTCGGATGAACAGGTGCGCAAGGTGTACCTCGGGCAGAACTTCGAACTGCGGCGCGCGAAGATCTGACCGCCACGTTCCGACCCGAGCGAGCATGCCCCCCGCAACGGAAACCGGAACCAGCGGAGATCGCGAACGCATCTTCGGTCTCGACGTGATGCGGGCCATGGCCATCGTGCTGGTGGTGCTGGTGCACAGCGCACCGTTCCTGCGTGGAACCTCGCCGGGATGGATCGCCGGCATCGATGGCGTGGACCTCTTCTTCGTGCTCAGCGGCTTCCTGATCGGCGGTCTGTTGCTGAAGGAGCCACCCACCAAGGCCGGGCACCGGGGATTGCTGGATTTCTGGCAACGCCGCTGGCTGCGCACCCTGCCCAATTATTTCGTGTTCCTCGGCCTGAACGTGCTGCTGGTCCGGTCGGGCATCGCACCCGGTATCCTCAGTTCCGCCACTTGGGCGTACGCCGTCTTCCTCCAGAACCTCCATTTCCCGCTCGACCTCTTCTTCTGGGAATCGTGGTCGTTGTCGGTGGAGGAGTGGTTCTACCTGCTGTTCCCTATGCTGCTGTACCTCGCGGTGCTGGGGGCGCGCCTGCCGTTCCAACGGGTGTTCCCGCTGCTGGCCTTGGTGTTCTGCGTGATCGCCTTCGGGGTACGGATGTACTGGCTGCAGCGCATCGGTACGGCCGAGGATCTGGAGATCTTCGTGCGCAAGCTGGTGCTCACCCGTTGGGATGCGATCGCGATCGGCGCCTTGGCCGCATGGGTTTCCGTGCGTTGGGCAGGGAGCTGGAAGGCATTGCGCTGGCCTGCGTTGGGGTCCGGTGTGGTGCTGCTCTTGATGATCACCGCCTACCGGCCGCAGCTGCACGCTCCGCTCTGGACGGCCTGCTACTTCACCCTGATGCCATTGTCCATGACGCTGTTGCTGCCGTTGCTGTCCGGCTGGCGGGCTGCTTCAACTTGGACAAAGCCCGTGGTATTCCTGAGCCGCTCGGCCTATGCACTCTACTTGGTGCACCTACCGGTGCTGTACGTGCTGTTGCATTTCGGCTTCAGCACGTCCGGACCGCTGAATGCGCTGCTTTATTGGAGCCTGTGCCTGCTGCTGGCCACGATCGTGTGGTACGCGGTGGAGTCCCCCTTCCTCCGTTTGCGGGAGGGCATCGGGCGCCGGATCAGGAAAGTCGCCTAGCCTCAGGCCTCTTCCACCGAGAAGCTGTACTTCTCCATGATCAGGTTGGCGAGGAGCTTCTTGCAGGCCTCGTCCACCTTCCCTTCAGCGGCCTTCTTGTCGGCGGCCTCCACCTGCAGGGTGATGTGCTTGCCGATGCGCACGCCGGTGATCTCGGCCAGGCCCAGGTTGCCCATGCTGCCGCTGACGGCCTTGCCTTGGGGGTCCAGCAGGTTGTCGTGGGGCATCACATCGATGGAGGCGCGGAAGGTCTTCATGGCGCAAAGATGGGAACTCGGCTGCAAGCTGCTAGCTACTGGCTTGTGGCCACTGGCCCAGCCTGTACGAAGTGAGCTTGAGGCCAGCAGCTAGCGACCAGCAGCCGGAAAAAGCCGCCCCCACAAAGGGCTCAGCACGTACAGCACCAGCATCAACGGAACGGCCAGGATCCCGTAAAAGGCCACCAGCACCGCTCCGATGCCGATCAACAGGAAGATGACCTCGTTGCCTTTCCACCCTTTGCTCTTGAACTTCAGGCTGGGGAGGGGGAGCTCGGAGAGCATCAGCATCGATAGCCCAATGGCCAAGGCCAGCACGGTCCAAGGTTGTTGAGCGAGACTTGCGACGAAAAGGAAGTGAAGCCCATGAAGGTGGGCAAGGCGGGTTACGCCTACATCGGCAACGATCAGTATGAAGCTGACCCAGAAAAGACCGTTCGCAGGTGTGGCCAAACCGAGGAACCCATGCGTCTGGCGCGTATCAACGTTGAATTTGGCCAACCGCCATGCTGAGGCTGTGGATAGAACAACAGCGGTCGCTCCGATCAGAGCAATGGGCTGATCGTTCAGCCAGAAGCCCGTCATCCCTTTGTTGTCACTGTTGAAAGCTTCCGAAACGAAGGCGGACCAGATCGCGTAGGCGGGTGCCACCCCGAAGCTCACCATGTCCGCCAAGCTGTCCAGTTGTGCGCCCAACGGCGTACCCCCGCCCAAGGCCCGGGCGGCCAGCCCATCGAACACGTCGAAGACCGCCGCCAGGAAGACCAGCCCACAGGCGATCGTTAACTGTCCCTGCGAGGCCAACAGGATCGACAGCACCCCGCAGGCTAGGTTCGCGGTGGTCAGCAGGTCCGGAAGGCGGGGAAGGCGTGCCAAGGTGCAGCTTGCCGTGCCGGTCTTTTTCCGGGCTGCGGCGGGCCGAAGTTGGGATAATTTCGGGGCAATAACGGAGGCCACTCTCAGTTAGAAGCTGCGTCAATACGCATAGCGATGAAGATCACGCCAAGTCAAGGAAGCAGGTTCGTTACCCTGGCCGTTGCCACCTTCGGCCTCCTGCTCGCCCAGGCCCAGGATGCCCCCAAGTACAGCAACGAGTTCCTGAGCATCGGCGTGGGTGCCCGCTCCCTCGGCATGGGCTATTCGTACATCAGTAGTGCCAACGACGTCACCGCGGGCTACTGGAACCCCGCCGGTCTGCTTGGCGTGAAGGGCGATCTGCAGGTGGGTGCCATGCACAGCGAGTATTTCGCGGGCATCGCCAAGTACGACTACATCGGCATCGCCAAGCCCATCGACAGCAGCAGCACACTCGCCTTCAGCGTTCTCCGTTTCGGCGTGGACGACATCCCCAACACCACCGAGCTGATCGACAACGACGGCAACGTGGACTACGACCGGATCACCAGCTTCTCCGCCGCCGACCATGCCTTCATCATCAGCTATGCCCGCAAACTGAAGGTGCCCGGACTTCGCGTGGGGGCCAACGCCAAGGTGATCTACCGCAAGGTGGGACCCTTCGCTACGGCTTGGGGCTTTGGATTGGATGCTGCGTTGCAGTACGACAAAGGCCCTTGGCGCTTCGCCGCCGTGGCGCGCGACATCACCGGTACCTTCAACGCGTGGAGCTACACGCTGGACCAACGCACCATCCAGGTGTTCCAGCAGACGGGCAATGAACTGCCGCAGAACGGGGTGGAGGTCACCTTGCCACGCCTGACCCTCGGGGTGGCCCGCCAGTTCAGGTTCGGCAGCAAGGTGGACCTGCTGGCCGAGGTGAACCTGGAGAACACCTTCGATGGTGAGCGCAACACCCTCTTTGCATCGAGCACGTGGAGCGGCGATCCGCGCCTGGGCATCGAGGTGGGTTATGCGCGCGTGGTGTTCCTGCGGGCAGGCGTGAACAACTTCCAGTACGTCACGGACATCGACGACAAGAAGTCCTTGAATTTCCAGCCCAACATCGGCATCGGTCTCAAGATCAAGAGCGTGTCGCTGGACTACGCCCTTACCGATATCGGTGACAACAGCGTGGCCCTGTACTCGAACGTGTTCTCCCTACGCTTCGATCTCTTCAAGAAAGGCGGATCATGAGAAGATCGTTGCTCGTTTGGTTGTCGGTCCTGTTCTCGGGGATGGCCCTGGCCCAGCCCTATGGCAACGAATGGATCGATCACGACAAGCAGTACTGGTACTTCAACCTCGATCGCGAGGGGATCTTCCGCATCGACTCCGCCACCCTGTCCGCCGCAGGATTCCCTCTGGCCACGCTGGATGCGCGTGACATCCAAGTGTTCGGCCGGGAGCGCCAGGTGCCCATCTACATCCAAGGGGAGGAGGACGGTGTGCTGAACGCGGCGGACTTCATCGAGTTCTACGCACCGAAGAACGATGCCTGGAAGGACAGCACGGTGTGGGATTCGCCGGAGCATATCAACAACCCGCACTACTCGCTCTACAACGATACCATCCGCTATTTCATCACGTGGGATCCGGATGGGGAGAAGAAGCGGGTGTTGCCCTATACGAACACGGATTTCACCAGCCAGGCTCCGCGGCCTTGGACCTGGGCGGAGGCCTTGACCTTCGACCCGCTCTGGTTCCATCATGGCGTTGGTACACCGAGTGGCGCATCCACCTCCTCCATCGGTGATGGGGAGGGCTACTTCACCTATCTCGCGGAAGCCACCAACGGCGAGTTGCCCTACACCTTCCAACATTTCACCCTGCAGCCGTATACCGGATCCGGCGCACCTGATGCGTTCATCCGAGGCACGTTCGCCAGTTCCAACACGGCCAGTCTTTACGCCTGCAACGATCACCATGTGCGGCTGAGTGTGGGTCCGGGGCAGATACCGTTGATGGATACGGTGTTCTCCGGTGTCCGTACCATCCGTTTCGAAGGCTCTTTCCCGGCTGCCCAGTTGGGCTTCACCACGCCGCTGCGCATGACGATCGTGCATGATCTGGTGCCCTGTGCCTCGGGCATGTCGGCGGACTATCCGGATTGGGTCAACTACGGTTACAGCACCATCCGTTACCCGCACGCTCTGCACATGGGCGAGCAGACGCGCATCCGCCTGCATGTTCCTCCTGCGGCGGGTGAGACGTTCGCCACCATGAACTTCAACGGTCTGGAAGGAGGCACGCCGCTGGTCTACGCCTTGGGTGACACGATGCGTCGTATCCTGCCCGTACCCGAGGGGTATTGGAAATACAATGTGCCGTTGGATGATGACGGGGTGTCGGTCTACCTCATCGGCCAGAACGCGATCACGCCCATCACTTCGCTCCAAAGGGTGAACGGCTCGGGTTTCTTCACGGACCTGCTGGCCGCACCGGTGGAGGATGCGATGCTCATCATCACACATCCCACCCTGCTGGAAGCGGCGAACACCTACGCGAGCTTCCGCCAGAACAATCCCCACAACGCTTACAACACGCTGGTGGCGAACGTGGATGAGCTGTACATGCAATATGGTGGTGGCATCGCCCGGCATCCACTGGCCATCCGCAACTTCATACGGCAGGTGGTCCAGGAGTGGCCGAGCACGCCCAAGGCCCTGTTCCTGATCGGCAAAAGCGTGCAGGCGCACCGCACCAGTACACTGGATCCGGGCAAGGGCTATCGATACGACGCGACGGCTGCAGCCGCCTGCTTGGTCCCTTCCTATGGCTTCCAGCCCAGTGACGCGATGTTCACTTTGGGTCTGTCCGGTCAACCCTGGGACCTCACCGTTCCCGTGGGGCGTTTATCCGCGCGAACACCGCAGGAAGTCACCGATTACATGGACAAGGTGGCGGTGCTGGAGGGGCAGGCCAGCGCAGCGTGGATGAAGAACATCCTGCACTTCCGGGGCGGGTCCATCGCCCAGGAAGTGGCCCAGTTCAACGCCGCGCTGGAGAGCTACCGCTACATCGCGGAGGACACGCTTTTCATGGGGCACGTCACCAAGTTCGTGAAGAACGGCAACCAGGATATCCCGCAGTCGGCCGCCGATAGCGTCACCACCCTGATCGAGAACGGGGTGAGCCTGATGACCTTCTTCGCGCATGCCTATGGATCCTCCTTCGACATCACCATCAGCGATCCGGCCGCCTATGATTGGAACGGGCGCTATCCGGTGATGTTGGGCAACTCATGCTACACGGGCAACATCCACCTGTACGACGCCAACAGCATGAGCGAGCAGTTCGTGCGTCCCGGCGGCATGGGCTCCATCGCCTTCCTGGCCTCGGTGCACCTCGGGCTGCCCAACTACCTGCAGCCCTTCACGGCCAACTTCTACCGCAGCTTCGCGGACGTCAACTACGGCAAGGGGATCGGCGAACATGTGAAGTACGCCTCACGGTTGCAACTGCTCAACGCGTGGGACGACATCGGTTCGCTGAACAACGTGCAGACCTTCACCGTGCACGGCGATCCCACCGTGGTGATGAACTCGCCGCCCTTGCCGGACCTCGATGTGCAGGATGCCGACATCAGTGTGATCCCGGCCACCGTGACGGCCGACCTGGATTCGTTCGATGTGCAGGTGGTGATCCGCAACATCGGCCGGGGTACGCATGCCTCCTTCTCCGTGGCCCTGCAACGTTCGTTGAGCGGAGTGACGCAGCCGCTCCAGACCCTCGTGATCAGCCACTCGATGCAGTCGTACCAGGATACGGTGGTGTTCACCCTGCCTGTGCGCATGCCCAACGGACAAGGGGTGGGGCTGAACAACCTGGAGCTTCGCCTGGACCTGGATCCCGATCTGATCGAGGAGGGCGATGAAGGGCAGGATGAGATCAACAACCGCGCCCATCATCTGCTGCAGGTGGTCTCCGGCGACCTGATCCCGGTGTTCCCCTATGATCTGGCGGTGCTGCCCGATGCCGGTCCACGCCTGCGCGCCAGCACCGGAGATCCCTTCGCGCCGGTGCGGAACTACCGCTTCCAGATCGATACCACCGACGCTTTCAACAGTCCGGTGCTCGAACAGACCCTGATGGCGGCACCAGGCGGCGTGGTGGAATGGCAACCCACCTCGATCTACGGATTGAACACGGCCACGGACAGTGTCGTGTTCTACTGGAGGAGCAGCTTGGACAGTGCTGGAACAGGTCTTTTGAATTGGAGGCAGCAATCCTTCCAGCATCTCACCGATCGCCGGGGCTGGGGCCAATCGCATTTCCTGCAGTTCAAGCCGAACGGATTCAGTTCCATCGAATACGAGCTGCCGCAACGCCGCTTCGGTTTCTTCTCCGGTCCGCGCCACATCAGCGTTCGTATCCTGGGCAACAGCTATTACGACTCCCAATGGTCCATCGATCTGGAGCCGCAGGAAGTGCAAGGCTGTGGGATCGATCCCGCACTGCATATAGGAGTGGTGGATCCTTTCGACTTCCAGTCCTGGCGTACCCGGTACGGCGGGGTGGGACTTTATTTCGGGAACGTGAACGACAATGGTTCTTGCTATCGGCAACGGCAAGAGCGCTACTTCATCTTCCGACAGGCTTTTCCCGCACAGATGGACAGTCTTGCGGACATGCTCCAGAACGACGTGCCCGATGGGCACTACGTCGTGGTCTACACCTGGTTGCGGTTGCTTCGGCCTCAGGTGGAAGCATCCTCGATGTGGCCGGTGTTCCAGGCCATCGGGGCGACCAATCTGGTCGATGGTACCGTGCCCGATCTCGTACCGTATATCCTGATCTACCGGAAGGGGGATCCCGCTTCCGTGGTGGAGGCATGGGGGCAGACCGCCACCGAATTCATCGAAGCCAACCTTGAAGTGCAGGTCAACGCACGCAGTGGTAGCATCAGCGCACCGCGGACCAATGCCATGCTGGATTGGAACGAGCTTTCGTGGCGGACCGTGCCCGCTGCGCCCTACGACAGTGTCCGGGTGGAACTGAGCGGCATCACCGCGAACAACTCCGCGGTGGAGGTCCCTTTGCAGTCGTTCCATTCCTATTCAGGTAACATCCCGGACCTTGACCCGATCGCCCCGGCCGCCCAGTATCCCTTCCTGCATCTGAAAGGGGCGTTCTGGAACGATAGCGTCGTGGGTCCTCAACCGGCGCAGTTGGATCGTTGGCACCTGCTGGGCGTACCTGCACCCGAGTGCGCGATCGATCCACCCAGCGGGTACTTCACCTACCTCGATAGCATCTTCCAAGGTGAGCAGGCGCGCGCCATGGTCGCGATCCGGAACATCGGTGAGCAGGACATGGACAGCCTGCTGGTGGCGGCCTGGGTGGTGGACCAGAACAACGTGCGGCATCTGGTGCACCACCGGCGCAATCCGCCCCTGCCGGTGGGTGGGATCCTGCGTGATACGATCGCCTTCGGTTCCACCGCGTTCCCGGGTGCCAACGCCTTGGTCATCGAGGCCAACCCGGTGGATACCGCTACGGGTACCTACGACCAGCTGGAGCAATACCATGGGAACAACGTGGCCACCATCCGCTTCCGGACCGTTCAGGACCGCATGAATCCCCTGCTGGACGTGACCTTCGATGGCATCCATATCCTCGATGGGGACATCGTGAGTGCGCGGCCGGAGATCCAAGTGACCTTGGACGATGAGAACGAGATCCTGCTGCTGGACAGCCAAGCCGATACGGCCCTGTTCAAGGTGTATCTCACCGATCCCTCGGGCAACGCGTCGCAGGTGCATTTCCGGCAGAACGGCGTGGATGTGCTGCGCTTCATCCCGGCCGATGGTCCCGATAACGTGGCCCGCATCATCTACAACCCCGTCTATGACCGCGATGGCCGTTACCGCTTGGTGGTGCGCGCCAGTGATCGCAGCAACAACGCCAGCGGCGACCGGGACTACGCGGTGAACTTCGAGGTGATCAACAAGCCCACCATCACCGAAGTGCTGAACTACCCCAATCCCTTCACCACCAGTACCCGCTTCGTCTTCACCCTCACCGGGCATGAGGTGCCAATGGCCATGCGCATCCAGATCATGACCATCACCGGTCGGGTGGTGCGCGAGGTGTCGATGAGCGAGCTCGGCAACATCCGTATCGGGCGTAACATAACCGACTTCGCGTGGGATGGCACCGACCAGTTCGGGGATCGGCTGGCCCGTGGCGTCTACCTGTACCGCGTCATCGCACAACTGCACGGAGCGGAGATCGAATACCGCCAGACCACCGCCGGCGAGTACTTCCACAAGGGCTTCGGCAAGATGTACCTGCTGCGTTGATGAAGCCGTGATGGGCCCGGCCTACTTTCGGACCCGCATGCGCCGCTTCCACCTGCTTTCCGCGGTCGCCACGGGCGTCCTCCTCGCCTTGGCATGGCCCGCTGTGGGTGGTGCCGTACCGTTGATCTTCCTGGCATGGGTGCCGCTGTTGGTGGCCGAGGAGCGCTTCTCCCGGGCCGACAAGGGACAGCGTCCGCGACACTTCATGCCTTTCGTGATGCTGGCCCTGCTGGTCTGGAACCTCTGCACCACGTGGTGGCTCTTCGAGGTCAGTGAGCCGATGGGCACGCGCCTTTTCACCCTGATCGGGCCGAACCTGGGCAATGTGGCGGTGATGTCGCTCCCGTGGCTGGTGATGCGCGGCGTGCATCGGTATTGGGGCGGTGCCCGAGCGCGTTGGGCCTTCGTGGTCTGTTGGATCGCCTTCGAGAAGGCCCATATGAACTGGGACCTCAGCTGGCCTTGGCTCACCTTGGGCAATGTCTTCGCGGAGCATCCGCAGTGGGTGCAGTGGTACGAATGGACCGGTACCTTCGGTGGTTCGCTCTGGGTGCTCGCGCTCAATGTGATGATCGCCGGATGGATCATCCGCTGCCTCGGGTCGAACGTGCGCGAACAGGGATCGCGTCGGCCGGCGATGATCGCTGCCGTGCTGCTGGTGCCGCTGATCGGGTCCTGGGTGCGTTATGCCACCTTCAAGGAAGAGGGCGTACCGGTGGAAGTGGTGGTGGTGCAGCCGAACATCGATCCCTACACGGAGAAGTTCGGTAGCATGGATCCGCTGGTGCAGGTGGATCGCATGCTGGCCCAGGCCGAGGCGGTGATCACGCCGAACACGGCCTTGGTGCTGATGCCGGAAACGGCCTTGCAGGAGGGCACCCGACTGGATCACCAACAAGGCCGATGGCACTTGGAGGGGTTATGGGAGAACGATCTCGGAGCGTCCCGAAGCGTGGACCGTATCCGGCGCTTCCTCCAGGCGCATCCCGGAACGGCTGTGCTCACCGGCATGTCCTCGGATCGATTCTACGGGGAAGGAGAGCCGATGCCTCGCAGCGCCCGCCCCATCGGTGATTCCGGTACCGGGTTCGTTTCCTACAATGCGGCGCTGCTGGTCGGATCCGATGGCAGCACGGAGAGCTACCACAAATCCAAGCTGGTTCCCGGTGTGGAGTTGATGCCCTTCGAGGTGCTGCTCGGACAGCTGGACGGCCTGGCCTTGGACCTCGGTGGCACCACCGGCAGCTTAGGGATCCAGGACGAGCGGGAGGTGATGTCGACAGCTGACGGCCGTGTGAAAGCTGCGCCGGTGATCTGCTACGAGAGCATCTACGGCGATCATGTGGCCGCGCATGTGCGCAACGGGGCCACCCTGATCACCATCATGACCAACGACGCTTGGTGGGGCGATTCGCCGGGATACAAGCACCATTTGGCCTACGGTCGTCTGCGCGCCGTGGAGACCCGCCGGGATGTGGCCCGGTCGGCGAATACCGGTATCTCGTGTTCCATCGATCAGCGAGGCGATGTGCATGATGCCACCGCTTGGTGGACACCCGCTGCCTTCAGGACCACCTTGCACGCCCGCACCGACCTCACCTTCTTCGTTCGTTCCGGTGACCTTATCGGCACGGCCGCCCAAGGGTTGGTGTTGCTCCTGCTCTGTGCGTTGGTCCTTCGGCTGATCAAGCGCAGGGCCTGAAACGCAACAGGGCCGCGCTTCGCGGCCCTGTTGCGTCGGAGGTCCGAGCGCTCAATTCACCATCACGCGCCGGGACAGCACGGTACTGTTGTCGTGCAGGCGCAGCATGTAGATGCCGGTGGCGATGTTCGTCTTGTCGACCTTCAGCAGGGTTCCGCCCTTGTTCACCACTTGGTTCGGGCGAACGGCCATCACCTTGCCTTGGGCATCCATGAGGGTCAGTTCGAAGTTGCCTGAGAAGGTGGAGCTGACCATCACGTTCAGGTCCGTGCCGTCATCCCAAGCACTCACGATGTCGATACCGTCCGGGGTGTTGCAGCCGGCGGGGATCACCGCGCTCAACACGCTGGTGCCATCGAAGTCCGTCTGGCGTAGGCGGTAGTAGGCCATGTTGGCCGGTGCACGGTCCTCGAAGGAGTAGTTCAAGGTGTTCAGGCTGTTGCCTGCGCCTTGCACCGTGCCGATCGGTTCCCAGGAAAGGGCATCCAAGCTGCGTTCGATGGTGAAGAGGTCGTTGTTCTGCTCCGTGGCCGTGATCCACTCCAGCAGGACGCGGTCGCCGTCGCACTTGCCGGTCCAGCTCAGCAGCTCGATCGGCAGGGCTTCCAAGCTGCTGGCCAAGGTCCAGCTGCGGAAGAAGTTCGCCCCCGAGATGTTGATGTTGGAGACGATGGTGTTGCCGGCATCCAAGGTGCCCGTGGGAAAGTAATCGCCCCATTGGCCGGTCCCGGAATTGTAACGCTGGGGTGCCAAGGTGTTCACCAAGCCGCTCGTGTTGCCCGGAGCGCCGTTGGTGGCGGCATCGGCGCCGGAGAAATCGATGGTGAGGCGCACATCGGGCTTGGCCGTGTAGGCGAAGCCGGCTTGGCTGGGGTCGATGATCCAGAAGCGGTCGAGAGCGTTGTCCGAGTTGTTCGTACCATCGATATCCGAGTTCACGTGCGCAACGCCCGAAGGCATATAGGCTGAGTTGTTCCAGGCATTGAGCGCGGTGGTGCCGGCTTCCCAGTTGTAGGTGGAGAACACCATGGACGAGACGGCGGTGGCCGTGCCGGTGGAGGTCTTCGTCACCGTCAACGGGATCTTCTCCAGGGATCGTGTGGTGAAGGGGATGGTGAAGGGAACCGGTGAGCCCACACTGGCCACGGTGGTGCCGTTCACCCAGCGGATCCGGTTGCGCTCGTGCTCGGTGATGATATTGCCACCCGTGGCCGAAACCGTGAGGCCGTTGGAGGCGGGGTTGGAGATCACCAGGTAGGTATCGGTCGTCGGGGCGTCATAGCCGAACGTCATGTAGACGTTCTGGTACAGAACCAGTCGGGCATCCTGCCCCACGGCGAAGGCCGTGCTCATGATTCCGAGGCCCGCGAGTACAAGTTTCTTCATGGTAGGATCAAATGTAGGATATCCGCGATCCGACTGCAACCTTCCGGGACGCCCTGCGTTGAAGCCCGGCCGCGTTCCACTGATCCTGGTGTAATCCGCTGATGGTCAAGGGATGGTGGTTTTTCTGAAAGGGCTCGCGATCAGGGTGGAAGGTCTTGGACTCTCTGAGGACGAAGCGCGGGGGTAACGGTTGCTTGGGGCAGGGATATCTTGCCCTCGCGCATGCCGAACACCCTGAAGTCCGCCTTGGTCCGACCTTGGAACGGAGAGCTGTACTGGCCTGCATTGGCGCCCCAATTGAACTTCCTGGCCCGGCGCATTCCTTCCCCGGACCGGTGGGTGATCGCGGTGGCCTTGCCCGGGGCACGGCGGCTTTCCATGGAACAGGCGCTGGATGGCGGAGGATGGGCCTTCGGGCATGTGGCCTATGAGTGGTCAGGTGGGGTGGAGCATGCAACGGGCCGGCATCCCGATACCCTCGGTTTCGGGGATCACGGGTGGTGGGAGCCTCAAGTGGTGATCGAACTGGGCCAAGAGCAAGCCGTGCTGCACACTTCACCCGCCCATATGGCCGAGGGAACAGCGCTCCTGGAGACCTTCGTGATGCAGCATACGCCGCCCTCCGCTCCGATCGAGGCGGCCTGGGAGCGGACCACCTCCCGCGATCGATACCGGGCCGGTGTGGGACGCCTGATGGGCCATATCCAACGCGGCGACATCTATGAGGTGAACTACTGCACCGAACGGCACGCCCATCTGCCGGGCTTCGATCCCTTCCGAGCGTTTGCCGCCTTGTCCGAGCGTTCCGCAGCGCCGTATGCCGGATTCTATCGCGTAGGCCCCCTCTTCGCCCTTTGCGCCAGCCCCGAGCGCTATCTGCAGTGGGCCGGCCAACGTGTGCTTTCCGAACCGATGAAGGGGACCCGTCCGCGCGATCCGGATCCCGTGCGCGATGCCGAGCTGGCTGCCGTCTTGGCCGCCGATCCCAAGGAGCGCAGTGAGAACGTGATGGCCCTGGATGTCGCCCGCCACGATCTGTCCCGCATCGCGGCCTCGGGTTCGGTGAAGGTGGAGGAGCTTTGTGGCGTGAGGAGCTACCCCGCCGTGCACCAGATGGTGAGCAGCGTATCCGCCACGAAACGGAACGATGTGACCTGGCACCAAGTGCTGCGGGCCACCTTTCCCATGGCCAGCATGACCGGCGCCCCCAAGCGGAGGGCGATGCAGCTGATCGATGAGGTGGAAGACGGGCGAAGAGGGCTTTTCAGCGGCACCCTGGGCCTGGTGTGGCCGGACGGTCGTGCGGACCTGAACGTGGTGATCCGCACCTTGATGTACGATGCGGATTCGGGTCGCGCATCCCTCATCTCCGGAGGAGCCATCACTGCGGCCAGTGATCCCTTGGCCGAGTGGGAGGAATGTGAACTGAAGGCCCGTTCCGTGATCCAAGCCCTGGGCCATGCTGAATGAGGTGGAACGTTCGATCCAGCGGCACGCCTTGCTGGAGCCTCGAGCGTCCGTGCACGTGGCCGTGAGCGGAGGGGTGGACAGCATGGTGCTGCTGCATGTGCTGGTGCGCTTGGGTTACCGTTGTTCGGTGGCCCACGTGGACCATGGCCTGCGCGGCGTGGAAAGCGATGCCGACCAGGAGTTGGTCCGTAGCTATTGTGAAGCGGAACGTATCCCCTTCCAGGGGAGGCGGGTGGAGGTGCAGGCCCACGCGGTAGGAAAGGGCATTTCCGTACAGATGGCGGCCCGTGAACTGCGCTTCACCTGGTTCCAGGAGCTGGTGGAACAAGGGCCCCACCGCCTGGCCTTGGCCCACCATGCCGATGACGCCGTGGAGACCTTGGTGATGAACCTGATGCGTGGTCCCGGGGCTTCTGGCTGGGGCGGCATCCGACCCCGGAACGGTGCTTTCATCCGGCCCTTGATCGATCGGCGCAAGGCCGAGATCCTCGACTATGCCCGGCGCAACGGTGTTCCGTATCGCGAGGATCGTAGCAACACGGACCCCAAGTACCTGCGCAACCGGATCCGGGGCGAAGTGCTTCCTCTATTGAACGAGGTGCGAGCGGGCAGCTCGGACAACCTGATCCGTGCCGTGGAGCTGTTCCGCGAGCTGCAGGAAGCCGCATCGCGCCGGGTCGATGACCTGCTCGGAACACCGGTGCCCGATGCGAACGGTGAAGTGCTGGTGCCCTTCGAGGTCTTCGAACGTTCCGGTACACCGCAGTTGGTGCTGCATCGTTTGTTGCGCGGCCGCGAGGTGCACCCTGCCCAGCAGACCCGGATCCTGGAAGCGATGCGGCTGCGGAGGACAGGTGCCGTGTTCCCTTTTTCCGATGGTCGTTTGTTCGTGGATCGCCGTGGACTATTGATGGCCCCTCCCGCCGTGTCCCTTCCCACATGGACCATCCCGACGGCCGACCGTGTTCCCCCGGGTGCACCACTCGCCATCCGCTCGGCTCCGTTCGAAGGAGCAGTGGCCGATGTGCCCGACCACATCGCGTGGTTCGACCCGCAGCGCCTGCATTTTCCGTTGGTCCTGCGGCCCTGGCAACTCGGTGATCGGATGCGTCCGGCCGGAATGGAGGGCACCCGATTGATCAGCGACATGTTGATCGACCTCAAGCGCTCGCGGGTGGACAAGGAGCGCCAATGGGTGTTGGAAAGCAGGGGAGAGGTGATCTGGCTGGTGGGCCATCGGGTGGCACAGGGAGCGGCAGCCGTGCAAGGATGTCCGGAGGCTTGGCGGATCGAGGTCGTCGCTTGAAGCCGCGCCGTTCAAGGCTTTCACGATCCTTATGAAGTGGGCCGCGAACGATCGCCCGGGTCCCGTTCGTTGATGAAGTGCCCGTACGTTCCAACCGAACCGGAAACCCCTTTGCCATGATACCCTCACACGTTTCGGAGATCGCCAAGGAAAAGGTCCCCCAATTGCACTTTCCGCAGCAGCCGGTGGATCTCAGTCAGGTGCATCGCACCGCACTGGACCGGAAGATCCGTACGGCGATGACCCTCGGCAACACCGAGCACTGCAAGTGCCGCATCCTCTTCAAGGATGCCGAGGGCATGAAGTACGTGGAGACCACCGTTTGGTCCGTGGACAACCAGCACATCGTGCTGAGATCGGGTATCACCTTGCCCATCGCCCGGGTGATCGACGTGGACCTGGTCTAGCCGGGCCATAGGATCCACATGATCTTTCCAACGGGCCGCCGCTTCGGCGGACCGGTCGGGTATTTTTGGCCCATGCTCCAAGCCTTGCGGTTCCTCCTGATCATGCTCGGACTCTCCGCCGCCTCCTGGCTGAAGGCCAATGGCCCCGTCACCTGGCGATCGGAGCTCATCGTCAAGGATGGGGTGTTGCAGGTGGAGCTCACCGCTGTATGCGAAGAGGGCTGGCACATCTATGCGCTGGAGCTTCCCCGGGATGATGGTCCCTTGCCCACCGTGATCCGTGTTTTCGCGAACGAACACTTCACCGCCAAAGGCAAGGTGATCGAACCCGTTGCCGAGGAAGTCGACGACCCCAACTTCGGCATGCGCGTGCGCTACCATTCGGGTACCGTGGTGTTCCATGTGCCCATCGAACGGACCACGACCGCTGCTTTCCAGGTGCAGGGCGAAGCCGAGTTCATGGTCTGCAACGACAAGACCTG
>DASWWQ010000320.1:0-11669 GCA_036405935.1 Flavobacteriales bacterium
TCACCAGTTCACCGCGCTGGATGAAGAAGGCGGCGAGCCGGATGCCGCGGATGCTGAGTCCCAGATTGACGAAACCCTCGGTATCTCCCGGCTTGAAGTCGAACCGCTGCAGGTCCTTGTCGGTCAAATGCATGATCGCCGTGCCTTGCTCGTGCAGCACCTCCAACCGTTCGCTCAGCGTGAAACCCATCAGGCGCATGCGGGTCTCGCTGTTGTCGTCCATCACCGCGGAGTGGATGCGGTCGGGCACTGCACCCTTCTCCATCAAGGCGGCGCCCACCTTCAACGTATGCGGCGTGGTGCTGCTGAAACGGAAGGAGCCGCTGTCGGTGATCAATCCCGTGAGCAGGCAGGTGGCGCTATCGGCCGTGAGGTGTTGCAACCACCCCATGGCGCCGGCGATATCGAAGACCATCTGTGCGGTGGCGCAGGCCTTCGTATCGCTGAAGGCGACAGCGGCGAAGCCATCGGGGTCGCGATGATGATCGATGAGGACCTTCACCGGAGCATTGCGCAACACCTGCTCCAGTTGGCCCACGCGGTCCTGCTTGTTGAAGTCCAGGCAGAACACGACATCGGCCTCGCGCACGGCGGTCTCGCTCTCGGCCTTGGCCGTATCCCAAGCGATGGCCTCCGCGTAACCGGGCATCCAATGCAGGTTGCCGGGCGGCGTGTTGGGCAGCACCACTTGCGCGGAATGTCCGGCCGCCTTCAACAGGGCCACCAGTCCGGTGCTGCTGCCGAGCGCATCGCCGTCGGGGTTGTAATGGGTCACCACCACGCACCGGCGGGGGGTGGCGAGCAGGCCTTGCAGAGCGGCGATGGAGGCGGCGGGAGCGGAAGGAAAGGACATCTGCGATACGCCGGAGCAGTGCCGTCGGCCGCGCGAAAGTAGAGGGCATCCCAGGAATTCACCGTGGACCCCGATCCGCAACGCGCAGGATCCTACTTTTGCGGACCTTTTCAATACATCATGGCAAGCAACAAGACCTTCACGATGATCAAGCCGGACGGCGTGGCCTCGGGCAACGCAGGCAAGATCCTCGATGCGATCATCGCGGGCGGCTTCCGCATCGTGGCGCTCAAATACACCCGTCTCTCCAAGGAAGAGGCGTCCACCTTCTACGCCGTCCACAAGGAGCGTCCCTTCTACGGCGAACTGGTGGACTACATGATCAGCGGCCCCATCTACGCTGCGATCCTGGAGAAGGACAACGCCGTGGAGGATTTCCGCACGCTGATCGGCGCCACCGATCCCGCCCAGGCCGCCGAGGGCACCATCCGCAAGAAATACGCGGAGAGCAAGGCCAAGAACGCCGTGCACGGTAGCGACAGCAACGAGAACGCCGAGATCGAAGGCAACTTCTTCTTCAGCGGCCGCGAGCGCTTCTGAGCGAAGGACGAAAATGCGAAGCCCGCTCTTCCTTGGAAGAGCGGGCTTCGCATTTCCATGTGCACATGCGGTCATGTGCACATGACCACATGGACTCAGTCCAACACCACCTCCTTCACCACTTCACGGCCGAAGCGTTCGTTCAGCGTGGTGATGAGGTTCTGTCGCAGGAAACCGAGTTCCTGCCGGAGCGGTGCCGAATCCACCTTCACATGGAGCTTGCCGCGCCGCAGCTTCACCGAAACGGTGTGGCGGGCCACCATGGCACCGGCGATCTCGTCCCACGCGCCCACCACGGCCTGTTCATCGAGCTTCTCGCGCAGGCCATAGGCGTTCACCAGTCCCTCAAGCGCTTCGGTGAGCGACTGGTCGTTGCGTCGTTTCATGGATCGGGGGGGCGTCGTGCGCCAATTGGAAGAAGCGGGCATCGAGGTCGAGCCCATCGATGGCCTGGTGCAGGCGTGCGGCGTCGGTATCGGTGATCACCACCTGCCCGAAACGTCCCCCGCCCAGCAGCCGCAACAAATGGCGCATGCGCTGCGGATCGATCTTGTCGAAGATGTCATCCAGCAGCAACAAGGGTTTGCGGCCCATGCGGGTGGCGGTGAGGTCGAACTGGGCCAGTTTCAGGGCGATCAGGTAGGTCTTCTGCTGACCTTGGCTGCCGTAACGCTTCAAGGGTTGGCCGCCGATGGTGAAGAGCAGGTCGTCCTTGTGCACGCCGCCCGTGGTATGGCCCGCCGTGATGTCGCGCTCCCACTGCCGCTGCAGCACTTCACGCAGCGGACGTTCACTGAGTTCGCTCCGGTAGGTCAGTTCCACCCCCTCGGGACCACTGGTGATGCCGGCGTAATGTTGGGCCAACAGCGGAACCAGATCGGCCATGAAAGCCTGACGGGCGGCATGCACCGCCTCGCCATGTCCCACCAGCTGTTCGTCCCAAGGCTCCACCATGCCCGGGGTGAGGCCTCCTTTCCATGCTTCCTTCAATAGCAGGTTCCGCTGGGCCAAAGCGCGGTTGTAGCGCATGAGGGCCTCCAGATAGGCCCGGTCGAACTGGGCGATCAATCCGTCCAGGAAACGACGCCGCACCTCACTGCCATCCAGCACGAGCTGTCCATCGTACGGGGTGATCACCACCACCGGTAGCCGGCCTACGTGATCGGCCAATCGGTCGTATTCCTTCCGGTTGCGGGTGAAGACCTTCCTTTGGCCCTTCCGTACGGCACACGCAAGCTCGTCATCGCCTTCGGGGGTGACCAAGGTGCCCTTCACCAGGAAGAAATCCTCCCCGTGCAGCACGTTGTGCATGTCCTGTGCCTCGAAATAGCTCTTGCACAGCCCCAGATAGTGCAGGGCGTCCAGCAGGTTGGTCTTGCCGGTGCCGTTGGGGCCCGTGATGCAGTTGACCTGCGGTCCCAACTCCAGCTCCGCCTCCCGGTGGTTGCGGAAATGCAGGACGGAAAGGCGGCGCAGGTGCATGTGGACAGGAGCGTTCAAAGATAGCCCGGGGCCTATCGCAGGTATGCCCGGAACCTCTACTTTTGCCAGCCGCTCCAAAAAGCGGTAATTCCCCCGTCATGGCCAGCAAGCCCCACGAACCCACTACAGAGAAGGACCTCGATCTCGGCCAGGTCTACACCAGCACCGAACTGTTCTATGAGAAGAACAAGAAGGGCATCACCATCGCCGTAGTGGCGGTGTTGGCGGTGGTCGCCGGCATCTTCGGCTACAAGCGGTTCATCGCCGAGCCTCGTGCCAAGGAGGCCGCCAGCCTGATGTGGAAGGCGCAGTACTACTTCGAGAACGATTCGCTGGACAAGGCCATCAACGGCGACGGCAACTACTTGGGCTTCGACCACGTGGCCAAGGAGTACGGTAGCACCCCCTCCGGCAAGCTGGCCAAGTTCTACCTCGGTGTGTGCTACCACCAGAAGGGCGAATTCGAGACCGCCCTCAGCTACTACAAGGACGCCGATCCCGAGGACCAGGTGCTGAGCGTGATGGCCGTGGGCAACCAAGGTGATGTGCTCGTGGAACTGGGTCGCGACGACGAGGCCATCGAGCGCTTCAACAAGGCGGCCGACATGGTGAAGAGCGACTACACCACGCCGATGTTCCTGATGAAGGCCGGCATCCTCTACCAGAAGAAGCAGGATTGGAAGAACGCCGCCAAGGCCTTCGGTCGTGTGGTGAAGGACTATCCGCAATCGCCCGATAACAACCAGGCCAAGAAGTACGCCGCCCGCGCGGAGGAAATGGCCGCCAACGGCTGAGCCGCAATGGCCACGACCGATCTTTCGAACTACGATCCGACCGGCGTCCCCAGTGGCGCCGGTCTTCGTTTGGGCCTGGTGGTGAGCGAATGGAACGCCTCCATCACCATGGCCTTGCGCGATGGCGCCGTGGAGACCCTCCTGAAACATGGCGTGTCCCTGAAGAACCTGCATGAGGCCAGCGTACCCGGCAGCTTCGAGCTACCCTTGGGGGCCCAACTGCTCCTGGAACGCCACGGCCTCGACGGCGTGATCTGCATCGGCAGCGTGGTGCGTGGCGAAACGCCCCATTTCGACTTCGTTTGCCAGGCCACGGCGCAGGGCATCATGGACCTGAACGTGAAGCACAACGTACCGGTGATCTTCTGTGTGCTCACGGACAATGCCATGGAGCAGGCCGAGGCGCGTAGCGGTGGTATCCACGGCAACAAGGGCATCGAATGCGCGGTGGCCCTGTTGAAGATGGCCGATCTGCGCAAACGCAACCTGCCGCCCGTGGGCCTGGTCTGAGGGCCTAGCGTACCACGCCCAACGCCGCGCTGGACCAACCGGCGGCCGTGTTCAATCGCACCACGTACCGGCCGGAAGGCAGGTCGCCCACGAAAAGCTCCGCGCTACCATCGGCCCCACCGGGCCAACGGCGCACCACCCGACCGAACAGGTCCAACAGCTCGATCCGCAAGGCAGGCAGGTTCTTCGGCCAAGTGAGCATCACCCGGTCGCTGGCCGGATCGGGCCGCACCTGCACCACCGGTGCACGCCACGTCGGTACGCCTGTGCTCACCACTTCCACCGTATCCGTGGTGAAGAGGCATCCGTTGCCCATGTCCACCACCACTTGATAACTCCCGCTGACCGGGCCCACCAGTTCGGGGCCGGTGACGTCGTGCAGGGTGTCGCCGTCGTGCAGCCATGTGAAGCCCACGCCCGCGTCCACGAACAAAGCCCCACCCAGGTCGCTGAGCACGGGGGCATCCATCGGACAGCGGTCCACCACCTTGTAGACCATCTGCTGGCCGCGGTTCCCGGTGAAGAGTTCACCCGCACCATCGGTGACCAAGCAGGAGAAACCGAACTGGCCCGCCGCGCGAAGCTGTTCGTTCAACCAGCCCCCCTGCCCATCGGGAAGGAAGGACCGGAACTCGCCGGAGCAGTAGTCGGTGTAGAGGTAACGTCCGTAGAGCCGGGGGAAGCGGGAACCGCGGTACACCTTGCCCCCGATCACGGCGCAGAAGGTGCCGCCGTTGAGGATGTTGGCATGGGTGATCATCGGGAACTCCAACAGGCTATCGGCCGGGCAGCCTTCGAGCGCATAGGCCTGGAAACCCTCATAACAGCGCCATCCGAAATTCACACCGCTGGTATCACCCGGTAGGCGGTTCACTTCCTCGAACCCCTGATGCCCCACATCACCGAACCAGAGATCGCCGTTGAGCGGATCGATACCGAAACGGAACGGGTTGCGCGCACCGAAGGCCCAGATCTCGGGCAGCGTGTCGCTGACGGCCCCCACGAACGGATTATCGGGAGGAACCGTCCATGTTCCATCCTCCTGCACCTCGATGCGCAGCAGCTTGCCCAGCTGCGTGTCCATCCGCTGCCCGCTGTTGGCGGGATCGCCTTGCGGACCGCCATCACCGATGGAGAGGTAGAGCATACCGTCGGGCCCGAACTCCAGATCACCGGCCTTGTGGATCACGCCGGGTTGCGGGATCGTGAGCAGCACCACTTGGCTCGTGGGATCGGCCACGTTGGGGTTGCTGTCGCTGACGGTGAACCGCGCGATGATGGTATTGTGCCCCGCCGCCGGTGGGGTGGTGTAGTTCACGTAGAAATGCCCGTTCGTGGCGTAGTCCGGGTCGAAGACGAGCCCCAGCAGCCCTTGTTCACCCGAGAAATGCACTTGGGAGAAGATGTTCAGGAAAGGCGTGGGCAGTACCGTCATGCTATCGCTGACGATCCGGATGGCACCGCCCTGTTGCACCACGAACAGGCGCCCATCGCCGCAATCGGCGATGTCGGTGATGTAGGGAATACCGGTGGCCCAAGGCACCAGGTCCAAGGTGACGGGAGGAGCGGTCTGTGCGTGGGCCGACCCCGACAGGGCCAGCGCGAGGGTGATCAGAACGTTCCGCATTTCCGGCAATCCACAACCTTCAGGCCGTGAACGGGGCGCGAAGTTCCGAACGATCGCGGAAAAAGCCGCACACGGACGATCAAGCGGGAACTCCTTCCGCAGCCTTCAGCGTATTCAGCAACAGGCTCGTGATGGTCATCGGCCCCACCCCACCGGGCACGGGGCTGATCCAAGCGCTCTTCGCGGCCACTTCAGGGAAGCGTACATCGCCCACCAACCGGTGCCCGCTCTTGCGCGAGGCATCGGGTAGGCGATGGATGCCCACGTCCACCACCACCGCACCGTCCTTCACCATATCCGCCGAAACGAATTCGGCCTTGCCGATGGCCACCACCAGGATGTCGGCCTCCCGGGTGATCGCCGCGAGGTCCTTGGTGCGGCTGTGCGCCAAGGTCACCGTGCAATTGCCGGGATAGGCGTTGCGGCTGAGCAGGATGCTCATGGGCGTGCCCACGATGTTGCTGCGCCCCACCACCACGCAGTGCTTACCGGCGGTCTCGATGTTGTAGTACTTCAGCAGTTCGCAGATGCCACTGGGTGTGGCGGGGAGGAATCCGGGCAGGCCCAGCACCATGTTGCCCACGTTCACGGGATGGAAGCCGTCCACATCCTTGCGCGGATCGATGGCCAAGGTGATCACCGTTTCGTCGATATGCTCCGGCAGGGGCAGCTGCACGATGAATCCATCGAGGGAATCGTCGGCGTTCAGACCGTGCACGCGATCCAGCAGTTCCTCCTGCGTGATGGTGGCGGGTAGCCGGATGAGGGAACTCCGGAAGCCCACGCTTCCACAAGCCTTCACCTTGGCCTCCACATAGGTGCGGCTCGCTCCATCCTCGCCCACCAGCACGGCGGCCAGATGCGGAGCGCGCCCCCGTGCCATCTTCACCGCCTCGGCGCTCTTGGCGATGGTATCCTTCAAGGCATCGCTGCAGCGCTTGCCGTCCAGCAGCCGGTAGGCGGTGCTCACTTCCATTCCGCGGTGAAAATAGCCGAATTCACCACCCCTCCCGTTCGCGCAGCCGCGTGATGTGCGCCAAGTGATGCCGACTGTGCCAAGCGTACATCTCCATGGCCTCCGCCAAGGTGAGACTCCGGCCTTGGCCGGGATGCACGAATGAACGGGACAGTTCCTCCGGTGTGAGGTTGCGCATCAACATCGCCCATCGCGCATGGAGGCCTTGCAGGATCATCAAGGAGGCCTCCACGGGCATGGTGCGCGCATCCACCAACTCGGCCCAAGCCGCTTCCTTGTAGGCCTTGATCGTCGGGCCGTCCTCGGTCAATGCCAAGCGGAAACGTGGTTCACCCTGCCCGTGGCTGTCCGCCAAGTGGTGCACCACTTGGCGAACGGTCCAACCGCCCGGACGATAGGGGGTGTCCGATCGCGCATCGCCCAGGTCCTCCACCGCCGCGCGCAGAAGCGCGGGCAAGGCCTCGATCACCGCAATGCAGGCCTCCCGACGTTGTGGCGTGGTGGCCTCCGTTCCGCGTACGAACCGGCCGATGGGATACTTCAGTTGCAGCAGGGCTTCCTCGGTCATCATACCGCAAAGTTCGCTTCCCCCGGTAATGCGGTACATTTCCTCTTGGCGCCAGGTCCATCCCGAAAAAAACCGGACGCAACCCCAACCCCCCTCCTCCGTCATCGGTGCAGCAACCAGCCGAACATGCGCAACACACTCCTCTCCTTCCTTGCACTTTTCGGCACTGCTACCACCCAAGGGCAGGACATGATGGTGATGTACGACATCAGTCCCAACTGGACGGCCACCGACATCAACGGCAACAGCCACACGCTGTACGACTACCTGGATGACGGCTACACGGTGATCATCGACTTCAGTACCACTTGGTGCCCGCCCTGCATCGCCCTGCACCAGGCCCATACGCTGAACAACCTTTACAACCTGTATGGACCGGGCACCCCCACGGACCGCCTGATGGTGTTCCTGGTGGAAGTGGACCCCGCCACCGACCTGGCCGACCTCCAAGGCACGGGCGGTGGGGGCTACTTGGACTGGACCGCGGGAACGGACTACCCCATCATCGACGATGCGGCCGTGGGCGATCTCTATGGGGTGTTCGGCTACCCCACGGTGTACACCATCTGTCCGAGCCGCATGATCTCCGCGCACAGCTACAGCGCCAGCACTTCGTTCATGTGGGCACAGGCACAGACCTGCAACCACTACATCGTGGATTCGCCCAACGACGCCACCCTGATCGGTATGGAGCCGCAAGTGCTCTGCCATGGGGGCGATGAAGCGTTCCACACCATCATCCGCAACGAAGGCACCGAGCCCCTCACCAGCGCCACGGTGGAAGTGGTGAACATCGCCGACAGCACCGTGGTGAGCAGCGTGGAATGGACCGGCTCACTGGCCACCTACGAGATGGCCGATGTGTATCCACCCGCCTGGAACGCACCGCCCGGTATGCAAGGGGTCTACTACCGGTTGGCCACTTCGGATGACGACGGTGCCAACGACTCCACCGTAGTGGAGCACTTCTACGCCCAGTCGCCGCCCTCCAACGGAACGGAGGTCATCATCGAGATCCTTACCGACGACCACGCCGAGTCCTTGAACTGGCGCTTGAGCAACGCCTTCGGTGCGGAGGTGGACCGCCGGGATGCCGGCTCCTATGAGGACAACACCCTCTACACGCACACCTACACCCTGCCCACCGGTGTGTGCTGGAACTTCGTGCTCTACAACGAATCCATCGACCATTTCGAGGAACCGGGATATTTCCGTCTGCGCAGCGCGGGCGGTACGTTCATCACGGTGGATGAATGTGCGGAGTACATCACACCGGGAGCCTTCTTCTACGACCAGGCCTATTTCGCCACGCACGAGACCTCCACGGGCATCGCCGATGTGTCCGAACCGGCGATCGCCATCTCCCCCAACCCGGCCCAGGATCGCATCATGATCACCGGAGCCGGCGCGGATGCCACGATCCAACTGCGCGATGCCGCTGGACGTCTGCTGCGCAATGAGCGCAGTACGCGCGCAGACCACGTGATGGACATCGGTGGTCTGAACAACGGTGTCTACCTGGTCGGTATCCGCCAAGGTGATCGCACCACGACGCGCACCCTGCTGGTCGCCCACTGATCGGTTCCTTCCGCATCGCCCACTTCAGGAGGGCTCGAACGTGCCACTGGCCATGCACCTGGCGTGCGTTGCACCTTACGTCCTACCTGATGCTCTCCCAGCGCGGATCATCCTGGATGGCTCGGATCGCCTCCAGCAATGGAGCCACTGCGGGAATTTCCGCTCCGTAGTCGAATGTGACGCTCTTCGTGCCCTCGGGTCCCGACAGCAGGATCCACTCGGCACCGCCATCCGCGCAATCGGGACATCCGATCCTGTCGTCGAGCTGAAGGAATGCCTTCCGGTCCAAACGCGCGAACAGACTGTCGTACTGGGCCGAAGGAATGGAAAGGCTCTGTCTCCGTACCGGGAAAGCCACCGTATCGTTGTTCCAAGGCTCCACGCGACGATCGACGCTGGTGGGGAACACGGTGTAGGTCACCTGACAATAACCTGAACATTCACCGGAGAAGGAACCGAACGTCAGTTGCTCCCGTTGCGGTGCCTGCGTCGGACCCGCCGAGGGGGCTCCGATCGAGGGCAATGGCCCGTTCCCGGTTTCCCCACCGCAGGCCGTGAACAGGAAGCACAGGACGGCGGAGGCAAGGAAGCCCATCATTGCGCTCATCTGCGCATGCCCTGCATCTGCTGCATCTGGCGCATCATGTTCTGCATCTTGGTCTTGTCGCCCATCATCTTCATCATCTTGCGGGTCTCCTCGAACTGCTTCATCAGCTTGTTCACCGCTTCGATGTTGTTGCCGCTGCCCTTGGCGATGCGTTGACGGCGTGTGCCGTTGATCAGCGCGGGGTTCTTGCGCTCCTCGGGCGTCATGCTGCGGATGATGGCCTCGATGCCCTTGAACGCGTCGTCGGGGATATCGATGTTCTTCAGCGCCTTGCCCACGCCCGGGATCATGCCCATGAGGTCCTTCATGTTCCCCATCTTCTTGATCTGGCCGATCTGCTCCAGGAAATCGTCGAATCCGAACTGGTCCTTCGCGATCTTCTTGTTCAGCTCCCGCGCGGCCTTCTCGTCGAACTGCTCCTGCGCACGTTCCACCAGGCTCACCACGTCGCCCATGCCCAGGATGCGGCCCGCCATCCGATCGGGGTGGAACTCGTCGATGGCCTCCATCTTCTCACCGGTCCCGATGAACTTGATGGGCTTGTCCACCACGCTGCGGATGCTCAGGGCGGCCCCACCACGCGCATCGCCGTCGAGCTTCGTCAGCACCACCCCGTCGATGTTCAGGCGCTCGTTGAAGGCCTTGGCGGTGTTCACCGCGTCCTGGCCCGTCATGGCATCCACCACGAAGAGCGTCTCCTGCGGCTGGATGGCCTTCTTCACGCGGGTGATCTCGTCCATCATCGCCTCATCGATCGCCAGTCGGCCGGCGGTGTCGATGATCACGGCCGTGAAGCCGTTCTGCTTGGCGTGTGCGATGGCGTTCTGCGCGATCTTGACGGGATCCTTGTTCTCACGCTCGCTGTACACGGCGATGTCCAGCTGCTTGCCGAGGGTCTCCAGCTGGTCGATGGCCGCAGGGCGGTATACGTCCGCAGCGGTCAGCAGCACCTTACGTCCCTTCTTGCGGATGTGGTTGGCCAGCTTGCCGCTGAAGGTGGTCTTACCCGAACCCTGAAGACCGCTCATGAGGATCACCGTCGGGTTCCCGCTCAGGTTGAGGCCTGCGGCCTGCCCACCCATGAGTTCGGCCAGCTCATCGTGCGTGATCTTCGTCAGCAACTGGCCGGGGCTTACCGCCGTGAGCACGTTCTGCCCGAGCGCCTTGGTCTTCACGCGATCGGTGAAATCCTTGGCGGTCTTGTAGTTCACGTCGGCATCCAGCAGCGCCTTGCGGATCTCCTTGACCGTTTCGGCCACGTTGATCTCGGTGATCTGCCCTTGGCCCTTCAACACCTTGAAGGCCCTTTCCAGCTTGTCGTTCAGGTTCTCGAACATCGTCTTTTCGGAATGTTGCGCCTACGCCCAGGGCTTTAGCGCACGAAGATCGCGAAGGTAGGAAGCGTCGAAGGTTCGGCCGGGGGAGGAAAGCCGCGCAACAGGCCAGGGGAAACAGCGGGGTACCCTTCCGGCCCAAGGGCCATGAGGTGCCCGCCCCTTCCGGGATGTTCCCGTTCCAAGCGACTTGGGCGGAGGCTGCACCGGAGAAGGACCGGAAAGGCCCTCGCTTCCGGACCGACCGGAATGAAACCCTATCGACCGGGGACCGTAGGAGGCCACTGGTCGGTCATGTGTTCGCTCTACTCCTCCGCTCTCTCCCAGCTGCGTCGCCTCGTCCATATGGCATCGCTGCTGCTGATCACCGCGATACCGGCTTCGGCCACGCACATCGCCGGTGGGGAGATCTATTGGGAGTGCATCGGCAACGGTGATTATCGCTTCAGCCTGGTGATCTACCGGGACTGCGCCGGACAGGCCCTCAACAATTCCTACACGCTCCATCTCAACAGTCCGTGCGGCATCGATTCGGTGGTGGTGGACCTGCAGAGCCAAGTGGAGATCTCGCAGCTCTGCAATGCGCAACTGAGCAACAGCCGCTGCAACGGCGGCACACAGCCCGGCATCCAGGAGTACACCTATACGGGCGTCTTCAACGACCTCGATCCTTGCGACTCGTGGCACATCTCCTGGGACCAACGCTATCGGAACGCGGCCATCGTGAACCTGGTGAACCCGGGTGGCACCAACATGTACATCGAGGCGGTGATGAACACCGTGGAGGAGCCGTGCACCAA
>DASWWQ010000321.1:0-8053 GCA_036405935.1 Flavobacteriales bacterium
AACGCCGGTGCGCTCGTGGTCGCCGACATGCTGATCACCCACCTGCATGATCCGAAGCAGGAGCTGTTGTCGTTCGTGCAACACCTCGCCGGCGACAGCACCATCGGCTACGATACCTCCGTGGCGGCATCGGAGCTGGCCTACGGAGCGCGCAATGCGGCGCTCGCCCATTTCCTGCGCTCCTTCGGCAACATCCACAACGACGTGGATGCCGTGCTGGACCTCTACTTCCATCAGTGCGCCATCGCCATGAGCTGTCGCCAGCTGGCCCATGCCTTCCTGTGCTTCGCCAACGGTGGAGCACCCTACGGCGGCGGTAAGGCGGTGCTCGATCGCAGCAGCATCAAACGCCTCAATGCCCTGATGCAGACCTGCGGTTTCTACGACGAGAGCGGTGAGTTCACCTACAAGGTGGGCCTGCCCGGCAAGAGCGGTGTGGGTGGGGGCATCGTGGCGGTGCTGCCCGGCAGTTTCTGCGTGGCCACCTGGAGTCCACGGCTGAACCACAAGGGCAATTCGGTGCTCGGCATGTTCGCCTTGGAGGAGCTGACCACCCGCTCGGGGCGGTCGATCTTCTGACCGGGAGTTCTTTCACCGCAGACCGCGCTCCGCCAAAGCGCTTCGCGACGGCGAAGGGCGCGGAGAGCGCGGAGGACGCAGAGTTTTGCTGTATGTCATGTTGAGCCTGCTGCGCCTTCGCGAAGCCTTCGGCGAAGCGAGGTCGAAGCACCACATGTTCGTAGTTGGGCCAAGGTCATCGGCGTACCCTTCGGCAAGTTCAGGGTGACGGTGGTGCGGGGACTCTATCTTCGGATCGTCTTTCCGATGCGTGCGCGCTAACGTTGCGTGCCTGAAACCCAGCCTCGATGATCGATCAACAGACCAAGAGCCAGGAACTCCTGGAGCGCCGAAAGTCCGCCATCCCGAACGGGGTGGGCCTGTTCAACCATGCCACCGCCGTCCGGGCCGAAGGAGCCGTGATCATCGATGCCGATGGCCGGGAGCTCATCGACTTCGCCGGGGGCATCGGGGTGGTCAACGCCGGGCACTGCCCACCGCCGGTGGTACAGGCCATCCAGGAGCAGGCCGCGAAGTTCCTGCACGTCAGCTTCAACGTGGCCAGCTACGAGCCGTACATCGCCCTCTGCGAGAAGCTCAATGCCCTGCTGCCGCATGGTGGAGCAACGAAGACGATGCTCGTGAGCACCGGTGCCGAGGCGGTGGAGAACGCCATCAAGATCGCCCGCCAGGCCACGAAGCGCAGCGGCGTGCTCTGCTTCACGGATGCGTTCCACGGCCGCACGATGATGGCCATGACGCTCACCAGCAAGGTGGGCTACAAGCCGGGCTGCGGTCCGTTCGCGCCGGAGGTGTACCGCACGCAGTACCCGAACTTCTACCGGTACGGTGCGGGTCGAAGCGAGGCCGAGTTCGTGAAGGCCGAACTGCATCGCCTGGAGGAACTGTCGCACAACCTCGTGGAGCCCGCCCAGCTGGCCTGTGTCATCATCGAGCTGGTGCAGGGCGAAGGGGGTTTCAACGTGGCACCGAAGGGCTATGTGGAAGGCCTGCGCAAGTGGTGCGATAAGCACGGCATCCTGCTGATCTGCGATGAGATCCAGGCGGGTTTCGGTCGTACCGGTGCGTGGAGCGCGTATTCGCATTTCGGCATCACACCCGACCTGAGCACCTGGGCCAAGAGCCTCGGCAGCGGCATGCCCATCGCCGCCGTTATGGGCAGGGCCGAGCTGATGGACAAGGCCGCACCGAGCAGCATCGGCGGCACCTACATCGGCAACCCGGTGAGCTGCGCCGCCGCGCTGGCCACGCTCGGGTACATGGAGACGATCGACATCAATGCGAAGGGCCGCCACGTGGGCGAGGTGATCCGCCAGCGCTTCGAGAAGATGAAGGCGAAGCACACGTGCATCGGCGATGTGCGGGGCCTCGGCGCCATGCTGGCCATCGAGTTCGTCAAGAACAGCGATCCTCTGCAACCCGATGCCGACACCTGCGCCGCTTTGATGAACGCCTGCGCCAAGCGGGACCTCATCGTGATCACCGCGGGTACCGACAAGAACGTGATCCGGGTGTTGAGCCCTCTCGTGATCGGCGACGAACTGCTGAACAAAGGCCTCGATATCATGGAGGAGGAGTTGGCGCGGATCTGCGGGTGAAATACATCAACCGCAGAGGCGCGGAGGGCGCTGAGGGCAATAGGACGGAACTCGTTCGTCATCTCTGCGTGCTCGGCGTCTCTGCGGTTAATCTTGCATTCGGGCGCTTGCGCCCTTGAACCATGAAACCATTCTCGATCGCCGGCGTGCAGATGCGCGTGAGCGCTTCCTACAGCAATGTGGAGGCGATGAAGTTGAAGCTGGACATCCTGATGAACATCTATCCGTGGGTGGACATGGTGGTGTTCAGCGAGCTCAGTGCCCATGGACCCCTCACGCACCATGCGCAGGAGTTCCCCGGCACCTTCGAGCAGGAGATGTGCGCCATGGCCGCCAAGCACAACATCTGGCTGCTCCCCGGCAGCATCTTCGAGAAGAAGGACGGGAAGATCTACAACACGGCCAGCGTGATCGATCCCGAGGGCAGCGTGGTGACGCGCTACCGCAAGATGTTCCCCTTCTATCCGTACGAGGTGGGCGTCACCGGCGGGGACGAGTTCTGCGTGTTCGACGTGCCCGATGTGGGCCGCTTCGGGGTGAGCATCTGCTACGACATGTGGTTCCCCGAGACCACACGCACGCTGGCCGTGATGGGCGCCGAGGTGATCCTGCACCCCACGCTCACCGGTACCATCGACCGCGACATCGAGCTGAGCATCGCCCGGGCCAGCGCCGCCACCAACCAATGCTACTTCTTCGACATCAACGGGCTGGATGCCGGCGGCAGCGGGCGCAGCATCATTTGTGGTCCCGAGGGCCGCGTGATCTACCAGGCCGACGTGAACGAGGAGATCATCCCCATCGAGATCAACCTCGAGAAGGTGCGCCGCAGCCGCGAGCTGGGCGTGCTGCGCCTGGGCCAGCCGCTGAAGAGCTTCCGCGATCGGCCGGTGGACTTCGGCATCTACGCGCCCGGCGCGAAACACCAGGCCCTGGAGGACCTCGGTCCCCTGATCAAGCCCAAACGGGTGCAGGAGCTGGGTGAGCTGCAGATCAAGGAGGAGGAACGCACGGCCCAGGAAACACCGAAGAACATCATCTCCTCCTTCCGGCCGCCGAGCGAAGGCAACCTCTGAGGCGCGGAGTTGCGCAACGCAGAGAGGGGAGGCGCAGAGCTCGCAGAGTTCTTTTCCTGGGCGAAGGACCCCCTGGCGTTGGATAGGTCGACACGGGTCGGGCAAGGACACGCCATCGGCTTTGCGTCCTCTTGTCCCTTTGGCCTCTGCGTTGTGGCATTTCTCCCATCGACCCGAATTCCGGCTAGCTTAGGGCTGTACCCTTCACCCGCATCCTCACATGGGCAGTACTTCGGCCGGACTCAAACATTTCGCGCGGATCCAGAACTACATCAGCTGGTTCGAGATCCCCGTGTACGACATCCATCGCGCGAGCGCCTTCTACAACGCCATCTACGGCTTCGAGATGGAGGTGCGCCTCAGCGGTGAGTTCGCCATGGCCTTCTTCCCGGCGGAGAGCGGTGTGGGCGGCGCGTTGATCGCCGGTCCCGGATGCGTGCCCAGCGACGTGGGTCCGCTGATCTACCTCAACGCCGGCAAGCAGATGGACGAGATCCTCGGCCGCGTGGAGCTCGCCGGTGGGCGCGTGATCATGGGCCGCACGCTGATCAGTCCCACCGCGGGGCACTTCGCGCTCTTCATCGACAGCGAGGGCAATCGCTTGGCGTTGCACGAGGAGGCGGTGGCGCCCGCGAAAGCGGCGAAGTCCGCAAGCACGGTGAAAGCGGTGAAGGCCGCACCCAAGACCCCGGCGAAGAAGAGCGCCGCGAAGAAGGCGACGAAGAAGCGCTGAGCACCCCATCCGTCATCGCGAGCCGCGCATTTGGCGGCGTGGCGATCTTTGATCGGATACTGGGGAGGAAATGAAAGATCGCTTCCCGGGTCAAGCCCGGGACCGTTCCTCCTCGCGATGACGGTGGTATGGTCGTCATCGCGAGCGGCACATTTTTGCGGCGTGGCGATCTCCCCTCCGAGCGTCTTGCGCAGCACTACGCGAAACTCCTTTGTTGCGATTGCGCCCCGGAGTTTCATCCGGGGCAGGCCCGCAATGACAGGAGTGCATGGAGTGATGCCTGTGAGATCGCTTCGCGTCGCACAGGCATCACTCCTTCAGGTGTTGTCATCCCGGGCTTGACCCGGGATCGCATCGGATAGCCCTGCACGCGGCGCTCCTTGCCGCTCATCATCATTGCCCGTGGCGCTCCCGTGCGTTCATCGGTGTCATCAGCGTCATCTGTGGACGGCATCATCACCTATCTTTCCCCTACTCCCATCCCGCATGCCCACGACCGCCACGGAACCCGTCCGCCAGCACTACAACGCCGCCCGCCTGCGCTCCCACACCTGGGACCAGCTGAAGCTCGCCGCCATGGACCTCGACGAAGGCCGCGGTGCACCCGAGGAGGTGGCCGCGATCCTCAAGGACCTGCTCGCCCTCGAACTCTACTGGGCCTTCCCCGGCCGCGACACCGTGCACCAGCTGCAGGACATGCTGCGCAGCAAGGAGCACCATGGCCTGCACCTCGCCGTGAACCACGTGGTGCGCATGCTCAGCAGCGGTGCCTTCCGCAGCGATCATGCCGCCTTCCTCGATCCCCTCTCCGGCCGTAACGAACTGCTGGAGGCCGAGGAGGACAAGCCCAAGGCCAACACCTTCGAGGTGCTCTTCGTGGACGACCTCGATGAACGCGGCGAACAGAACCTGCGCCAGCAACTGGTGCGCTGCCGCGAACGGGACGACGCCTTCCGCTACGAGCCCGTGATCGTGCATACCGTTCAGGATGCGCTGATCGCGCTGCTCTTCAACCACAACATCCAGGCGGTGGTGGTGCGCTACGGCATGCCGTACGCGGCGGAGGAACGCAGTCCCGTGCTGCAGGAGTTCATGCGTGCCATCGACCAGCTCGACCTCAGCGGCTACGGCCGCCACGAGATGGGCCAGCAGCTCGGCCGCATCATGCGCTGGTTCCGGCCGGAGGTGGACCGCTACTACGTCACCGATACGCCCGTGGGACAGCTCTCGGAGAACGTGTTGGGCAACTACCGCCGCATCTTCTACCGCACGGAGGACCTCACCGAGCTGCACTACACCATCCTGCACGGCATCCAGGAGCGTTACGTCACGCCCTTCTTCACCGCGTTGAAGGACTACAGCAAACGCCCCACCGGCGTGTTCCATGCCATGCCGATCAGCCGCGGCAACAGCGTGTTCCGCAGCCGCTGGATCCAGGACTTCGGCGACTTCTACGGCCGCAACATCTTCCTCGCGGAGACCAGCGCCACCGGCGGTGGCCTCGATTCGTTGCTGCAACCCACCGGTCCGCTGAAACGCGCCCAGGAACTCGCGGCACGCGCCTTCGGATCCCAGCACACCTTCTTCGCCACCAACGGCACCAGCACCACCAACAAGATCGTGGTGCAGGCCTTGGTGGAGCCCGGCGACATCGTGCTGATCGACCGCGATTGCCACAAGAGCCACCATTACGGCATGGTGCTCAGCGGTGCCTACCCCGTGTACCTGCACAGCTATCCCCTGCCGAAATACGGCATGTACGGTGCCGTGCCCTTGGAGCACATCCGCGAACAACTGCTGCTGCTCCAACGCGGCAACAAGCTCGATCGGGTGAGGATGCTGCTGCTGACCAACAGCACCTTCGATGGGGTGGTGTACAACGTGGAGCGCTACATGGAACAGGTGCTGGCGTTGAAGCCGGACATCGTATTCCTCTGGGACGAGGCCTGGTGGGCCTTCGCGCGGTTCAACTACATCCTGCGCCAACGCACGGCGATGCATGTCGCCGCCAAGCTGGCGCGCAAGTACCGCACACCGGAGTACCGCGCGGAGTACGAGGCGCACATCAAGGGGCTGAAGAAGGGCGAGTTCCCCCGCCTGCCCGATCCCGACAAGGTGCGCCTGCGTGTATACGCCACGCAGAGCACGCACAAGACGCTCACCAGCATGCGCCAGGGCAGCATGGTGCACATCTGGGACGAGGACTTCGCGCGCAAGAGCGAGGCCGCGTTCCACGAGGCGTACATGACGCACACCAGCACCAGCCCGAACTACCAGATCCTCGCCAGCATGGACGTCGGCCGGCGCCAAGTGGAGTTCGAAGGGTACGAACTGGTGGAGAAGGCCATCGAGCTCGGCCTGATGCTGCGCCGCACCATCCGCGAGAACCAGAAGCTGCAGAAGTGGTTCGACATCATCACCATCGGCGATCTGGTGCCGCCCGAGTACCGTCCCAGCGGACTGGAGCACTACTACCGGCGCGACAAGAAGTGGAACGAGATCGAGAAGGCCTGGGCCATGGACGACCTCGCCGTGGATCCCACCAAGATCAACCTCTACACGGGCAAGACCGGCATCGATGGCGACACGTTCAAGAACGTGTACCTGATGAACCGGTTCGGCATCCAGATCAACAAGACCAGCCGCAACAGCGTGCTGTTCATGACCAACATCGGTACCACGCGCGGCTCCCTGGCCTACCTCACCAAGGTGCTGCTGCAGATCGCGGAGGACCTCGAGCAACGCAATGCCGGCTTCGAGCACGACGACAAACGCCTGCACCTCACCAAGCTGCGTTCACTCGCTTCGGAGGTGCAGCCCCTGCCGGATTTCACCAGCTTCCACCGCAGTTTCCAAGGGCAGCCCGGCGTGCCCGGCGGGGATCTCCGCTCGGCGTATTTCCTGGGCTACAAGGAGGAGCGTTGCGAGCATCTGCTGCTGCACGAATGCCTCGATGTGCTCGGCACCGGACGTGAGCTGGTCTCCGCCAGCTTCGTGATCCCTTATCCACCGGGGTTCCCCGTGCTGATGCCCGGTCAGGTGATCAACACCGAGATCATCGAGTTCCTGCTCGCCCTCGACGTGAAGGAGATCCACGGCTACCGCCCGGAGCTCGGCCTGCGCGTCTTCACCGATGCCGCATTGGGCCGCCACAAGACCGCCACGGCCATGGGCCTGCGCGGTCTCGGAGAAACGGTGGACACCGCACCGAAGCCGGTCGCTAAGCGCGCGAGGAAGAAGCGGTAGGGACGATCCTCCAGCTCATCGCGAGGCGCACCCATCCCGCCGTCATCGCGAGCGGCGCTCTGGCCGCGTGGCGATCTCGCGGTAAGGGTGCCTTGGGCAGGAGATTGCCGCGTCGTTCCTCCTCGCAATGACGGTGGGAATGGGCCTCTTCCTTCTCCACCGTCATCGCGAGCGGCGCTTTGTCGCGTGGCGATATGCTTGGCACGTTGTCTCGGATCCGTCGTTCGGGATCTCGAGCATCAGCGTTCAATACATGCCGCACCATTTGCATTTCCGGGATAGGAGGCACTCCTGCGGCTGTGCTTTCCCATCCACATAGATCACCCGGCTGCAGACCTGGTCCATATCGCGGAACCGGGGCAGGAAGGGCAGCCAGCCTTGGTACCAGTTGCGCCTTCCATAGGTCTCCGCCCGCTGGATCACGCCCCGGTCGAACCAAGCGCGGGAGGAGACCAAGCGGTGATCGAAGAAGGAACGCCGGCTCATTTCCCCGTGCAACAGTCCGTCCTCGAAGGCATATGTCAGCAAAGGCATCCATCGTCCGTTGCTGTGGAGGCTGTCGGTCACCGGTCCGTGCAGCACCCCGTCCTTGAAGTTGATGTGCATCAGGTCGTTCGAGAACTGGTAGCGGATCCGGCCTGTGCCGTCCTCCAGTTCGCCCGCATCCATCGGGCTGCCGTCCCTGTCGTACTGACGGAAGCGCCAAAGGCGTTTGTTGCGCAGGATCAGGTCCACACTACGTCCGTCCCCGAGCTTGATCCGGGCACTGTCGCGTTGTAAGGATGCCTTGATATGCATCACCTCCAGGAAAGGGTTCACCT
>DASWWQ010000322.1:0-13537 GCA_036405935.1 Flavobacteriales bacterium
ATGGTTCATGGTGACCAATAGAAGTGAGAAGAGCGCGTTAGTGCGAAGCATGCCAGTGTTCGATGCTCGCGGTTGCTCCCCAGACTAGCGCGAGCGTCCACGCTCGTGCTTCTTAACCCTGACTAGCGCGAGTTTTCCTGAATCTTGGCGCGAGTGTTAGGCGTGGGTGGGCTGGTGTGAGGAAGGCCGCCTACGCCGGAGCGCTTCGGCGCCGGCACACCGTCCACTCGTGCCTTCCGATGACCAAGGCAGCAGGTCATCGTCAACACCGCGATCTCCGATCGCCACCTATCCTATCCATGAGCCGCAAATACAAGTTCCACGATCCCGAAGGCCTGTACTTCATCTCCTTCGCCACGGTGGGCTGGATCGATGTACTGACCCGGCCGGTGTATAAGGACATCATCGTGGAAAGCCTGGCCCACTGCCAACGTCACAAGGGCCTGCGGCTTTTCGCCTGGACGATCATGTCCAACCATATCCACTTGCTGGCCTCCGCAAGCGAGGGAGCGTCGCTCTCCGCGATCGTTCGCGACCTCAAGAAGTTCACCAGCGGGAAGATCCATACCGCCATCCGGGAACATCCAGGAGAGAGCCGTCGGGAATGGATGCTGGAGCTCTTCCGGAAGGCCGGCGAGCAGAACAAGCACAACGCCGGCTTCCAACTGTGGCAACAGAACAACCAACCGATGGACGTATCCACTCCCGCGGAGATCGACCGGGTGGTGGAGTACATTCGCATGAACCCTGTTGTGGAAGGTATCGTCGATCATCCCGAAGCCTATCGGTACTCCTCCGCCTATGAGCCACCCCTGCTTCAACTCGAGGAGCTATGAACAGCGAAGGCACGAGACGCCCGTCCATGCGTGCAGAGCCACGCCCGGCCGGAAGTCTCGCGCCAGAGTGTGTGTTGGCCCAAAGAGCAATGGAACGCACTCGCGACACGCGAGCGCGTGCTGGGATGTGCAATCATTCTCAGCCCCCTAATCACAGGATGGAACAACCGGACTTCTTTCTGGCATCAACGGAAGGCTATGGCTTGGAGGCACCATGTTCATGTTGGGCGGTTAAGCGCGTGGCGAATGAGAAGCGGAACGACCTTCTACTCGCAAGGATCCACCCTCCCTTAGCTGGCCAACGGTATGGAGGCGACCGAGACATTGAGTTCGTTCTCATCGCTCCCCGCCATGAGGGTGGTTCGCTTTTCCCGATCAATGAATGGCCGCTATATGTCCATGTCGCGCGACCCATTGTGAATGACCCAATCGATCATGAGGTCTTCCGCAGTGATGAGTACGAACTCCTCGCATGGGCAGAACTTTACCCCACGGAAGAAGAGGCTCGACTCAAGCAGGTATGAGCATGGGTCACAGCACATCCCCAGACTAGCGCGAGCGTCCACGCTCGTGCTTCTTCACCTGCTGCCGGGCCCTAGTGGCCCAAGCGCGGACGATCGAGCCAGTGGAAGGGAGGTGAGCCGAGGGTGCCGTCCTCTCCCATCTTTCTTCCAGCACGTGCGCCCGGCCTTTCGTATTTCCTTGCGATCCAGTACATTCGCGGCCCTTTTTCTGCCGCTCGTAGGGCAGGATCGGAGACCCGATGAAGATCAACGTGACCCTGCCGGACGGATCGGTCCGCAGTTATGAGGAAGGTGCAACGGCCATGGATGTGGCCAAGAGCATCAGTGAGGGCCTGGCCCGTAACGTGCTCAGCGCGAAGGTGAACGGCACCGTGGTGGACGCCAACCGGCCCCTGCCCGGTGATTGCACCCTTGCCCTGCTCACGTGGAACGATGCCGAAGGCAAGGCCACCCTGTGGCACTCGTCGGCCCACGTGATGGCCGAGGCCCTGGAGGCCCTCTACCCCGGCACCAAGTTCGGTATCGGTCCCGCCATCGAGAACGGCTTCTACTACGACGTGGACTTCGGTGACCGCAGCGTGGGCGAGAACGACTTCGCCGCCATCGAGGCCAAGTTCAAGGAGCTCGTCGCCAAGAAGCTCACCTTCGAGCGCAAGGCGGTAAGCAAGGCCGACGCGATCAAGTACTTCACCGGGAAGGGCGACGAGTACAAGCTGGAGCTGATCGACGGCCTGAACGACGGGGAGATCACCTTCTACACCCAGGGTAACTTCACCGATCTATGTCGCGGTCCGCACATCCCGGACACTTCATCCATCAAGGCGATGAAGGTGCTGAACGTGGCCGGCGCCTACTGGCGCGGCGACGAGAAGCGCAAGCAGCTCACCCGCCTTTACGCCATCACCTTCCCCAAGCAGAAGGAGCTGGACGAGTACCTGGTGATGCTGGAGGAGGCCAAGAAGCGCGACCACCGCAAGCTGGGCAAGGAACTGGATCTTTTCACCTTCAGCGAGAAGGTGGGTGCCGGCCTCCCTCTGTGGCTGCCGAAGGGCACCGCCCTCCGCGAGCGCCTGATCAACTTCATGAAGACCTCCCAGGAGCGCGGCGGCTACCAGCAGGTGGCCACCCCGCACATCGGGATGAAGGCCCTGTACGAGACCAGCGGCCATTGGGAGAAGTACGGCAAGGACAGCTTCCGCCCGATCACCACACCCAACGAGGGCGAGGAGTTCATGCTGAAGCCCATGAACTGCCCGCACCACTGCGAGATCTTCGCCAGCCGGCCGCGGAGCTACAAGGACCTGCCCATCCGTTATGCGGAGTTCGGCACCGTGTACCGCTACGAACAGAGCGGTGAGCTGCATGGCCTCACCCGCGTGCGGGGCTTCACCCAGGACGATGCCCACCTCTTCTGCCGTCCCGACCAGGTGAAGGAGGAGTTCATCAAGGTGATCGACCTGGTGCTGCTGGTGTTCAAGGCCCTGAACTTCGAGAACTACGAGGCCCAGATCAGCCTGCGCGATCAAGTGGACCGCGCCAAGTACATCGGCTCGGAGGAGAACTGGAACAAGGCCGAGCAGGCCATCATCGAGGCCGCAGCTGAAAAGGGCTTGAAGACCATCGTGGAATACGGCGAGGCGGCCTTCTACGGTCCGAAGCTGGATTTCATGGTGAAGGATGCCTTGGGCCGCCGTTGGCAGCTGGGCACCATCCAGGTGGACTACAACCTGCCGGAGCGTTTCCAGCTCGAGTATGTGGGCAGCGACAACGGCAAGCACCGGCCGGTGATGATCCACCGGGCGCCCTTCGGATCGCTGGAGCGTTTCGTGGCCGTGCTCATCGAGCACACCGCGGGCCGCTTCCCCCTGTGGCTGACCCCGGAACAGGCCGTGATCCTGCCGGTGAGCGACAAGTACTTGGAAGAGAGCCGGAAAGTCGGCGAATTGTTGAAAGAATGCGATATTCGCGCCTCCGTTGACGAAAGGAACGAGAAAGTAGGCCGGAAGATCCGCGATGCGGAGCTCGCCAAAAGCCCGTTCATGCTCATCATCGGAGAGAAAGAGGTCGAGACAGGCACCGTTTCGGTGCGTGAACATGGCCAGGGCGACCTGGGTGCCATGACCCCTCAGCAGTTCCGGGAACTGGTGGAGGCACGCGTGAAGCAGCAACTGTCCGGCCTTTGAACGGTAGTAGAAGAAACGAACGCAAAACCCCAGCTTGGCAAAACGCCCCCCCTTCCGTCCGATGGCCCCGAGGCCGCCCCGTCCCCCGCGTCCGCGAGGCGGCCGGGTGATCAAGGAGGATCCGCACCGGATCAACAATCGCATCTACGGGGTACCCGAGGTGCGCGTGGTCGGTGAGGACATCGAGCCCGGTGTGTACCGGTTCGAGGAGGCCCTGCGCTTGGCGCAGGACCAAGGATTGGACCTGGTGGAGATCAGCCCCAACGCCGATCCTCCCGTCTGCCGGATCGTGGACTACAAGAAGTTCCTCTACGATCTGAAGAAGAAACAGAAGGAGATCAAGGCCAAACAGGCCGTGGTGGAGATGAAGGAGATCCGCTTCGGCCCGAACACGGACGAGCATGATGTGAACTTCAAGCTCGCCCACGCCCGCAAGTTCCTCCAGGAAGGGCACAAGATCAAGGCCTTCGTGTTCTTCAAGGGCCGCACCATCGTGTTCAAGGAACGCGGTGAGATCCTGTTGTTGAAGTTCGCCCAGGACCTGGAGGACATCGGCATGGTGGAAAGCATGCCGAAGCTCGAGGGTAAACGGATGATCATGTACCTCATCCCCAAGAAGAAGAAGTAAGGCCCCCAGCGGCCCCTGCCATATCAGTAGATCAACACGTAGAGAAGCCATGCCGAAGATGAAGACCAAGTCCGGCGCCAAGAAGCGATTCCAGCTGACGGGCACCGGCAAAGTGAAACGCAAGCAGGCGTTCCACAGCCACATTCTCACCAAGAAGCACAAGAAGCGCAAACGCAACCTGACCAAGACGGCCCTGGTGCATTCGCGCGATGAGAAGAACATTCTCGAACTGCTCCAGTGAGGAAACCCGCCGGACCAGCGCCGGCAAAGCCCTGACAAGTCTACCGAGGGCGAATACAGGTAGCGTGAACCAGGATGTCCAGCACCAAAGATCCCGTCACACGGACGCTGACAACCGAAGAACGAATGAAGGATGCCACGTAGCAAGAACAAAGTCGCCAGCCGCGCACGTCGTAAGAAGGTACTGAAGCTCGCCAAAGGGAATTTCGGCCGCAGGAAGAACGTTTGGACGGTAGCCGTCAACACCGTGGAGAAAGGCTTCTCCCACGCGTACGATGGCCGCAAACTGAAAAAGCGCGATTTCCGCGCCCTCTGGATCCAGCGGATCAATGCCGCCACCCGCATGCACGGCATGAGCTACAGCGTGTTCATGAACAAGCTGAAGGTGAACAACATCACCTTGGACCGCAAGGCCCTCGCCGAGATCGCGTTCAGCGATGCCGACGGCTTCAAGGCCATCGTGGAGAAAGTGAAGTAAGCTCCTTATCCGCCCCCACGGGCCGGAACCGCACGAAGGGTCCATCGGAAGATGGGCCCTTCCTCTTTTCAGGGTTTCGCCCCCGTGACCTTCCCGCCCGGAGTGCGATGCCCTCCCGGGTAGAAGTGGCCGGTCTTCAACGAAACCCCAGCGATGAAACGATCGATGGGCTGTTCGCGATAAGGACCCGCCGCACGCAACACCAGCTCCGCCGTGGCCGCGCTGTCATGCCCGGCACGATGGTGGTGCAAAGGGATCCCGTTGCGCGAGCACAGCGTCTTCAGATCGAACCTGGGCATCCCCGGCCAGGCCTTCTTCGCCATACTGACGCTACAGAAGTAGCGGAACTGCGGATGCGGTAATCCGTAGCTGGCCAAGGTTCCGCGCAACACGCCCATGTCGAAGCTCGCGTTGTGCGCCACCACCGTGGCCCCTTCGATCAAGGGAAGCACTTCGCTCCGCCACAGCACATCGAAGGCCGGCGCTTGGGCCACGTCCGTAGGCCGGATGCCATGGACGGCCACGTTCCAAGGCGAGAAGTACGGCCAGCACCGCGGCTTGATGAGCCAGTTGTGCACCGCTTCCACCCGCCCCGCGCGCACCACCGTGATCCCCAGTTCACAGGGGCTGTCCCACTGCGCCGCCGCTGTTTCGAAGTCGAGTGCCAGCAGGTCCATCGCGCTTCACCACATGCCTTCGCTGGCGGTGGGCAGGAAACGGGTGCTGAACGCGAGGCCCACCACGAAGAAGCGATAAGGGCCACCGCGCTCGGTCCTACCGGGAAATTCGTTGAGGCCGATGACCTCGGGACCGAAGGATGCGGCATCGGCTTCGTAGGCCGCCGTAAGGCCGAACGCCAGGTTGTCCGTGGCGTGCAGGAACAATCCACCGCCCAGGCTCCAATGCAGGTCCGTCTGGCGAAGGTTGTCCGTGCAGGTGCGGCAGTTCCAGTCCCACGTGGAGGAACCCACCTTGCCGTTCACTTCGTAGTAGGTACGCCCACCGATATACCGCTCCAGTTGCACCTTGGCGTAGAAGGCCAACCGCTGGACATCTCCACTGGTCGGGGTCTGGGAAAGGGACCGCTCCTCCAGACTGAACCAGCTTCCCTTCACTCCGGCCCCGAAACCGAGGCCATCGACGAGGGGCATCTGGGCGCAGAGATCGAACTGCCCCTGCACTTCCGTGAGGGTCTCGAACACGGGGTTGGACAAGGCCACCGGCAGGCCCAAGGAACCCTGCAAGGAGAAATGCGGTTCCAGCTTGGACTGCGCCTGCAGCCCCAGGACCCCAACGATGCATACCAGCCCGGCGACCCCTCTCATGCGGCACGTACCGTGAATTTGCGCACCGTGGATTGGCTGTGCGAAGCAAGGTGGAAGTAGTGCTCACCGCTCCGACCTTCACCCAGTGGGAATTCCACCACATGCTGGCCGGGCTTCAGGTGGATCGTGTTCCAGGTATGCTCCAGGACATGGCCGCCATCGAGCATCGTGGGTACCAGCTCCTGCGGTTCGGGTACCATGATCTCCGCACGCAAACGCGTGGGATGGTAGGCCACCGTGAGGTCGAGCAGCTCGGCATGCTGTTTCACCGGCATGTGCTTGGCGATCACATGACGGCGGAAGCGGCGGTAGGCCACCGCGAGCAACAGCAGGCTCAGGCTGATGAGCAGACCGATGCGGATCTTGTCGGGTATGATCATGGATCAGAGCACGATGACACCGGGGATCTCCGAAGCCCGATCGTAGCGTTCCACCACGTCATCGGCGTTCAACATCACCTCGCGCACGGTGACGCTGAGGTATTTGCCGCCTTCGCTGTACTTGCGTAGCACCTCGGACTCCGGAGGGAACAGCGCGAGCACCTTCTCCAATCGCTCCTTCTCCGGTTCGAGGATCATCTTGAACATGTAGAGCGAAGGCCACTCGTGCACGCTCTCTAAACGCTCCTTCAGTCGCTGCTTGGTCTCTTCGTTCAACATGAGGTGCGAAGTTAGCCTTGGAGAGAGGCCTTCACCGGGGCGGAATGCCCGGTTTCCCACACCCGCTCCGGGAAGAGTGCCAAGGGGCACATCACGCCGCCTACCTTGGCAGCCATGCAACGTATCGCCGTTTTCTGCGGAGCTTCGCTGGGGAACGACCCGGTGATCCGGGAGGCCGCTACCGCCACCGGCATCTCCATCGCACAGCGCGGTATGGGCGTGGTGTACGGTGGTGGTCATGTGGGCCTGATGGGGCTGGTGGCCGATGCCGCGCTCAGCGTGGGTGGTGAGGTGATCGGGGTGATCCCCGACTTCATGCAGAAGGCCGAACAGGCGCACACCACCGTGTCCCAGCTGATCCTGGTGAAGACCATGCACGAGCGGAAGATGCGCATGCACCGGTTGAGCCACGCCGTGATGGCCCTGCCGGGTGGCTTCGGCACCATGGACGAGATCTTCGAACTCCTCACGTGGCGCCAGCTCGATCTCCATCGCCAACCCATCGGACTGCTGAACGTGAACGGCTTCTATGATCACCTGCTGGCCCAGTTCCAACGTATGGAACACGATGGATTCCTGCACGGGGAGACCCGCGTGATCGTGGAAAGCGAGGTGGATGTACTGCTGGACCGCTTGGTGTCAGCGATGCACTGAAGGAGATCGAACCACAGATACACACGGATGAACACGGATTTGAGCCGTACTATCTGCGTCCATCGGTGTTCATCCGTGGTTGAAAAAGCAGAAGGCCAGCCGCCAGGCGAGCATCCTGCCCGTTACCGAACAGCCACCGGTTCCTCGCCGGTCACGAAGAGTTCCGCGGCAAGCTTGGCATCGTTGCCGTACACGTCGTCCCGGAAGTTCAACTGACCGTTGTCCACCCAAGCGGTGAAATAGCCGATCATCACCGGCCGGCGTTCGGCCTTGGGCAGGTTCACGGTGATCTCCTTCTCGCCGAACATGGCCTTCTTGATCTTCTCCGGCGTCCAGGTGCTGTCGTTGCGCAGCAGGTAGTCGGCGAGGTCCTGGGGTTTGCTCAGTCGGATGCAACCGTGACTGAAGGCGCGGCTCTCGCGGGCGAAGGCCCCCTTGCTCGGCGTGTCGTGGAAATAGATGCTGTAGCTGTTCGGAAACAGGAACTTCACCCGCCCCAAGGCATTGCCGGCCCCCGGTTTCTGGCGGATCAAGGGGTTGGCATCGCTGCCGCCGATCCGCTCCATGCCCTTTTTGGACAGGTAGTTCGGATCCTTCTTCATCGCCGGGAGCACTTCGTTCTGCACGATGCTCGTGGGTACTCCCCAATAGGGACTGAAGACGATGCGGCTGAGCGTATCGCTGAAGATCACCGTACGGGTGGCATCGGCGCCCACCACCACATCCATGCTCCAAGCCTCCTTTCCCTGCTCGAAGATGTGCAGCCGGTATTCCGGGATGTTCACCAGCAGCAGGTCCGGCGGATACTGTTCGGGCACCCAGCGCAACCGTTCCATGTTCACCAGCAGGGTCCGGATGCGTTCGCCGGGCGTGATGTTGAGCATGCGCATCACCCCATTGCCGATGATGCCGTCGGGATGCAACCCGTGACGGGTCTGGAACCGCTCCACCGCATGCACCAGCGTGCTGTCATAGACCATCGAGGCCATGCGCACGGTATCGCCTTCGCTCACCAGATCCCCCATCAACATCAGGCGTTGGCGCAGTTCGGGAACGAAGCTGGCCGTGTCGCCCGGTTCCAGCTTCCTGCGATCGCCCAAGGACAGGCGGTCCCAAGCGGCCAGCGTATCGAGCTGGTAGTACTTCTTCAACTGGGCCTTCAACGCGCCGTACTGCGGGTGCACCGGTTCGATCGGCGACAGGTCCATGCGCCCGTTGGCCAGCGAATCCAGCAGCTGGTCGTAGTTCTTCTTCTTCCGGGGGATGAACCAGTCCAGGTCGCGTACGTCCTTCCGGATGAAGCCGCCGTAGTGGCTGCGGGCGAAGAGGAAGTACTGCGCGGTAAGGGCGAGTTCCGCATTGCGCATCCGTTCGGGCGTCAGGGGCATGGTGTCGCCAATCATCAGGCCGGTGACCAGTTCATGCACGCGGTGGGGATCTTCCGGTCCGGTGCCTAGGATGGAGTCCGTGCTGCTCATCAGGCCCAGGAGATTGCGTGCGGCGGCCGAGAGCGAATCGTTGACGAACCAAGCGTACTGGTAGGCGCGGCGCTTGTAGAAATCCGTGATCGCCGCCGAGTCCTCCAACGAAGCCGGATGTTCGGCGATGAAGCCGATCACCGCATTGCTGTCCAGATGGTGCACCGTGTATTCCACCTTGGTCTCGAAGACCTCGGTGATGGCCTGTGCCTTTTCGGCCTTGGTGCGCGACTTCCGCTGTTCGCTGGTGCAGGAGGAAAGCAGGAGGAGAAGGACGGCCAGTACCGATGCGGAACGAACGGGCATGTGCGGGGATGTGGGCACCGGCCTCGCGGCACGGGCGGCTTAGCGGGCGTAAACGTACAGCAGGCCGCCGTTCGCCAACAGGTCGATCACGCGGCCCATCTGGTCGCGGGGTACCGCCGGGCAGCCGAAGCTGCGACCACAGCGGCCATGTTCGGCGATGAAGGACTGGCTGACGTAGTCCGCACCGTGGATGATGATCTCCCGCTCGAGGGCCTTGTCGTTCACCCCGCGGTTGAGACCGTGCAGCAGCAACGCATCCCCGTGCTTGGGGCTGATGATCTTCTCCCCTACGCGGTAGAGGCCTTTGCTGGTCTGGAGCGAACCCACGCGGTTGCTCACCTTCTCGCAGTTCAGGTCACCGCTGTTACGGCCATGCGCCACCCAGGTGTTCAGCAACAACCGCTTGTTCTGGAGGTCGATGATGAACAGGCGTTTCTCGGTGCTGGGCCGGGTCATGTCCGCCACGGCGAGCACCTTGGCTCCGGTGCGGGCCGGACCCATGCTCAGGTAGGCCTTGCGGAAGGCCTCGGCGCTCATCACGCCTTGGAGGCCGCATTCGGCATACACGGTATTGGCCTCCACTGCCGTGGCTTCCACCGCAAGCGAGGATACCGGGGCTGCGGCGAGCAGTCCGGAAAGCAAAAGACCGGTGAGCAATGGCACTTCTTTTCCGAGCAGGTTGAACGAAGATAAGGTCGATCGCCGACCGTCCCGTTCATACGTGGACCACATCCCGAGGGTTGGGATCACCTCTCAACAGGAACGATCAGGAGCCCTGGAATACCCTCCTCCGTTACGAAGCCTTGGCCTCGACCAGGTTCAGGACGCGCTTCAGGACTTCAACCGTTCGGTCCACTTCAGCGTCCGTGTTGAACTTGCTGAAGGAGAAACGGATGTTGGCGCCCGTTTGGTCCGGGTAAAGCGCGGCCATCACGTGGCTTCCCTTGTTGCTGCCGCTGCTGCAGGCACTTCCTCCGCTGCAGGCGATGCCTTCGATGTCCAGGTTGTACAGCAGCATCTCGCTGCGGCCATCCTCGGGGAAGTTCACGCTGAGCACCGTGTACAGGCTCTCCTCCCCGCAATCGCCGTTGAAGCTGATGCCCGGACAGTGCTCCAGCAGCTTGCGCTTCATCCGTTCCTTCAGGCCGCGGACGTGCCGAACATGTTCGTCGAGGTCGCGATAGGCCACTTCCAGCGCCTTGGCCAGCCCCACGATGCCGTAGATGTTCTCCGTACCTGCGCGCATGTTGCGCTCCTGCGAGCCGCCGAGCAGGATGGGCTTCAGGTTGGCCCCGTTGCGCATGTAGAGGAAGCCGATGCCTTTGGGGCCATGGAACTTGTGGGCGCTGGCCGTGATGAAGTCCACCGGCAAGGTGGACAGGTCGAACCGATAGTGCCCCATCGTCTGCACGGTATCGCTGTGGAAGAGGGCGTTGTACTTCCGGCAGAGGTCGCCCACCCGTTGCAGGTCGATGCGCGTGCCGAGTTCGTTGTTCGCGTGCATCAGCGAGACCAGAGCCTTCGGATGCGTGGCCAGGAGTTCCTCCAGATGCTTCAGGTCCGGACAACCATCGGCTTGCAGGCGCAACCAGTGGATCTGCGCTCCGGCATGGCCAAGGGCATGCACGGTGTATTCCACCGCGTGGTGCTCCACCGGTGAGGAGATGATATGCTGGACACCCAGATCACGGACGGCACCGACCAAAGCCATGTTGTCGGCCTCGGTGCCGCCGCTGGTGAAGACGATCTCGCCCGGCGTGCAGTGGAGCAGTTCGGCCACCTTGCGCCGGGCCTGCTCGATGCCCGCGCGTGCCGTACGGCCGAAGCCATGCACCGCACTGGGGTTTCCGTGGTGGTCGGTGAGGTAGGGCATCATGGCCTCGATCACTTCGGGATCGAGGGGTGTGGTGGCGGCGTTGTCGAAATAGATGCGTGGCATTCCGAGTAGGTCTTCTGCGGAACCGCGAAGTTATCCCCCTGCCCAGGATGCAGCGGCCCGATGCCGCGGAAGCTGGGGATCCCTCCGGTTCCGCCACCCAGCTTTGCCGGAACGAAGGAGGAAGGGGACCGCCTCTCCTTTCCGCACTGCCGTTGCCTGTGCCGCGGCCCCGGAGAGCAACCCGGGGTGATCGTCCCTCGTCCTCTGTCCGATGCGCAACCTCCTCGCCTGGCTCCCCTTGCTTTTCAGTGGTGCCCTCACCGCGCAGAACGGTTCTTGGTTCTTCGGCTTCGGCGGTTCCATCGTCTTCGAGAACGGCACCATCACCACGCCCAGCGGGGCGCTTTTCACCGAGGAGGGCTGTGCCAGCCAGTGCGACGCCGATGGTCAACCGCTTTTCTTCACCAACGGCGAGGTGGTGATCGACCGCAACGGCAACCAGATGCCCAACGGCTTCGGCCTTTCGGGCTCCTTCTCCTCCACCCAGTCCGCTTTGGCGGTACCCTTCCCCGACGATCCGGACCGCTACTACATCTTCACCACACCCGCCATGGTGGGTGCCTTCTCCCCCTTGGGCATCACCGGATTGGCCTACTCCGTGGTGGATATGACGTTGAACAACGGCCTGGGCGCGGTCACCGACAAGAACATCGTGCTCTTCGACAACGTCACCGAGAAGCTCACGGCCACCCGCCATGCCAACGGTCGCGATGTCTGGGTGGTGGCACATGAATGGAACAGCGATCGCTACGCGGCCTTCCTGGTGGGTTGCTCGGGTGTGCAAGGACCGGTGATCTCGCCGGCCGGTCGCGTGATGCAGTTCCTCCCCGGACCCGATGCCGCCATACCCCTCTACGCCTCTGTCGGTGCCATGGACATCAGTCCCGACGGCTCCACCATCGCCTCCACGTGGGCCACGGTGCAGGATGGCAACATCAACGGGATGAGCTTCCTCGACATCCTGCACTTCAACGACACCACGGGCCAAGTGGGTGATGGCATCGCGATCACGCATGGCGGTCCGGGAACGGATGTCCGCGGCTACGGCTTGGCCTTCTCCGCCCAAGGCAGCAAGTTGTACCAGACCCAATTCGCGCCGCTGGGCTTTCCCGGACAAGGCCTGATCCGCCAGTACGACATGACCGCCACCGACGTGGCCGGTTCGGAATTCATGGTGACCCAGGACCTCCCTGAACTCGGACTCGTGCAAAGCGCTCCGGATGGATCCATGTTGGTGGCCATCCTCCTGGATGATGGTATAGCGGGCATCACCGCTCCCGAACAGGCCGGTGCAGCGTGCGGATTCATACCGGAGCTGATCACGCTCTCCGCGGGATCCAGTATGTGGGGGCTGCCGAACGATTGGGACACCGGTGCCCGGCCGATCGACCCGCTGGATCCGCTCGGCCTACAGGACACCACCATCCAATGCTCCGATACGCTGTGGATCGACCTCGGACCACAGGGCTCGTTGTTCGATCCGGCCACCGTGGTGTGGAGCCATGGCGCAACGGGAGAACGTGGGGCGATCACGGCCCCCGGGGAGTACTCCGTTACGGTGCGGACCACTTGCGATACCATCACGGATGCATTCACCGTGAGCGGAACGGGCGATCGCGATCTGCTTCCGGACCAGCTTCGCGGCTGTTCGGATGCACCGGTGGAACTCCATGTTCCGATGGACCTGGCCGATGTCTTCTGGAGCACGATGGGAACGGAGAACACCATCACCGTGGATGCGGATGGCGTCTACAGCGTGATCGCCTTCGATACGCTCGGCTGCCGGTACGAAGACACCGTGAGCGTGGTGCTGGAGAACTGTCATTGCCGGCTCTTCCTGCCCAATGCCTTCACCCCCGACGGGGATGGCCTCAACGACACTTGGAAGGCGGGGCATTCCTGCACCTTGGACGACTTCCGGCTCACGGTCTTCGATCGTTGGGGTCTGGTGGCCTTCAGTACCGAGGATCCCGAGCAGTCCTGGTCCGGTGCGGCCTCCGCCCTACCGAACGATGTCTATGTGTATCGCGTGCAATACGCCTTCTGGAACGGCGCGCAGCGTGAAGAGCGCGAAGCCAGCGGTACCGTCACCGTGGTCCGGTAGAATAGGAACGGCTCGCACCGCAGTCCGGACCGATCCCTCAGCGTTTCACCACGCGCACCTGCTGTTGCGAACCATCGTCCATAAGTGCGGTGACCAGGTACGTTCCTCGGGGAAGATCACCGAGACCGATGCCCACGGTGCCGGTCGTGCCGTTCATCGGCAGGTGGATGCTGGTGCGACCCG
>DASWWQ010000323.1:0-9313 GCA_036405935.1 Flavobacteriales bacterium
AGGTCGATCCCGATATCGAGCCGGTCCGCATCGCTGTCGTACGTACCGGTGAATTCCTCGAGCTCGATCACCTCCAGGTCGGGCACGGCCAACCCGGTGAGCCAGGCACTATTGGGGATGGCCAGCCGGAGGTCCATGCGCTTGCCGGGCGGGGGCGTGAAGCTGCTGTCCACCGAGAAGAAGCTGGCCAGTTTCTCCTGTGCGCTCGGCACCAGACTGTCCAACGCCACATTGGTGCGGTATTCCAGTTCCAGTCCATCGCTCTGGAGCACCACGGAGGTGGAATCGGTGGAGTACAGGCCCAAGGCGTCGAATTCACGGAAGGTGAAGGACTTCTTCACATTGGAGAGCGTGAGTCCGTCGCCGATGAGCGAATAACGCCCCGTGCCCTGCGTCGTGATGGTGGCACTTCCCTTCAGGTCGCCGCGGACGTCCAAGGGATAGGTGAGGAAGCCGAGCTCCTGCAATCGCCCCCGGGCCACACGCAGGTCCACCAAGGCGGAGAGACTATCATCGGCGGGCCAGTGCGCTTGGGCGTTCAGTTGCAGCGCCAAGGGTTCGGCGGACAAGGTGATCAGGCCGTGCAAGGAGTCGCCGTGCACGGTGGTGTTGATCCGCAAGCTGCTGAGATCATGCCCGTTGTACCGAAGCTCGGAGGGGACCACCTCCACGTGGCCGCTGCGCCGATCCGGGGTGTTCAGGTGCTCGGCGCTGCCGGTGAGCCGCAGGTCCACCGAACCGATGATGGTATCGTTGGTCAAGCGGTCGACCCGGATGTCCGTGAGGTCGAGTTCCACTTGTGCGGCATCGGGAATTTTCTCCGTGAGGCCTTGCGCTTCGATATGCCCCTTGATCTTGCCCAGGTCGCTCTTCAGGTGCAGGTCGCTGGTGATCGACCGTCCATCGCCGCTGGCGTAGAGATGACCGGCCAGTGTGTTGGGCAACGGGATGCCGGCAGGCGCATACGCGTGCATCATCGCGCGCAGGGCTTGGCCCATGCGGACCTCCTTCAGGTCGATCATGAACGGGCCTTGGGGTAAGCGGGCCACGTCCTGGGCGGAGGCGAGCAAGGCGATCCGGGAACCTTGATCGCCGTTCAGGTCGAGCCCTACGGAATCCGCTTCGGACAATGATCCGGCATAGCGCAGTTCGGTGTCCAATACCTCGGTGATATGCTCGGTTCCGGCGAGATCGAGCCCCAGGTCCTTCAACAGCGGCGACCAGGCCTTGGGATCGATCGCCGCGCGCAGCTCAGCGCGCAAGGGCACGGTGCGCGGGGAACGGAAGGCGGCCTCCAGGTCGGCCGGGTGTGCGGAGAGCGCGAGGTCGACCCGTTGGCCGTCCGCGGTCAGTTGACCCTTCTCGATCCGTAGGGCATCGGCCCGTGCCTCCAGTTCCAGGGCGATGGTGAAGTGATGCCCGTCGCTTTCGGCGGACACTTCCTGCAGATGCGCAGCGATCCGCTCATTGTTCAGGGCGATGCCTTCGGCCTTCACCTGCACATCGGAAAGCACCAGGTGCGCGGGGTCGAAAAGATGCGCCGGCTCCGCAACCACCGATCCATGCATGGCGAGATCCGCCCCGGTGATGTCCAGCTCATCCACGGTGATGTTCCGGTCGCGCAGCCAGAAACGGAAGCCATCGTGCTGTCCCAGCCATGCGGGTTCGGCGGTGCTCGTGCTTCGAGCGGTGTCCGGATGGGATACCATTCCGAAGCGAGGAGCTTCCAAGGTCATTTGATCCAGGTGGAACAACTGTTCGGAAAGGTCGAGCCGACGCACGGCGATCGCCGCCGCCGGTACCTCCAGCCACAGGCTATCGCGCCGCACCTTGTCCACCAAGGTGAACGAGACGTTGTCCAGTTCCAGCTCCTCCAGCGTGATGGCCAACCCTGCCGTGGGGTTCTCCAGTCGGGGGTAGGTGTCGGGCACTTCAGGTCCGGGTGCGGTGCGCAGGGCGATCCGGGTGTCGGCGATGGCGAGGGACTTCGCGGCGAATAGGAGCGAGGCTGGATCGATGCGCTCCAGCTCAAGGTCCAGTTCCCCCACGAAGAGGTCCATTTCCAGTCCGCTCGGGGCCAAGGCCAACTGGAGATCGATGTCCTCCAGTTCCAGTCCGCCGATAGCGAAGGTCCACGCGCCGCTGGTATCCGATGGGGTGGTATCGGTACTGGCGAAGGCCGCGAGGATATGGTCGAAATTGAAGGTGCTATCGGCACCTTGTCGGATGTTGGCGCGGACCCCACCGAGCACGATGGTGCCGATGGAGATCTCCTTGTTCAGCAAGCCTGCGGGGGACACCCGGGCCTGGAGGTGGCCCAAGTAGAGCAGGGTATCCCCTTGTTGGTCCGGCAGGTAAACGCCATGCAGGCCGATGCCCAAGGGATAGCGCAGGGTGATGCGTTCGATACCCACCGGTGTGCCGATCTTCCCCTCCAGGAAGGTGATCGCCTTGCCGCGCAGCAGGTTCTGCACCGGGGGCAGGTACAAGGAAACGGCCACCAGCGCCACCAGCAACGGCGGGAGAAGCACCACCCACAGCAGCACTTTCGGCCAACGCCGTTTGCGGCGCGGTACCGGGGGTACAGGGCTATGGTGTGGCGGCGCGGACAAGGTGTCGGGAGAGGAAGCAACGACCGCGCCACAGCAGCGACCCGGAGCTCGTCACCTCAGGCACCGAAGATCGGGCGGAAGGGGCAACGTGTCATCGGCATCCTGCCCGCTGCTGGAACATCACCGGCAGGATGACCGTGATACCAGGTCAGTCCAGCAGCGCGAAGCGGAAGATCAGGGTCTTCTCGCGTCCGGAAAAGAGGCCCGGCATCTCGGCCAATGCTCCTTTCATCATGGCCGCGCGACCCACTTCACCGATCAGTTCGGTGAGCCAATGCCCTTCGTTCGCTTCCGGGCCGTGGGCACTGATCAGCTTACCGAGCTTGCGCCCACCCAACCGGGCCACCGTTCCGGCTTGGGCAGAGGCCTTCGCGAAGAGACGTTCCATGAGCTGGACCTCGTTCTCGCCGCTGGCTTCGTATTCCCACGCGCTCACCGAGCCATCGCCCTTCTGGTTGGCGCGCAGGTACGCCACGAGGCGCTTCAGCTCGCTTTCGGAGGTCATCTCCACGTGCACGGCGTTCTGCGTGCTGGCGTCCTCATAACTGCTGATGTTGTAGCCGATGTCGGTGCCGGTGGAAACCGTGGCCTTGAAGCCTTCCTTGGTCAGGTCCTTCAGCAGTTGTTCCTGTTTCTCCTTGGCCTCCTTCTCCAGTTTCTTCTGCACCTTCTCCCAGTCCTCGCTGTCCTCGTAAACGGCATCGGCCGAGGCTTCCACCGCTTGGGGCGTGAAATCGTAGGCGATGCGTTTCACGCGCATGGGGATGGTATCGGTGATGCTCAGTTCGATGTAGTTCTCGGTGAGGGTCTGGGCTTGGAGGGCGGTGCAGGCCAGTACGGCGAGCAGCAGGAAGGGGCGCATGGGCTTGGGGATCAGGCCGCAAAGTTCGCAAAGGGCGATCACGCTAGGGGTCGGCCCGTTTCATTTCCGTCCAGTTCTGGTCCTGGAAGGCGGAGCTGGGATCGAAGCCGGGCTTGTTGCTGAGGATGTAGGTGCCATCGCCGCGGCTCCAGGCCTGGTCGTAGCCCGAGGAGAGCTCCACGGCACCGCCGGACCCCTGCCAGGTCTCCACTTCGCGGATGGTCTGCACGAAGCGCGTGTGCTGACGGTCCTGGGAGGCCTGCTGTTGTTCCCAGCTACGCATGCTGTTGTCCATGTTCGCCATGCGTTCGTTATGGCGTTGGGTGTTGGCGGCGCCTTGGGCCTGGATGTCGGCCATACGCTGGTTGTGGGCCGCGGTCATGTTGCGCGTCTGCTGGTCGATGGCGGCCATCCGGATGTGGTGCTCCCGGTCCTGCTGGCGGCCCAACTCGGCGAAGTAGTTCTCCACGGCCTCCTTCCACGCGGGATTGGTGCGGATGCTGCTCTTGAGGTTGGCCAGGAAGGTCTCGGCCTCCGCTCGTCGCGCGGCCGGGAAACGCACCCAGGAGCGTTCGGTGGCCGTGTTCATGCCCAGTTGCTGGTATTCGCCGGTGTAGGCGTTCTGCATGGTGGTGGTGATGCAACGGACGGAGCAGAGCATGATCCCTTCGGTGCCGTCGCCCCACTTCACTCGTGCGGTGACGGCGCTCGGGCGTACATCCGTGGATCCGCCGTAGCGTCCGGCGTTGGCCTGGAAGGCCGACGCTTGCTGCGCCAGTTCCTGCTCCGCCTCCCGGTTGGGCTCCACTTCGGTGATGGTGGCACCGCCCAGTTCCTTCAACAGTACCTCGCGCAGGTATTGCTCCGCGGTCATGTCGGGGCCCACCCCGCACCCGCCTCGCGCAGCCTGCATCTGCATGTTCTGCATCATCAGGCCGTCGGAAGCCCATTGCCACGTGTGGGAGGGCAGGCTGCGGAAGGTGATCGTCCGGTCCGGGGAGGCCACTTCCCAACGGGCCGATACCATTTCCGCCCGGCATTCCTGCAGGCTCTTCCAGAGGATGCCGCCGTCGTGCTTCCAGCCTTTGGGTACCAGCACGCTGAAGGCCTCCGCGGGCTGTTGGAAACCGGTGTTGTCCATGAAGCGGACACGTTCCAGCACGGTGTAGTCCTTTCCCTCGATCCAGTCGCCGCCGGGCTTGGCGCCGTTGGTCTGGGCGTTGGCGCTGTTGGTGCCCTGTTCGGAACAGGACGTCAACGCGAGCAGGAAGGGCAGCAGATAGGGAATGGAAGGGCGCATCGGTTCGGGTTGTGTCCCTTCATCGGGATGCCCGCACGGATGTGAACGATCGGCTAGCCTTCCGCCTTCTCCAAGCGGGTGATGAGGTCCAGCCGGAGGGTGGTGCCGTTGTCCAACCGGGCATATTCGACCTTCTCCTGCACGAAGAGGTCGGTGATGATGCCCAGGTGCACCGCACCGTCCGAAGTGGTCAGCCGCATCGGGGTGCGCAAAGTGGCTGCGGCCTCGTAATGGTCGTAGAGGTTGCAGTCGATCGGCGTATAGCTCGCTTCATCCGTTCCGGCGGGACCTACCGGCTTCACCGCGCGCAGCCAGAGCTCGCGGCCATCGCGTGGCTTGATCGAATTGTAGCACGGGGCGAGCGACACTTCGGGGAAATGCTTGCTGAACAAGGGCAGGTAGACCTCCTTGGATCCACCGAAGGGCGGACGGTCGGTGTTCAGTGCATCGTTGAACAGCACGCCGACCAAACGTCCTCCGGGCTTCAGCAGTCCATGCATGTGCTCCACGTAGCGCGGACGCAGCCCGGGGTCCAATGCGCAGAAGAAGGTCTGTTCGAGGATGCGGTCGTAAGCGCCTTCATGCGTGAAGAAATCGCCGACGAGGAAGTGGTCCTGAGGGAAGTCGGGACAGCGCTTCAGCAGGTCCTTCAGCGGCGCATCGGTGAGGTCGATCACGAACACGTTCCGGAAACCCTTGCGGTGCGCGTGCTCGGCCTCGTAGGAACGCCCCCCGCCGGGGATGAGGATACGCAGATCCTTGTCCTTCAACTGATCGAGGTACTCGCGCAGCGGGGTGGAGGGGCCACCGAGGTCCCAGCCGGTATCGCCGTTGGCGTAGAGGTCGTTCCAGAAGGTGCGGTCCAGTTGCATGGGGCGAAGTTCGGTCGCTGGAGATGTTCTCACCACAGAGGCACGGAGACACAGAGTTGCTCAGGGAGAATGATGGCGGCCAAGGACCTCGAGCTTGATCGAGAACATGCACCATCTCGATCCTATCGGATCAGACACGCCGTGCCCTCTGTGCCTCCGTGCCTCTGTGGTGAAAAATCGCCCCGGGTGCAAGGCCTAACTTCGCGGGCCCTCACAACGATGACATTTCCATGCAAGTGACCTCGGCCACCCAGAGCAGGACCCAGCGCGCCATCGCCCTCGAAGAGAAGTACGGAGCACACAACTATCACCCGCTTCCCGTGGTGCTGGATCGGGGCAAAGGGGTGTTCGTATGGGACGTCGAGGGCAAACGCTATTACGACTTCCTGAGCGCCTACAGCGCCGTGAACCAAGGGCATTGCCACCCGCGCCTGGTGAAGGCCATGCAGGAGCAGGCCGGGGAGATCACGCTGACCTCACGCGCCTTCTTCAACAGCAAGCTCGGCACCTATGCCGAGTACGTATGCCGCACCTTCGGATACGACAAGATGCTGCCGATGAACACCGGCGCCGAGGCCGTGGAGACCGCGATCAAGATGGCGCGGCGCTGGGGCTATGAGAAGAAGGGCATCGCGAAGGACCAGGCCAAGGTGATCGTCTGCGCCGGCAACTTCCACGGGCGTACCATCACCATCATCAGCGCCAGCACGGATCCCGACAGCAACACGCGGTTCGGTCCGTACACCCCCGGCTTCACGGTGATCCCCTACAACGACATCCCCGCGCTGGAGCGGGCGTTGGAGGATCCCACGGTCTGCGCCTTCCTAGTGGAACCCATCCAGGGTGAGGCCGGCGTGTTCGTACCCGATGCGGACTATCTGGGCAAGGCCATCCGGGCCTGCAAGGCGAAGAACGTGCTGCTCATGGCCGATGAGGTGCAGACCGGCATCGCGCGCACGGGCCGAATGCTGTGCAGCGACCATAGTGGCGAGCGCCCCGACGTGGTGATCCTCGGCAAGGCGGTGAGCGGTGGCATGTACCCGGTGAGCCTGGTGCTGGCCGACGACGCGGTGATGGACGTCTTCAGTCCCGGAAGCCACGGCAGCACCTTCGGTGGCAACCCGATGGCCGCTCGTCTGGCCATGGAAGCGCTGGACATCGTCAAGGAGGAGAAACTGGCGGAGAACGCCGAGCGACTCGGCCAGCTCTTCCGCAGCGAGATGCAGAAGCTGGTGGATACCTATGCGTACGTGAAGCTCGTGCGCGGGAAGGGCCTGCTGAACGCCGTGATCATCGAGCCGCGCACGGCCGCGGATGGCTCACCGAGGACCGCGTGGGAACTGTGCCTGTTGCTGCGCGACAACGGCCTGCTGGCGAAGCCCACGCACGGCGACATCATCCGCTTCGCACCGCCCTTGGTGATCACCGAGGAGCAGTTGATGGAGTGCTGCAACATCATCGCCTTGAGCGTGCGGCAGTTCGCGTAGGTGTCGGTCCGCTACCCGATATAGTACCGGATCGTCGCCATCAGACGCAGCTGCTTGCTGGCGTTGAGCGCGGGTGTGTGGAGCAGGCGCATGTCCATGAGGTGCACATCACCCGCCTTGCCGGATAGCTCCACGATGGACAGCCCCAACTCGGCCAATGGCTTACGCGGGTCGGTTTCTTCCCGCAGGATCGTCCGGATGCGTTGCCCGAGTTCCTTGGAGGTGGCGCGCTTGTGCGAACCGGCCAGGACCAACGTGCCACCACCTTGGGGTACCACGTCGTCCAGGAGGATGAAGGCCTGCACGCCAGCGGGTCGGGAGGGATCCGGCGAGGAGATGTCCACATGCCAGTTCAGCCCGCGCAAACTCCATTCGCCCTGTTGGGGCAGGGAGATCAGGAACTGGCCCGGTCCGGAACGCAGGTTCGCTCCACCCAAGGATGCGATGGTCGCGCGGAGTTCGGCGGTGATCAGCCGGGCTTCCAGATCATCGCGTTTGATCAGTGTGGACAGCTTGCCGATCTGCTGGAAGGCGGGCATCTCCTTCAGTCCGGAGGATCGGACCTTCAAGCGCTCCAGTTCATCCATCACATACTTCGCGATCGGCTTCACCTGGGCCTTGGTCAGGGCGCCTTTCAGGTGGAGATGGCCGTGCTCGGAGAAATACGTTCGTTGTGCGGAATTCATGGCTGCGCGGTACGATCGACCCGTGCCCCGGATCACAGGCCGTGCGCTTCACGGGACGCGCGGGCCAGCTTTTCGACCAGTTCTTCCGGCATCGGCTTGGCGGACGAAAAGGTAACGCCGGTCTTGGTCGCTTTCAACCGGGCCTTGGTGACCGCGTCGGCGAGGGAACCGATGGCGCCGGGAGCCACATACGCATCGTGTTCGGATGTGGGGAGCGGATCAGGCTTGGTCATGGGAATCCAGTGGGCTACGAAGTTGCGATGGTCCGCGCGATCCGCCCATGGATGTTCTCGGCCAGGTTCCGCAGAAAGAGGTCAACGGCGGTGGGCATACTGGACCGCACAGATGTCGCGTGCTCCCTATTCGCTGTGGTCATTCGAGGTTGAACACCGTGGCGCGGCTTTGCGCGGCATGGGGTTCAACGGTTTCGGGCTTTGCGTTCGGGCGGGTTTCGGAGCACAAAACTGTCAACCAGCACTGAACTTGAATAGAAGCACAAAGCTCCAAGTTTGCACGTCACCCCGCCTGACGCAAAACCCGTGTTATGTGGCGTTTTTCTTGTCAGCATTTGGTTTGTTTTTCGGATTTTGCCATTTGTCACTATAAGTTGGTTTTGCGTTATAATATGTCGGGTCCTGAACTTTTGAAGCGAAGAAGTTGATGAACAAAGCAACAAAAACAAGAAATAAAATTATTTGTGAAATCACTAAATATTGTCCGAAAGCATTTGTTGTAACGATGTCACCGTAACCAACTGTCGCTGATGTTGCAAAACTGAAGTAGACTGCTTGAATATCTGTAGTGAGTTTTTCCTTAAAGAAGTTCGGAATTGTGAAGCTGCAGTATGAATATATTATTGCGTAGTTAAGGCACACCTCAATATAATTAATAAACAGCGTTGTCAGTGAACGCCTGTAAGAAATAGGCTTGGCAAATTCGTTTGATAAAAAAATCAAAGTCGCTAAATATAAAATTGTCTCAAAAGCCATAGTGCCAGAAAATACAGCTACAGCTAAATTGTCCGTCCAGTCTAACTTAAAGAATAAAATTGGCAAGATGAGTTTTATTAAAACATAGAGTTCAACTCCTAATTTTCTTCCTAGTAGTCCAAATTTTCCAAAAAATGCTCTGATATATAGTCCTGGAAAAGCGAAAAGTGACAATGCAAGTGTCAGCCGAATAATTCGTTCTAAACCGAAGTCGTTGTAATGTTCATTTTTCCAAATACGCTTAACATTTAACCATTGATTTTTAAATGCAGGTCGCAGCTTATTTGTTGGCTGGGAATGTTCCTGTCCGAGTAAAAGTGTTCGGATGAATTGATTTATTTTTCTTATTACTGTCGGTCTTTTAAAATGCCGCATAACTGTGGGTTGTAATACCAGGTACGTTTATTTCACCTATCGCTGTCAGTTTACCACTATTCCTTAGGGTAAAGCTCCCGTTGCGTTCAAAGGTCCAGGTCGTCAAGCGGGCTTCGTATGCTACCAAGTG
>DASWWQ010000324.1:0-26303 GCA_036405935.1 Flavobacteriales bacterium
TTGCGCTGGAGACCCAGGATGAGTTCCACGATCTCACGTGCGGTAACGGGATCGAGGCCGGAGGTGGGCTCGTCGTACAGGACGATCTCGGGCGCCAGCACCAACGTGCGTGCAAGCCCGATGCGTCGGCGCATGCCACCCGAAAGTTCCGCGGGATAGAGGTCGGCGCTCTGTTCAAGGCCCACGTTGGCCAAGGCTTCGTGCACGCGCGCGTCACGTTCTTCGGGCTTCCGGGCGAGCGCATGCCGGCGCAACGGGAACAGGAGGTTCTCGCGCACGGTCATCGAGTCGTAGAGGGCACTGCTCTGGAAAAGGAAGCCGATGTGCACCCGCAGCCGGTCCAGTGCAGCTGGATCCAACGAAAGCACATCCTGCCCCAGCACGCGGATGGACCCGCTGTCGGGCCGCAACAGGCCCACGATGCATTTGATCAACACCGATTTGCCCGAACCTGAACGCCCCAGAACCATCACGTTCTCGCCGCGGAATACGGTGAGGTCGAATCCACGCAGCACGGGTCTTCCGCCGAAACCGATGCACAGGTCCCGGATCTCGATCACAGGCTCCGTGGAGGGGGCGGACGGTGTGGTGGGTGCGGGGTAAGGCTCCATGCCATGCATCAATTGAAGCCCAGCATGCCGGTGACCTGCACGGCCATCAGATCGATCAGGAAGACCAGCAGGGAGGCCGTCACCACGGCGGAGTGCGCCGCGCGGCCCACACCGGCCGTGCCCTTTTCCGTGCTGAAACCCTTGTAGCAACCCACCACGCCGATGGCCAGCCCGAAGAACACCGACTTGATCAGGGCGGGCACCACGTCACTGAACACCACCGCATCGAGCACCTGCTGCTGGAAGAGCGTCCAGCTCACCTTGCGCTGCATGTTGACACCGATGAAGCAGGCCCAGATGGCGATGGCATCGGCCATCACCACCAGCAACGGTAGCATCAGCACGGTGGACCAGATGCGGGTGACCGCCAGGTACCTGAAGGGATTGGTGCCCGAGACCTCCATGGCATCGATCTGTTCGGTCACCTTCATCGATCCCAGTTCGGCCCCCATGCTCGATCCGATCTTGCCCGCACAGATCAGCGCCGTGATCACCGGCGCGATCTCGCGCACCACGGAGATGGCGACCATCGCCGGCAACATGGCCTCCGCGCCGAAGCGCACCAGCGTGGGCCTGGACTGGACCGTGAGCACGATGCCCATGATGAACGCCGTGATGCCCACCAGGGGGAGCGAGAGATAGCCGTTCACCAAGGAGTGCTGGAACAGTTCGTTCCATTCGAAGCGCGGCCTGAGCGCCTCCCGAAGGAAGCGGCCGGTGAAGCGCGCCAATCCACCAGCCTCCGCCAGCACTGCGCGTACATCGTCCCAAGTGCCGGAGGCCGCCATCGGTCCAAAGTACCCGCCTCCGCAGCGCTCGTGGACTGACGATCGTCAGCGGCGCGAACGGGATGATCTCCATGCTGCTCCGCGACGCCGTGTCTGTGCAGCTTGTTGCTGACGGAAGTCAGGAGAGCGCTCGACGGCCGACTTGTCGCGTGGTATCGGAGGACAGGCATCATTCGCCCTCCTCGTCGCTGTCATACGTGATGGACCGCAGCGTGAAACGGCCATAGACGAACGAAGTATCCCCCAATGTCCACACCGCTTCCGCCTCCTCGGGATGAAGCCCGCCGCCGATCCGGCCATGGTGCTTCACGGGCGTACGGAAGTGGCGGTGCAGGAGGGCTCCGTCGGGTGCCAGATAGTACCGGTCGTCGGACTCGAAGTCGCTCAACAGATCCTGGGCATTGAAGTGCAAACGGGCGGTCACCACCAGTCCATCATTGTCGAACGTGACCTGTGCGCTGTGATCGTCCAGCGGAACCCAGGTGATGCGCTCATCGATCAGCGCGGCGGGTGCGAACAGACAGAGGTCGTTGAGGTAGGTCACCGTTTCGGCCGTGTCCAGCGCGGATCCATGTACATCCTGCACCGTGATCAGCCCGAGCGCTTTGATCCGCATGGACGCCTTGCCATCGGCATAGGCATGGAAGCCTTGTACGGGCACACCCTTCATGGTGGCATCCATCCAGAAGAGTCGAGTGGGCCGCTCGAAGGTGTTCTCCTGCACGGAGGTGAACGGCATCCACGGTCCGTCCAATGCACGGATGCTCCCTTGGAAATGCATCCGCATGCGCCGTGGCCGCGTGCTTCCAACGGCGCCCGACGCGCGGAGGTAACGTTGAACGGGCGGGGGCAGGTGTTCGAGATCGGCTTCCGTGATGCGCCTTGCCGGGTCCGTGCCGATGCCTTTCCGGGAGTGATGTACCGCATCGTTGTAGGTTCCTTGGAAATGCCACATGGCCGCGCCCGCCGATGCACCGGCCAGCACCAGTGCGTTCAGGATCGTGCCGTACCGCGCATCGCGCCAACGCGTCAGGATGAGTCCTTGCGAGAGCACCACACCCGCGAGGGCGGGTATCCACCAGACGCCACGTTCGAGAAGGAGCTGGCCGGAGGCCAGGAGTAGGAACAGGGTGGTCAGCATCCAGGCCACGCGCTCCGGTCGGGTCGGGTGCCGCTGGGTAGTCGCTGCATCGGCGGCACGGGGCCGGCGAACGGAACCGATCAGATGGATGCAGCCGTGGAGCAGGAGAAGAAGGGAAAGGATGATCCGGAACATCGTCCATCATTCGTTATGGCCGACCCGGACCGGCCAGAGGTTAACGGCCAATACAACGATCCAGACCAGGAATACACCGATGTTGATCCGCTCCCACAGACCGATCCAAGGGGTGGCGAGATCCTTGTTCACATCCTCCGCCTCCAGCGACGTCAGTGCACCGAACACGGCCAGCACGATCATGCTGCCGATGGTGTAGCGGCGGAAGTTCCTGCCGAAGGAAGCGGCCCCGAGGCCCATGGTGACCAGCATGAGGACCACCGTGATACCGGCGAGAACAAGATGCAGCGTATCGCTCAGCGTGGCACCTCCAGCGGCCAGCACGCCCCGTTGGTGCATGGGAGCCAAAGGCCAAAGGGAACAGACCAGACCATAGGTCAGCAACAACCCACCGATCGAACGGACATTGCGCTGGCCCGATGCGGCCAAGCGAACACCCAGTCCGAATGCGATGATCATCGCGCTGTAGAGGAAGCTCGGCCACACCCAGGACATACGTGTGGGCGCACCGACGGCGGACAGCTCGCTGACCGTGTGCGCAAACGGACTGTACCCGGGCCATCGCATCGGTACCACGATGTTCATCAGGATGTACAACAGCGATGAGAGGACCCCGGACAGGAGCAAGGCCCGGAGTACGATCATCTTTGCTGGGTGGGGAAGTCCGACGCGGATGCTCATGGTACCAAGCAAATCCTCGCCGGGCGGCCACCACCTGAGGATCGTTGGTCATGCGACTGACCTTCCTCAGGCATGCGTGACTCCCGGAAGAGGTGGTTCGCAGATGCGATCGCGACACCGCGACATGTGCTGTTCCCGGCCGCTCCTGTACCGAGGTGCGGGAAGGCCCGCATGGATGGCCATGAAGGAAATTGGAGGGAATGTCCCCGGCGCGGTGTACGTTCAGGGCAGAATGATGAACGCGTCGGAAGCGTCGTAGTACCATCCCCAGTAGATGACCATCTTCTTTCTCCTGTTGCTGGTGGCCGAGGTGCTGGGTACCATAGGAGGGTTCGGATCATCCATGCTGGTGATGCCTTTGGCCGGCTGGTTCCTCCCGTTCGATCAAGCCCTCGGCCTCACCGCCCTCCTCCATGTGTTCAGCAATGGCGCGAAGATCGCCCTGTTCCGTAAGGGCCTCGACAAGCGGTTGCTGTTGCTGATGGGTGTGCCGGCGGTCCTCGGTGTGCTCCTCGGTGCGCGGTTGTCCGTCCATATGGATGGCAACGTCATGGATCTGGTGCTGGGGATCGCCCTGATCCTGATGAGTGCGTTCCTCCTCGTATTGCCGCGATTGCGTATTCCGGCCACGGCCACGAACGCCTTCGCTGGAGGCTCGGCTTCGGGATTCATCGCTGGCCTGGTGGGTACGGGTGGTGCGGTACGCGGGGCCACGCTCGCGGCGTTCGGTCTGGAGAAGAGCGTCTTCATCACCACCTCCGCCTGGATCGATATGGGGGTGGACCTCGGCCGGTCGGTGATGTATTGGAACCAAGGCTACATGCACGCTGGCCTATGGATGTACCTGCCCGTGCTGCTTGTTGTGAGCGTTATCGGATCCTACGTGGGCAAGCGTATCCTGGTCCACGTGTCCCAAGCGCTCTTCCAGCGTATCGTGTTGGGCTTGGTCTTCGCGATCGGTCTCTTCACCTTGGTCCATGCCCTGGCCGGCGCCTAAGGACCCTTCCGTCAGGATGGGCCTTGGGGCCCCGTCGGCTTCGTTCGCTCACAACCGGTTCCGAATGCTGTGTAATACCTTGCGACACTCTCCTGTCGGCGTAACTCTCTCGATCTCCTATGTACCGGACCTTCGTAGCAGCCCTGTTGGGTCTGCTTCCCTGCGTGCTCCTGGCGCAGGAGGTGTGCAACAACGGCGTGGACGATGATGGCAACGGCCTCATCGACCTCAACGACCCCGCTTGTCCTTGCGCCTCCCTGCTTGCCGCCGAGGGGCTGCCCAGCTTCATCCGCAACCACTCCTTCGAGGAACTGATCTGCTGTCCCTACGGATACGTCACGCCCGTCTCACCGCCCTGGCTTAGCTGTGCCACCGGCTGGAGCCAGGCCACCGAAGCCACTTCGGACCATTTCAACAACTGCGGATACATGCCCTCCTTCGTGCCCCAGCCGCTACCGGACGGCGACGGTTGTGTGGGATTCCAGAGCATCAAGGACATGGACTACTTCGAGTACGTGGGTACTTGCCTCACGTTTCCGGCACCGAGCAATCCCCTGCTCGCGGGCACCACCTACACACTCTCCCTGTGGATCTCGGGCAGCGTTACCGACAACCAGCTGGTGCCGGGGGATCAGGACCTGGTCGATATCCTGTTCCCCGATGACCTGCCGTTGGCCCTCTTCGGGTATCCCAACGCCTGTGTATCCTTCCCCATACCCACCATGAGTTGCATGGGGCAACAACCGGGATGGATCGAACTGGGCCGGGTGGCCGTGCAATCGGTGCAGGACTGGACCCAGGTCTCCATCACGTTCACGCCCACACAGGATATCCATAGCGTGGTGATCGGTGCCGCCTGCGATCTGCCCGATACGTTCACCAGCCATACGGTGCTGGACGAGGACGGGAACTTCAGGACGTACTACGCCTATTTCATGGTGGACAAGCTGCTGCTGACCGAGGCCGGCGACCAGATGCTCAGCCCCGTCAGCGCCACCGGCACGCTGTGCGCGGGTACGGCACAGGCCAGCGCTTTCCCGCCCGCAGAGGGCACCGGCTACCAGTGGTATCATGAAGGCGTGGCGATTCCAGGCGCCACGGGTCTGACGCTGGACATCTCCCAGACCGGTCTTGGTGGTGGTGCCTACAGCATGGCCACCACGGTGGATGGCGAATGCCTGATGGGCGTGGGGCATGTGCTCCCGGGTAGCCGGCCCGTGCCGATGCCGTCCATCGTTCCGGCCTCCGGATGTGCGCCCTTGGAGGTGGACTTCGCCGATGCCAGCGCCGGCAGTACCACCGTGCAATGGACCTTGGGCGATGGGACGTTGAGCACCGACAGTGCCTTCAGCCACATCTACAACACCCCGGGCACCTACGATGTGCTGCTGTCGGTGGTCAACGCGCTGGGCTGCTCCAGGGATACCCTGCTGGTGGATGCCGTCACCGTGCATGCGATGCCGGTGGGGTTCATCGACGCCTCTCCGGAGCCCACGGACATCGATCATCCGGATGTGCTCCTGGATGCGGGCTCCTCGCAGGGCGACATCGTGGCTTGGTGGTGGGACCTGGGTGTGGCCGATCCTCCGTTCGCCAGCACACCGACGGTGCAGGCGAGCTTCCCCCAGGTTCCGGGTGAATATCCCGTGATGCTGGTGGTGGCCACCGCCGCCGGTTGTATCGATACGATCGGCGGCTACGTAAGGGTAACGCTTCCGGATGTGATCGAGATGCCGAACGTGTTCAGCCCGAACGGTGATGGCCACAACGATCGTTTCGTACCGGTGGTTTACTACGGCAGCTCGGCGCGGCTGGAGATCTTCAATCGCTGGGGGCAGTCCGTCTTCACAACGGCTTCGCTGGCCCAGGGCTGGTCCGGTCAAGGATCACCCGATGGCACGTACTACTATGTGGTGACGCCCGACGATGGGCGGGTCGAGAAACTGACCGGACATGTGACCTTGGTGAGGTGAGCGGCGGGATCCGGAAGGCCCTTGGTGCGTTCCGGAAGATGGTGCATCAATCCGTCACCAGATTGTACAGGCCCTTGAGGTCGGGTGCCAGGATCACCTCGATGCGTCGGTTCTTGGCCTTGTCGGCAGGGTCCACGGCCACGTACTCACCGCGGCCACCGGCCGTGATGCGGAGGGGGTCGATCTTCGAGCTCTCCTGCAGGATGCGCACCACGCTGGTCGCGCGCAACACACTGAGGTCCCAATTGTCCTTGTAGGCTGCCCCGGGCAGCACCTTGTCGGTATCGGTATGGCCTTCCACGAGGATGTCGAGGTCCTTCTCGTTCTCGATGGCCTTGGCCAGTTTGCTCAGGGCTTCCTTGCCCTTGTTGTCCACGGCGGTACTGCCGCTGGGGAAGAGCAGCTTGTTGTCGAGGCTCACGTAGATCTTGCCATCGCGCTGGGTCACGGTAAGGCCCTTGCCCTCGAAGCCGGTAAGGGCGTTGCTCACACGGTCCTTCAGGCTCTTCATGGCCGCATCCTTGCGTTCGAGCTCGGCCTGCAGCTCGGCCAGCTTCTGTTCGCGGTCGGCCAGGGAACGGGCCAAGGCCCCGAGCGAATCCTCCTTGTTCTGGAGCTTCAGCCGTGTAGCCTCCAGATCGGTGAGCAGCTTGCGGTTCTCGCTGCCCGAGCCGGCCAGCAGCGCATTGTACTTGTCCAGCAGCTCGTTGTTCAACGTGTTGATCTTGTCGTACTGGGTGGTCATGTGGCGTAGGCTGGTACCCAAGGTGGTGGTATCGCGTTCCAACATGGCCTTGCGGCTGCGCAGGTCCTCCAGGGTCACCTGCTGCTCCTTCATGGCGGCCTCGTTCTGCTGCGCTTTGGCCAGTGCGGCGGCTTCGCTTTCCTGGGCGGCCTTCAGCCGGGCGTTCACCTCCTCGTACTTGCGTGCGGGCACGCAAGCGTTCAAGGACAACAGAAGGATCGTGAGGAGGAGGACTGCGCGGCTGTTCATTGGCGTTCGTAGCTTTCGGATAGGACGATCAAAGGTCTTCCCGGTCTCCGCGGACAAGCTTCGACAGGGAACCTTTTTATGAACACCACGTTTCCCGACCGATGGATACCTTGAGCTGGAGCGGACCCGACAAGGACCGCCTCGTGCATATGGCGTTCGATGAGGAACTGGACCGCTACCGCGTGCTGGCGTACCTGCAACGGGTGGACGGTCGTTATCGGGAGCACAAGCTGTATCCCCATCTCGACGAGCTGCAGCAGCGCCTCCAGCAGTTGCTGGCTTTGCGTGAGGAGCAGGTGCGGCTCCGGGATGCGTTGCCGAAACGGCTGATCGGCTTCGATCCGGAAGGCAACTCCCCTCTGTATGCACCGCTTGTGGACGATGGGCTTTGGAGCAATGTGGAGGCGATGCTGGACTTTTCCATGCCGGGCATCAAACGGATGCTGGACCTGGGACGTGAGCTGCGTGACGAACTATGCGCGCGCATCCGCTTCGCACCGGTGGGGGTGCTTCCCTTGAGCACGCAGGAGGGCTACATCCTCCTTTGCCAGGGCCGTGAAGCATCGGTCTATGCCTATGCGGTGCCGCTGTACCATGGCACACCGGCCTTGTTGCGGTATCGCAGCGTGCGGACGCACTATGTCACCACGTGCACCTTGGGCCCGGGCCGATCCTACGAGCGGATCAAGGCGGAGCTGGTGAAGGCGCACCGGCAGTTGCCCAACCCCGCCACCTTCGTTTTCGAAACGGATGTCACCCTGCCGCGGGTGGAGACCTTCATGCCGTTGGCCAAGCAGTTGGTGTACGAACTGATCGCTCCGGTCAGCGTACCGGACGTGTCGCTGGATCGAACCAGACCCGTGTAAGGTCCAGCAGCTCCATGGGATTCAGGAAGAGGTCGCGCACATAGGGCTGCATCAACCGCACGCTGCGTTCGTGGTACAGGGGTATGACGGGCAGGTCCTGCATGAGGCGTTCCTCAGCCGCAGCGAGGAGGTCCATGCGCTCACGCACACCGGTGGTGATGCCGGCCTCCGTGTAGAGCGGATCGAAGACCGGATCCTTGTAACGCGTGGTATTGAAGCCCGAGGGAAGCGAAGTGTCCGTAACGGCATATTGGCCGTAGAGCATGGACAGGAAGTTGGCAGGGTCGGGATGGTCTGCGATCCATCCACCGCGCCACAGGGCGGCTCCTCCGGCCTCGATGCGGGCGTAATGCTGCCTGGCGGGCAGCACGCTCAGGGTCACGGCCACACCGAGCTGTTCATGCAGCATCTCCTGCACGGCCTCCGCCACGGCCACGTAGCGGTATCCGTCGTTGTTCACCTGCAGGGTGAGGGGCGGTAGGCCTTGGCCGTCGGGGTATCCGGCTTCACGCAGCAAGCGCCGTGCGCTGTCGGGCGCGTAGGGCACCCCCGGTACACGGTCGTAAGGATAGTCGGCAGCACCGGGGGGGATCAGCCCGTGCAGGGCGGCCACGGCCGCACCGCTGAGCACGCTGTCCACCAGGGATCGCCGGTCGATGGCCATGCCGAAGGCGCGCCGCACACGTGGATCGTTGAACGGAGGCTTCGTGCCATTGAATCCGTAGTACTGTACCGAGAAGGAGGGGATGGAGCGATAGATGAAGCGGGGTTTGCCATCGGCACCTATGGAATCCTTCAGGACATCGGTTTCGCCCGTGGGCGGCTTGTCCAGGATCGTGAGGTTGCCGTTCATGAACTGGGCGGTCTCGTGCACCTTGTTGGGGCTGAAGGTCACGCGGATGCCATCGAGGTAGGGAAGCCGCACCCCGCTGCTGTCCGTGGCCCAGTATTCCGGGTTGCGCTGCAGCACCATGGCTTCACCCGTACGGGCCGTCCGCAGCATGAACGGCCCGGTGCCGATGGCATGCACCATCAGGTCCTTGCCATAGGCCATGGTCAATTCACGCGGATGGATCCAACAGCCGGCATCGGCCAGGATCATGAGGAAGAGCGGCGTTCGGCGGGTGAGTTGGATGCGCACGGTATGCTCGTCCACGGCCATCACCCCTTCCAGCGCCGGGGCGTTCGGCTCGTCCGCGCTGGCTGCATACCGGGCGGAGGCCCCCACCACCAGGTCCTGGAAGAGGCGGAAGGTCTGATCACCCTCTCCATGGGTGCAAACGCGGTTGAAGCAATCCACCACATCGGCGGCCATCACTTCACGGCCCCGGCCTTCGGGGAAGGCGGGATCATCGTGGAAGTGGACCCCTTTACGCAGGTGGAAGATATAGGTGGTGCCGGCCTCATCGATGTCCCAGCTTTCCGCCAATCCGGGCTGGATCGAAAGGTCCTTCGGATCGAAGCGCACGAGGCCTTCATAGATCTGCCCTGCGATACGGCGCGCACTGGCCTGGGTGAGGGTGAGGGGGAAGATGCTGCGCAGCTCCTCCGTTTCGTTCAGGTTGAAGAGACCACCGGAACGCCCGTTCCTTACCGGTGGTGCGGGGTCGGAACAGGCCGACAACAGGCAAGCGGCGAAGAACGGGGCAAGGGTGGAGCGGAACAAGGCGGGCACGACCAAATGTACCGGGCGCTGTGGGCGGGTCCGGACACGCCGGACGGCATTACCAACACCATCGTTTTGATGAAGCCCGGAAGCCGGGCAGCGCTCAGGGGATACTTTTCAAGCCCCGCCCGCGTACCTTCTACTCCGGTGTCGAATCCTTTCCCAGTCGCAAGCGCCGTTCCGGTCGTCCGTGCACTCCTCGTTCTGGTGACCTGCGCCAGTGCCTTGGTCGCATATGCACAGGTGGAGCACAACCGGGTGCGCCGATGGGTCCTGTTGGACCGGGATACCGTGCAGGTCGATACGTTGAGCATCGCCCCGGGCAGCTTCGTGCTGCTCCATGATTCGGTGCCGGTGGACCCTTCCACGTACACACTGGAGCCCTACTCCGGACGCTTGATACGCAAGGCCGGTGCACCCAAGGACACGCTGCTGGCGATCTACCGCACGCTGCCCCTGTTGTTGGCCGGGCCCTACCGCCACAAGGACCCCGAGCGGTTGATCCGTCCACCGGGCCCGGCCGAGGATCCCTTCCGGTATGTGGCCGGCGCTGGACGGCAGGATCCCTTGGGCATCAGCGGGCTGAACAAGAGCGGGAGCATCTCGCGGGGCATCCTGTTCGGCAATGCACAGGACCTCAGCGTGAACAGCGCCCTGAACCTGGAGCTCAGCGGCCGGCTCACGGACAGGATCAGCGTGTTGGCCTCGGTCACGGACAACAACATCCCCATCCAGGCCGGAGGCAACACGGCGGAACTGCAGGACTTCGATCAGGTCTTCATCAAGCTCTTCGATGATCGGCAGGAACTGATCGCCGGTGATTTCGTGCTGCAGCGCCCCAAGAGCTGGTTCCTCACCTACTTCAAGAAGACCAAGGGGGTGGGCTATTCCACCCGGCTGGGCGATACCAAGGGCGTGCACGGCAACCTGGCGGTGAGCGCGGCCATCAGCAAGGGCAAGTTCTCGCGCCAGTTGATCCAAGGGATCGAAGGCGTGCAAGGGCCCTACCGGCTCACCGCCGCGGAAGGCGGCACCTTCATCATCGTGCTCTCGGGCACCGAACGGGTGTATGTGGACGGACAGTTGCTGACGCGCGGCCTGGAGAACGACTACGTGATCGACTACAACACGGCCGAACTCACCTTCACCGCCAAGCGGCTCATCACCAAGGATCGACGGATCGTGGTGGAGTTCCAGTACAGCGACAAGAACTACGCGCGCTCCTTGATGCGCTTGGCCCACGACCTGCAACTCGGCTCCACCACCCTGCGCTTGGACCTCTACAGCGAGCAGGACCACCGTAACCAGTCGTTGCAGCAGACGCTCACCGATACGGATCGGCAGGCCCTCGCCGAAGCCGGTGACGATCCCTTGGGAGCCGTGGTGCCCGGAGTGGACAGCGTGGGCTACAACGCGGACGAGGTGCTTTATGCACGCATCGATTCCCTCGGCTACGCGCCCGTGTATCGTTACAGCACCGCGCAGGACAGCGCCCGTTTCCGGGTGTCGTTCAGCAATGTCGGCCCCGGACTGGGCGATTATGTACAACAGGAGTTCACCGCGAGCGGACGCGTGTTCCGCTGGGTGGCTCCCGATACGGTGAACGGCCTGATCGTGCACCGCGGCACGCACCTTCCGGTGCGGGTGCTGGTGGCGCCCAAGGCGCAGCGTGTGCTGGCATTGGGCGTGGAGCACAGGTTCTCCGCACGGACCCGGACCTGGGGCGAGGTGGCCCTGAGCGACAATGACCGCAACACCTTCAGTTCGCGCGACGGTTCCGATGACCAAGGTGCGGCGGTGCGCGCCGGAGCTGTGCATCTGTTGCCGTTGAGCCGTGCGGACACCACTTTGCGCTTGGTGCTGGGCACGGACAACGAATGGCGGGGCAAGGACTTCAGCGTGGTGGAACGGTATCGCGCGGTGGAGTTCGAGCGCAACTGGAACGCGCTGCTGGTGCCGCAGGACGGTGACCAATTGTTGGCCTCCGCCTCCGTGGGGTTGCAGGCCGGCAAACGCGGCACCGCCGACGTGTCCAGCTCGGTGTTCCGCATCCAGGACCGGTACGAAGGGTTCCGCCATATGCTGCGGAGCGATCTCCACCCCGGCCGTTTCGATGTGGTGGGGGAAGCCAGCGCCCTGAACGCCATGGCGGGGGATGTCGCCAGTTCCTTCGTGCGCCACCGGTCCCGGATCCAGCACCGCTTCAAGGCGATCACCGTGGGGTTCCGGGATGAACACGAGCACAACAGGTTCCGCAGCGACAGCCTTTCGGCCCTGATCAGCGGGAGCTATCGGTTCTACGATTGGGAGGCCTTCGTGCAGAGCCCGGACAGTGCCCGGGTGCGTTACCGCGTAGGCGGCGGGCAGCGGTACGAGGAGGCTTGGCGCAACGGCGTACTGGTGCCCAGCACGGAGGCCACCACGTACAACACCACCTTCGACCTCGGTCGCGCCAAGGTGCGCAAGCTGGCCAGCACCTTCACCTACCGCCGCCTGCGCATCATCGATACCACCCTCACCGTGCAACGCCCGGAGGACACTTGGCTGGCCCGGTTGGAACACGGTCATTCGGCCCTGAAGGGCATCCTCAGCTGGGACCTGTTCTACGAGTTCGGCAGCGGGCTGGAACAACGGCGCGAATTCATCTACGTGCAGGTGCCGGCGGGACAGGGGGTGTACGTATGGCGCGACTACAACGGCAACGGGTTGAAGGAACTGAACGAATTCGAACAAGCGCCGTTCGGCTACGAGGCGGATCACATCCGGGCCTATGTGCAGACCAACGACTACGTACGCACCTACAGCAACCAGCTCAGCATGTCCGGGGAGCTCCGGCCCGGCGCGGTGTGGGCGCAGGCCAAGGGCCTCAAGGGTTTTTTGGGGCGCTGGAGCGACCAGGCCAGCTTCCGCACCGATCGGCGTACCGGCAATGACGACATCGGGTATGCCTTGAACCCCTTGCGTGTGGATCCATTGGACACCTCCTTGGTGGCTTTCGCGGCATCGGCCCGCAACACGGTGTACTACGATCGCAGCAGCCGCACCTGGAGCATCGATCACACGTGGCAGAGCGATCGCAACAAGAGCCTTCTGCTGAACGGCTTCGAGGCGCGCGTGAAGGAGTCGAACATCGTGCACGTGCGTTGGAACACCACCACGCGCTGGGTGCTGGAGGTGGAAGGGGAAGTGGGGCGCGTGGCCAATTCCAGCGATCTGCTCGAAGGGCGCACCTATTCCATCGAACAGCGGGGGGGTAAGCCCAAGCTCACCTGGCAACCCAGCACCTCCATGCGTGCGGTGGCCCAGTTCAAGTACACCGAGAAGGACAACAGCACGGAGCTGGGTGGCGAGCAAGCGCTGATCCGCGACCTCGGCCTGGAGTTCCGCTTGAACACCGCGGGTAAAGGAGCCTTGCAGCTCAATGCGAACGTGGTGGACATCGCTTACGACGGCGTGGTGGATTCCTCCCTCGGCACCGAGATGCTCGCCGGCCTGAAGCCCGGCACCAACCTGACCTGGACACTGACCTTGCAGCGCCGCCTCAGTGACAACCTGCAGGTGGACATCACCTACAACGGCCGCCGCAGCGAGGGCGTTCCCGCCATCCATGTCGGCGGGGCCCAGGTGCGCGCCTACTTCTGAAAGCGGAAAGGGCGCATCGGTCCTGCCGATGCGCCCTTTCTTGGAAGGTCGCGGACGATCCTACTTCAGGTCGAACTTGGTCTCGCCGGTCTTGCCACCGTTCTCGTAGACCTGCACGATGTACTGGCCACCATTGAGCTTGCCGCTCGCGTTCCAGAACATGCACACGTCCACGGGCTGGCCCTGGTAGTTCACTTCGCGTTTCGCGCTGAACTCACCCTCCACACCATCGTAGCGGAAGCGGTTGTTGCTCTCACCGGAAGGCAGCACGGAGCCATCTGGACCGATGATGCGCATGTAGAGGGTCTTGTTGCCGGGCTGTGCCACACGGTTCTCACCCAAGGTGAAACAGCTCTTGATCATCTCGGCCTTGCTGGCGCGTTCGGTGTCCACCTGCTTGCCGTTGTTGCGCAGGAAGAGCGCGCCCCCGCTGATGCTGGTGGCGGTGAGCACCGATCCCTTCGCGATCAGGGCGTCCTGCTCCGCGGTGCGGGCCTCGAGCGCCTGTTTCTGCCCCGTCACCTCGCCCAGTTGCTGTTTGGTGGTGGTATTCTCGGCCATCAATTGCTGGTTCACCTGGTTCAGGCTGTCGATGGTGACCACGTACCCCTGCATGATCTTGCGCAGGGTCTCGGCCTCCTTCTTCGCCTTGCTCAGGCTGTAGCTGCCGTCCTTCACCTTCTTCAGCAGGGTTTCGATCTCGGCCTTCTGGGCCTCCATCTCGGTGGTCAACTGCTGGTTGTTGGTGCTGAGGGTGTCGTAGCGCTGGAGCATGTCCTCCAGCAGGTTCGTCACATTGTCCTTCTCGCTGCTCACGGCGGTGAGCTGTTCGGTGGTGGCCACCACCTGGTCCTTCTTCTGCGACCAGAGCCACAGCAGTACGACATTGCTGATCAGGAGCAGCACCACCAGGATCAGCAGTACGGAGTTCGAACGGTTCTTGCGGGGTTCGTTGGACGGGGTAGGTTCCATGGCGCGGTCTTTCGTGTGCGGAAGTGATCGGCGAAACTATCTTGGGAGCAGTGGCAGCCCCGGAAGGACGCTTCGTGCATTATCAACAAAGTAGTACACCCATGGGTTCACCGTTCACCGAGGTGTTCAAGGACGTGGTGGGTCTGTTCCTGCCCCGGCTGTGTGGCGGATGCGACCGTCCGCTGATGCGTGCGGAGGCGGCGCTTTGCCTGGCCTGCGCCATGGACCTGCCTCGCAACCGCTTCCACGATGACCCGATGAATCCGGTGGAGCGTCTGTTCCATGGGCGCCTGTCGTTGGAGGCCGCCAGCGCTTTCCTGCGCTTCGAGCCAAGAGGCATGGTACAACGCCTGTTGCATCGCCTGAAGTACAATGGCGACGAGGCCATCGGACACGAGCTCGGCCGGCGCATGGGCGATGAGCTGCAACGCAGCATGCGTTTCGCTTCGGTGGATGCGGCTTTGGCCGTGCCGCTGCACCCTCGCAAGGAGCGGCAACGGGGCTACAACCAGAGCCAGGTGCTGGTGGACGGTATCACCGAGGTGTCGCCCATCCGCTCGCTGCATCGGGAGCTGGTGCGGGGCCGGCACACCGCCAGCCAGACCCGCCGGGGACGCATGGATCGATGGACCAACGTGCAGGAGGCCTTCACCCTTCGCGATCCCGGAGCACTCCAAGGCCTGCATGTGCTGATCGTGGACGATGTGGTGACCACCGGTGCCACCATCGAGAGCTGTGCGCAGCTGCTGGCGCAGGTGCCTGGCGTGCGCATCAGCGTCTTCACCTGCGCCAGTGCCTAGCCGCGTGCCGGTATCTTCGCGCACCCCACGGACCCCGGAGGTCCGTCCCAGGCATGAGCGAGCAACTGGTCCTCCCCGACACCCGCGAACGGAGCGTGCTCTACGAGGCCTTGGTGCCGCAAGTGTCGGCCCTGCTCGCCGGGGAGCGTGATCCCATCGCCGGTATGGCCAACCTGGCCGCCGCGATACATACCGCATTCGGCTGGCACTGGGTGGGCTTCTACCGGGTGGTGGGGGATGAGCTGGTACTGGGTCCTTTCCAGGGTCCGATCGCCTGCACCCGCATCGCCCGCGGCAAGGGTGTCTGCGGCACGGCCTGGGCGCGCAACGAGGTGGTGCTGGTGCCCGATGTGGAGGCCTTCCCGGGGCACATCGCCTGCAGTCCGCTCTCGCGGAGTGAAGTGGTGGTCCCGATCCGCAGCCGGGGTACGGTGGTGGCGGTGCTCGATATCGACAGCAGCATCCTGGACGATCTGCAGGAAGCGGATGTGTCGGGCCTGCAGCGTTTATGCGACCTGTTGGAAGCCGCATGGGCATGAGGTCCATCGGTCGGCTCATGCTGCTCGCGGCCGTGCTCGCCACGGGCTGCGCACAGGTGCGCGAACCGCAGGGTGGAGCCAAGGATGAGGTAGGCCCTGCCCTGAAGGGAACGTTGCCACCCAACGGCACGGTGCGGTTCACGGGTTCGCGTATCCTTCTGCGGTTCGATGAACGGGTGAAGCTGGACCGCGTACAGGAGCGCCTCCTCATCTCACCGCCCTTGGCCCGGTCCCCGGAAGTGCGCATGGGCCGCGGCGATGAGGTGGCGATCGAATGGAAGGGATCGCTCGACCCCAACACCACCTACGTGTTCAACATCGGTGATGCGGTGGTGGACATCACCGAGAACAATCCGGCTGCAGGACTGGCCTACGTACTTTCCACCGGTGACCATATCGATAGCGCTTCGGTGCACGGCACGCTGACGGATGCCTTCACCGGTGCTGCAGTGCCCCGGGCCTTGGTGTTGGCCTATGCCGTGGGGGATACCGTGAAGCCCTTGGTCCACCGCCCTTCGTTCTTCACCCGGACGGATGCAGAGGGTCGTTTCCGCATCGCGTACATGAGGCCGGGGGCATACCACCTCGCCGCGCTGAACGACCGCAATGCCAACTACCGCTATGACCTGCCCAACGAGGAGGTCGCCTTTCTCGACAGCACCGTTGCTGCGGGCGACAGCCGACCCTTTGCCCTTCGGCTTTTCCGTGAGCTGCCGGCCACGCAGCAATTGGTGGAGATGCGGGTGATGGACGACCGCAGTTGGCGGTTGGTGCTGGCCAAGCATTCGGACAGCCTTTCCATCCGGCAGATCGATCGGGTGGATGATCCGCTGACCTGGTACCCGGAGTGGAACACCACGCGCGACACCGTGCAGCTGTGGCCTTCGGACACCACCTTGCTGGTGGGCCAGCGTTTCGAACTGTCCGAGCGCGGATCGGTGTTCGACACCATCACCTACCGGCCCCTGAAGCGGATGCCGTTCCACGTGGCGCTGGAAGGTGTAGAGGCACAAGGCCGGCTGGAGCTCGTGGCCACGCGTCCCTTGGCGGCCTTCGACAGCACCAAGGCGGTCTTCACCGTGGACAGTGCGGTGGTACCGTTCGCGGGGATGATCGTTGCGGACAGCCTGCGTCGTTTCCGTGTGGAAGGCAGCGTGCCCAAGGAGGCATCGACCACCCTGCTGTTGTTGCCCGGTGCGTTCACCGACATCTACAACGGTACCAACGACACCCTGCGGTTCTCGTGGGGCTCCCGAACGCCGCCGGCGTTGGGGCAGCTGCGGTTGAAGTTGCGCAGCGACAGCTTGGTGCACCTTTCCGGTCCGTTCCTGCTCCAGCTGATCCCTGCACAGGGCAGCGTTCGCGAATTGCGGATCGCTGAACTGCCTGCGAACCCTTCGTGGTCGGACCTTCCCGCGGGTGAATACCGGCTGAAGCTGGTTGAGGACCGGAACGGCGATGGTCGCTGGACCACGGGCCGTTTGGACACGGGTCTTCAGCCCGAGCGGGTCCACGTGGATCCGGACAAGGCCGCCCTGCGCTCCGGCTGGGAGGTGGAGGTGGAGTGGGTGGTAACCCCTTGATCATCAATTACGTACCAGGGATCCTTTGGGTGTGGTCCACGATTTGTGGGTCGCGCCCCAATATTCGTCGACAATTTGATATGATTCGTCGATATATATTAGCCGTCCATCGAAGCAACATTTCTTCCTTCCCCCGCGTACGAAGGCACCGCGAAGAAGTCCGTTGGAATGATCAAGTGCTATCCCCTGTATCGCGTATTCGCCGTTCTCCCGGCCGTTCTGCTTGCCTTGGCGGGCCTGGCCCAGTCCGGTGATCTGGCGACGCGGGGCACGCGTTTCTGGTTGGGCTATCCGCAGAATGCCGGGGGCAGTCCTTCCCAGCGGGTACAGATCAGCGCATCCCAGGCCACTTCGGGCACGGTGAGCATGCCGCAGACGGGATGGAGCCAATCCTTCACCGTGGGCGCCAACGCGTCCACGGAGGTGCTTCTGCCCGTCACCGCCGAGCACATCGGTTCGGAGACCATAACGGGCAAGGGCATCCTGGTGGTGAGCGATCTGCCGGTCACCGTGAACTCGATGAGCGTCCTCAACTTCTCATCGGAAGCCACGGCGGTCTTCCCCGAACCGGTGCTGGGCACCTCGTACCGCGCGCTGTCGTACCGGGCCGTACCGGGCTACAGCGATTTCTACCGCAGCGAATTCGTGATCGTGGCCACCCAGGATGATACCGAGATCCGCATCACCCCCAGCGTGAACACCGCTGGTGGACATGCGGCGGGTGTTCCGTTCATCATCCTGCTCGATGCGGGACAATCCTATCAGGTGCAAGGTGTGAATGCAGCGGCCGATGTCACGGGATCGCACATCGAAGCAACCCAGGCCAGCGGTCCGTGCAAGCCGTTCGCGGTCTTCGGCGGAGCCATGTGCGCCGAGGTACCGGCGGGCTGTTCGGCCTGCAACCACCTCTTCGACCAGATGGTGCCCACCACCCTGTGGGGCAAGACCTATCACACGGTGCCGATGGGTGCTGCGCAGCAGTACACGTATCGTATCCTGGCTTTGGAGAACAATACCGAGGTGACGGTGAGCGGGCAACCGACGGTGACCTTGAGCGCTGGCCAACGCATCGATGCCAGTGGCGTAACGGCCCTCAAATGCATCACTTCCAACAAGGCCGTGAATGTGGAGCAGTACCATGAGGGATATGCCTGTTCCAACGGGGGGGACCCTTCCATGTTCACCTTGCTGGCGGACGAGCTGATGACCTATTCGGCCACGTTCAGCACCATACCGCTGGGTGCGAACACCGTCCATTCCGCCAACGTGATCACCACTGCGGCCGGGGTGGGGCAGGTGCACCTGGATGGTGTGGCCATCCCGGCGTCTGCCTACAGCGCCTATGCGGATTGTCCCGGCATGAAGTGGGCCTCGGTTCCCTTGAGCGCGGGTACCCACCGGCTGGTCGGGGCTGCGGGCTTCCTGGCCTACATCGCCGGGCGCAACAATGGCGACAGCTATGTGTTCCCGGCCTCGGACCTGGAATACGTTCCCGAGAACACGGACTCGCTCTTCTGCGGCACCACGGCATCGGTGACCCTGAACAGCCCGGTGATGTTGAACAATGCGATCTGGACCTCGGCCGCCAGCGGCACGCAGATCGGCACGGGCAACAGCATCACCATCGCATTGACCGGTGGGGATACGGTGACCGTTTCCGGTGAACTACCGGTGAGCGGGTGCCCGCGTTCGTACCGGTACATCGTCGGGCAGCAATTGGGCACCAGCGGTGCACCCGAGTTGGAGGTCTTCGCCAACGACGCGGCCTCCACCACGGTCTGCCAGAACGGACCGGTCCAGCTCACCTCCACACCGGCGATGGATCCAGAGTGGTTCGATATGCAATGGACGCCGGCCGCGCTGGTGGGTGCTCCTGAGCAGGCCAACTCCGTGGCGTACCCGCAGATCAGCACCTGGTTCAAGCTCGTGGTGGCCAGCCCGGTGGGTTGTGGTACCGCCATGGACAGCGTGCTGGTGAACGTGACCCCGACCGACGTCTACGCCGTGCATGCCAGCGTCAGCGATGGACAGATATGCAGTGGCGAGACCACCAACCTGCGTGCGCGTACCGAACGGGTGTTGCGCCAGGAGCTCTTCACGTCCACCCTGCCTTCCTGGTTGTCGGTACAAGGAGGCACGCTCAGTTCCGTCTGCGGATCGATGAGCGGGAATGCGCTCTATTTCAATGCCGCGGGATCGCGTACGGCGACCACTTCCGCCATGGACCTCAGCGCCGGTGGCCGTGTGCATTTCGCCCTGAAGATCGCGGGGGGCACCGCACCCTGCGATGATGCCGACCCCGGTGAGGATGTGGTGCTCGAGTACAGCCTCAACGGCGCCTCCTGGAGCTTGGTAACGCTCTATTCGGAAGCCACCTATCCGAACTTCACGATGGTGCATGCGGAGATACCCGCCTTGAACAGCACCTCGCGGCTGCGCTGGCGGCAATTGTCGAACTCCGGTGCCGGGCAGGACAATTGGGCCATCGACAACGTGGTCATCACCCACTACAACAGTTCGGGTGTGACCTTGCAGTGGACGCCGTCGGCCTCGTTGTCCGGCGCCACAACCGATGCCCCAACGGCCACGCCGACCACCGATACCTGGTACCATGTATCGGCCACGGGAGCGGTGGGTTGCAGCTACACCGACTCGGTCTTCGTCAGCGTGTCACCGGCCTTCAGCATCCACGCGATCAACGACACGAGCCGCTGCTCCACACCGGGCATCCAGTTCAACGCCTCCACCACTTCCGGCACGGGCATCCAGTGGGGCTGGGCTCCGGCGACCGGGCTGAGCAGCGCCACCATCGCCGACCCTTTGGCCACACCCGGCGTCACCACGGCGTATGTCGTCACCGCAACCAGTGCCATCGGTTGCACCGATACCGAGAACGTCACCGTGTTCGTGAACCAACTGTCGAACGTGACGGCCGCCACCAACGACGCCAACCTGTGCCAAGGTGAACAGGCGCAGTTGACCGCCACGGTCACCAGCGGAGGTGCATACACCGTTTCCTGGTCGCCGACCACGGGGCTGGCATCACCGAACAGCACCACCACCACGGTCACGCCTGCGCAGACCACCACGTACACCTGCACCGTCACGGATACGGGTTCAGGCTGCACGCGCAGTGCGTCGGTCACCGTGAACGTGAACACCACGTACGTACTGGACATGCAGAACGACACCACGTTGTGCTCCGTGCTGGGTCATCAATTGGAATTGACGCACAACGTGCCGGGCAACGCCACCTACACGTGGAACCACCCCGAGTGGCTCAATGCCTCGAACATCCAGAACCCGACGGTGCTGCAGGACACGAGCGCCACGTGGACGGTCACCGTCACCGATGCCAACGGCTGTTCGGTCACGGGTTCCAGCACCATCACCGTGGCCTTCGATAACCTGATCACCCCGGTGAACGTGAGCACCTGTGCCGATCAACCCTTGGTGCTCGATGCGGAGTTCCCCGGCTCGATCTATGACTGGACCACGCAGGCCACCACACAGACCATCACCGTTACCGAACCCGGTCCGTACACCGTCACCATCACCGACGTGCAGCTCTGCCAAGTGGTGAAGACCTTCTATGCCTCCTTCGATCCGCTCCCGGTGGTGGATCTCGGTCCGGACCTGCATCTGTGCGGCGTGAACAGCCACATCCTGCAAGCGGGAGCACCGGCGGACGCTGTGCAATGGAGCAACGGCCCTGCCACGCATCAGCTCAATGTGACCGCGTCCGGCGAGTACGGCGTTGTGGTGACCACCACGGCCGGCTGCACGGCCTCGGATTCGGTGATCATCGACATGGATCCCTTGCCGGTGGATGTGCTACAGGACCTCACCGCATGCATCGAGAGCCCGCCCACGCTGGATGCCGGCAATCCCGGTTCTGCATACCTCTGGAGCAACAACGCCACCACGCAGACCACCGTGGCACAGGCCGGTACCATGACCGTTACGGTGACCACCCCCGAGGACTGCAGCGCCACCTTCGATGCGGTGATCACCCTGGCTCCATTGGTCTCCGTTGATCTGGGTGCCGATACCGCCCTCTGTGAAGGGGCACCGTTGGTGCTGGATGCCGGAACGCCGGGCCTCACCTACACCTGGAACAATGTGCCGGGTGCACAGACCCTCTCGGTGAACACCTCCGGCAACTACGCCGTGCAGGTCAGCAATGGATACTGCCAGGCCGGGGATGCCATCAACGTGCTGTTCCATCCGGTGCCCGTGGACCTGCTGAACGATGTCACCGTTTGCGAAGGCACTCCCGTGGTACTGCACGCCGGTAACGCCGGTTGCGACTATCTGTGGGATGATGGCAGCACGGAGGAGAGCCTGATGGTGGCCACTTCGGGGGTGCGCGAGGTGCGCATCACCAACCCGTTCGGTTGCGAGCGCACCTTCCAAGCGGATGTGCAGTTCGTTGCCCCGCCGGTGGTGGACCTTGGCGCATCACATCGCCTGTGCGATGGCGGTGTGTTGCACCTGGACGCGGCCAATACCGCGGATGAACATCTCTGGAGCACCGGTGCACAGACCTCCGCGATCAACGTGACGCAGAGCGGCACCTACTGGGTGGAGATCGACAACGGCTACTGCGTGGTGCGTGATACCACCGTGGTGAGCGTGGACCCGGTGCCGGATCATCTTTCGGCCCATCAACTCTTCGTGTGCCTGGAGGAGAGCGATGGCACCACCATCGATGCCGGGAATGCCGGTTGCAGCTTCGTCTGGAACACGGGCGAGGTCACCGCCTCCATCGTCGCGGATCATTACGGTATGTACGTGGTGACCATCACCAACAGCTTCGCCTGCGCGATCCGGGACAGCGTGGTGGTGAACGAGTACTGCCCGCCTACGCTCTACCTGCCGAACACCTTCACACCGAACGGTGATGGTCTCAACGATGTGTGGCACGTGGTGGGTAAGAACATCGGTGAATTCGAGCTCTTCGTATTCGACCGTTGGGGCGGAGTGGTGTTCGAGACCACGGATCCCTCCAAGGGTTGGGACGGCATGATCCAAGGCGAGGAAGCGAAGAACGACATGTACGCGTGGCGGATGCGTTGGCGCTTCATCGAGGATTCCAGCGGTAGCCTCGGCTTCGAGCACAAGCAGTTCGGCCAGGTGCAGATCATGAAATGACCTGACGGGGTCAGGGCTTCAGTTCGAAATCGTCCGCTTCCTTCGCCACGGGGAACTTCTCCCGGAAATCCTCCAGGGCGCGCCGGTCGAGGGCAACGGTCGTGCAACCCTCTTGGCCGGGCTCCACCCCACCGATAACGGCACCACGCGGATCGATGATGACGCTGTCACCGCTGTAGTGCATGCTCTTGCCATCCATGCCCACCCGGTTCACACCGGCCACATAGACCTGGTTCTCGATGGCGCGGGCGATCAGCAATTGGCTCCACGGATAGCGACGCACTTCCGGCCAGTTGGCCACGTAGAGGACGACATCGTAGTCGCTCCGGTTGCGGGCGAACACGGGGAAACGCAGATCGAAGCACACCTGCAGGAGGATGCGCCATCCACGCCATTCCACCACCACGCGCTGTTGGCCGGCGCTGTAGTGGTCCGTCTCGTTGGCGAAGCGGAAGAGGTGTCGTTTGTCGTAGACCATCACTTCACCATCGGGCTTCACGAAAAGGCCGCGGTTGAAGTACCGGCCTCCTTCGGTGATGATCACGCTGCCATAAAGGGCTGCATCGATCGCCCGGGCCTGCTGCCTCATCCAGGTCACCGTGGCGCCATCCATCGTTTCACCCAGCTCGGTGCTTCGCATGCTGAAGCCCGTGGTGAACATCTCGGGCAACACCACGAGGTCCGTGCTTCCTTCCAAAGCCGCCATTTTCGTGGCGAACATCCTGCGGTTGGCCTCGGCATCCTCCCAATGGAGCATGCTCTGGACGATGGTGACCCTCAGATCCTGCATAGCTTCTCGATGGCGGCGTCCAAGGTAGCGTCCTGCTTGGCGAAGCAGAAACGCAGCAGCCTTTGACCGGCCGGCGGATCCTTGTAGAACGGCGAGAGCGGAATGGTGGCCACACCGAATTCGCGCGTCACCCGCTGTGCCAGATCGAGGTCGTTCTCCGTGCTGATCGCGCTGTAGTCGGCGGTCATGAAGTACGAACCTTCGCAGGGCAGCAGCCGGAAGCGCGATCCCGCCATGCCCTTGGCGAAGCGATCACGCTTGGCCTGGAAGAAGGCCGGAACACCTTCGTAGTTCATCGGCTCCCGCATGTAGGTGGCGAGTGCCTGCTGGATCGGGGTGTTCACGCTGAAGACGTTGAACTGGTGCACCTTGCGGAATTCCGCCATCAACGCCTTCGGCGCGAGTGCGTAGCCCATCTTCCAGCCGGTGGTATGGAAGACCTTGCCGAAACTGAAGATCACGAAAGCACGGTCGCGCAGTTCGGGATGGTCGATCGCCGATGCATGCGGTTCACCGTCGAAGACCAGGTGCTCATACACCTCATCGCTCAACAGGATGATGTCCGTTCCCCGCAACAGCTCGGCGATGCGCTTCATGTCCGCATCACGGAGGATGGTGCCTGCCGGGTTGTGCGGCGTGTTGATCATCAGCATGCGCGTGCGGGGGGTGATCGCCGCCTTCACCGCCTCGGCATCGAACCTCATGTCCTCTCCCAAGCGCACGTGCACCGGCTTGCCGCCGAAGAGCTCCACCGTCGGTGAATAGCAATCGTACGCGGGGTCGATGATGATCACTTCATCTCCCGGATGCACCACCGCACCGATGGCCGTGAAGATGGCCTGCGTGCCGCCGGAGGTCACGGTCACTTCCGCCTCGGGGTCGTAGCGGAAGCCGTAGAGCCGCTCTGCTTTGTTGCTGATCGCCTCGCGCAACGCGGGCAGGCCGGGCATCGGAGCGTACTGGTTGTGCCCGTTCCGCATCGCGGTGTTCACCAACGCGCTCAGCTTGTCATCGATCGGGAAATCCGGAAAACCCTGGCTGAGGTTGATGGCACCGCATTCGGCGGCCAGCTTGCTCATCACCGTGAAGATGGTGGTGCCGACGTGGGGGAGCTTACTGGTGATGGACATGGAGCGCGAAGCTATAGGGCACGGGTCCACGACAGGGGACGGCTCGCGACCATTCCCGGTCACTTCCCCATCGTGGCAAGCGCTCTAGGGCCGTACCCGAAGTGCTTCTTGAAGGCGTAGGAGAAGTGCGAGAGGTTCTCGAAGCCCACTTCGTAGCACACATCACTGGGTTTGGCGTTGTCCGCCAGCCGAAGACGTGCCAGCTCCAAGCGCTTGCGGGTCAGCCAGCGCTGCGGCGTGGTGTCGAACGCCTTGCGGAAATCGCGCTTGAAGGTCGTGAGGCTCCTTCCGGTGAGGTATCCGAATTTCTCCAGCGGCAGGTTGAACATGAAGTTCTTCTCCATGTATCCGGCCAGGTCGATCTTGCCGGGTCCTTCAAGGTCGGACAGCACGGCGTCCACATCCTTGTCGATGGTGCGCAGGATGGTGATCGCTTCGGTGATCTTCAGCGCAGCGATATCCTTCGGCAGCTCGTCCATGTCGAAGTACGGCAGCAGCGAGGCCAAACAGCTTTGCAGGAGGGGATGGTCCTTGAACGTGTGCACCTTGGGGGCGGCGATGGGCTTCACCCGGACGTCCATATGCGCGTAATAGGTGCGCAGCCGGGAGGTCGTCAGGTGCATCACAACGGTCTTGTGGGGCTGGCCATCCTTCGGGTAGTTCAGGATCGTGGCCAACTGGTTGCGGGGGATCAGGAAGATGTCGCCCGGTCCGAACGTGTAGGTGGCTTCGGGGCGTACGATCCGTGTCTCACCCGATATGAACCAGATGAGCATGTGTTGATCGAAGACGATGTCCGACTTGAAGAACTTGTCCTCGTAGCACGAGAGCTTGATGTCCTCGGTGATGTATTTAGCTTGGTACTCCATTGCCGCGCACGCACAGGCTTACATCAAAGGTGGACATCCAGGTTCATGGACAGGTTGTTCGATATGGAATGCGACGCTCGAAAGCGCTTCGCTCAACTCCCAAAGCCTCTTCGCGTGGGTAGGATCAACGGAATACGGTTGTACGCCGCTGCTCACGGGCAACTGGGCATCTTGCGGCACGAGTTCGGCGATGTCCACATCCTCGCAATACACACCGCCGATGTCGTTCAGCAAGGGACTGGTGGCGCACCATACCGTGGTGGCCGCTCCCTGTGGGATCGTCTTCAATTGTGCGGCCACTTCCGGAAGGAGGTTGCCTTGCGCATCGCAGAAGCCCATCTTCCGGAAGAGCTCGAGCGGAGCCTCGCGACCCAGTTCCGTTCCGCCGATGGATCCCGGATGCACCGCATAGGCTCTCACCTGCTGCCCCTTGCCCCGTTCGTCCAGTTCCACGGTGAAGAGGTTGCACGCGCTCTTCGATCGTCCGTACGCCTGAAGCGTCTCGTACTCCCCCTGCAGGAAGTTGGGGTCCTCGAAGTTGAACGGCGCGAAGTGGTGCCCGTGTGAAGAGATGTTCACCACGCGTGCGCCCTTTGCGTTCACCAGTGCGGGCCACAACCGTGCGGTGAGATGGAATTGCCCCAGGTGGTTCGTGGCCAATTGTGATTCGTTGCCGCGACGGTCGCGCCGCAAGGGGACCCACATGATGCCGGCGTTGTTGATCAGCAGGTGGAGCGGTCGCCCCGAAGCGAGGAAGCCCGAGGCGAACGTATCGATCGAGCCTGGATCCATCATGTCCAGGGTTCCGATCTCCACCCGCGGGATGTCCGAGAGGTTCTTCCGGGCCTTTTCCACATCCCGTGCTGCGACGATCACCGTTGCACCGGCCGCCGCAAGAACGCGGGTGGTCTCCAGTCCGATGCCGGTGTTGCCACCCGTAACGATGGCCACCTTCCCCTTCAGGTCGATACC
>DASWWQ010000325.1:0-9296 GCA_036405935.1 Flavobacteriales bacterium
ACATCGCTGTGGCCATTGAGATACTTGGTGACGGAATGCATGACGATGTCCGCCCCGAGGTCCAGCGGGTTCTGCAGGTAGGGTGAAGCGAAGGTGTTGTCCACCGCCAGCAGGCATCCTTGTTCGCGCGCGATGGCGGCCAAGGCCTTGATGTCGATGATCCGCAGCAGCGGGTTGGTGGGCGTTTCGGCCCAGATCAACCTGGTCCTCGCGTTGAGCAAGGCCTTCACGTTGGCCACGTCGGCCATGTCCACGAAATGGAACTTCACGCCGTAGTGGGCGAACACCTTGGTGAATAGGCGATAGGAACCACCGTAGAGGTCGTTCGTGCTGATCACCTCATCCCCGGGTGCCAAGGTCTTCAGCAGCGTATCGATGCTGGCCATGCCCGTGGCGAAGCACAGTCCGTGCTTACCGTTCTCCAAGGCGGCCAGCGCGTTCTGCAAGGCCGTGCGCGTGGGGTTGTGGGTGCGGCTGTACTCGTAGCCCTGATGATCCCCCGGCGCCCGCTGCGCATAGGTGCTGGTCTGGAAGATCGGCGTCATGATGGCACCCGTGGAGGGATCGGGCTCCACTCCGGCGTGGATGGCTTTGGTCGCGAAACGCATCTCTGGCGATTTGGGGCCGCGAAGGTAGGCCGCCCGTTCGCGCGATGGCCGCGTTGCCCGGGGCCTCTACCTTTGCCGCCCTTATCCCGAGAACGTACATGTTGCGATCCATGACCGGCTTCGGCCGGGCCGAAGGCTTGGTGGGCGAACGCAAGGTGACCGTGGAGGTGCGTTCGCTGAACAGTAAGCAACTGGACCTGCAGCTGAAGGTGCCCCAGGCCTTCCGCGACCGCGATGCCGAGCTGCGGCAATGGGCCAACGAGAAAGTGGTGCGCGGCAAATCCGAACTCACCGTGTTCACCGAGCACGTGGCCGGGGCCAAGCGTGATCTGGTGGACGCCAACGTGGTGAAGGCCTATTACGACAGCCTCGCCGCCGTGGCCCGGCAGGTGGACCCGAACGCCAAGACCGATCTGCTGGGACTGGTATTGCGCATGCCGGAGGTGATGAACCCCGGCCGTGAGATGGGCAGTGACGCCGATTGGGGGGTGATCCGCAAGTTGGCGGAGGCGGCGATGGATGCGTTCCTGGCCTTCCGTGCCGCCGAGGGCGAGAAGCTGAAGAGCGACCTCACCTTCCGCGTGGACCGCATCTCCAACCTGTTGGTGGAGGTGGATAGCGCCGATGCCGGCCGTGCCGAACGCACACGCGAGCGGATCCAGGGCCGATTGGAGGAACTGAAGGCCAACGTGGACCGCGATCGTTTCGAGCAGGAACTGGTGTTCTATCTCGAGAAGATGGACATCAACGAGGAAAAGGTCCGCTTGGCCGCGCATTGCTCCTACTTCCTGGAGACCATGGACCTGGAGGAGCAGCAAGGGCGCAAGTTGGGCTTCATCGCCCAGGAGATGGGCCGGGAGATCAACACCCTCGGCAGCAAGAGCAACGACGCGGCCATGCAGCGTACGGTGGTACTCATGAAGGACGAGTTGGAGAAGATCAAGGAACAAGTGCTGAACGTGCTCTGAGCCCATGGAACTGACCCAAGGCAAGTGCATCATCGTTTCCGCGCCCTCCGGCGCAGGCAAGACCACCATCGTGCGCCACCTGTTGGGCACCGACCTGGGGCTGTCCTTCTCCATCTCCGCCACGAGCCGCCCCATGCGCGGCTATGAGGTCGATGGGCACGACTACTTCTTCATGACCTCCGAGGATTTCCGCCAGCACATCGTGGACGGCGCCTTCGTGGAATGGGAAGAGGTCTATCCGGGACGTTTCTACGGCACCCTGCGCTCCGAGATCGAACGCATCTGGGCCGCCGGCCGCACGCCCATCTTCGATGTGGACGTGGTCGGCGGACTGCACCTGAAAGGCATCTTCGGGGAGAACGCCTTGGCCTTGTTCATCGCTCCTCCTTCGGTGGAGATCCTCGAGCAACGCCTCCGGGACCGCGGGACCGAGACCGCCGAAACCCTGAAGGCCCGCGTGGACAAGGCCGAGCATGAACTGACCTTCGCTCCCCGATTCGATTCCACCATCGTGAACAACGATCGCGAGAAGGCCTGCGCCGAGGCCCATGCCGCGGTGGCCCGCTTCCTGAACCCATGAACATCGGTTGCCTTTTCGGATCCTTCGATCCGCCCCACCGGGGCCATGTGGCCATCGCCGAGCACATGCTGCGCACCCAAGGCCTGGACCAGGTGTGGCTGGTGGTAACGCCCCAGAACCCCTTCAAGCAGGATCGCAAGCTCAGCAGTGACGAGCACCGCATGGCCATGGCCCGCTTGGCCGTGCAGGGGAAGGCCGGTCTCTCCGCCAGTGGCGTGGAACTGGACCTGCCCCGGCCCAACTACACCGTGGACACGTTGCAGTTCATGCGGGAGCGTTGGCCCCAGCACAACTTCACATTGATCATCGGCAGCGACAACTTGGCCCATCTGCACCAGTGGAAGGACGTGGAGGCCATCCTGTCGAACCACCGCGTGCTGGTCTACCCCCGCACCGGCATCGAAGAGCATGTGGCCCGGGCCGACCTCGTCTACAGCCCTATGATCAAGTTGGTGCAGGATGCTCCACAAATGATGGTCTCCTCCACCGGCATCCGCGTTCGTCTCCGCAACTGGAAGCCCTTGGACGATCTGCTTGAGCCCGAAGTTCTGGCCTATATCCGCCAGAACGGGCTCTATACCTAGGCCACGGCTTCGCGCAGGGCCCCCATCCGATGGCCCAAGCGGTCATGCAGTGCATCGATGGCATCGGTGACGGCGAACCGATTGTCCACTTCAACCTCGCACAGGGCACGGTAGGGATCCAAGTAGGCCCTATAGGCCGGCACCACATGGTTGGCCCACTGGTAGCGGATCTCGTCGGGGCCGTATCCCCGCTCCACGATGTCACGGGCCAAGCGGCGCTCCAATTGGAGGGTCTCGTCGGTATGCACGAACACCTTCAGGTCGAACAACTCCCGTAAGGGGGCGTGATGGAGGATGAACAGGCCCTCCACCAATACCACGGGCGCGGGGGCGATCTCCATCCAACGCTCGTCCGCCCCTTCCTTGTTGAACGTGTACTCCCTTCGGCGGATGGGGCGCCCCTCACAGAGGCCCACGATGTCGTGCGTCAGACGATCCAGATCGATGGAGCTGGGAAGATCGAAATTGACCTTGCCGTTGACGTCCACGGACTGCTGCTCGATGGGGTGGTAATAATCGTCCTGTGAGATGAGGCAGACGGCGCCGCTGGGAGCACGATCGCGTAGACCCCGGATGAGGGTGGTCTTTCCCGATCCGCTTCCGCCCGCCACACCCACGATGAAAGGCACCGCCATGGGCGCGAATATACCGGGCCAAGCTCGGCTCCGGCAAGTGCCGGGACCGGCACCCGTCCCGCTCTTGGCACGATGGTTGTAAAACGACCTCCAACCTCAATACCCTACGACCATGGAACGCACCGTTGACCGTTATCAGACGCTGAAGCGCGCGGCAATGCGCTTGATGTTCGCCGGAGATGTGGAACGTTACATGCGCACCCTGCGCCTCCTGGAGGTTCTCCGGGCCCGTGAGCAGGCACAAGCATGATGATATAAGAGAAAGAGGGGTGACCCTCTTGGTTTTGGTGAAAGCCATGGCGGGCGTCCGATGATTCGGACGCCCGCTGTGGTTCCACCCATTTCGCCGTTCGGATGACCGCCTAGGCCAAGCTGGACGCGGCCTCGGGAAAAATTCCACGGTCGGTGGATCCTTTCATCCCGGGCACCCGTAGAAACCGCCATGACGAAGAAGGATAAAATAGCCTTCATCAAGAGCAGCAAGCGCAAGACGCATGTGTACAACGACCTGCATCGTTTCGACGATCAGCAGCTGAACGACCTCATCCGTGAGATCGTACAAGGCCTGGTACGGGAAAGCGAGATCATCGCCAACGCGTACATCAACGGGTATCGTTAAGCACCTGCCTGGCGCCGGCCGACCTCGATGGGGGCTGGGAAACCACAGGTAGCAAGGCCTCGGCAACAGCCGGGGCCTTGTTGCGTCCGGACCTCTCTTCAGCGCTTGCGCTTGGTGGGCATCGGCGGTGGAGCGGCCTTCTTCACCTGTCCGTTCTCGTACTCCACCTGTTTCACCGGCTTGCCATCGTTCCCCAGGATCACCAGGGTGCCGTGCAGCTTGCCCTCCTTGTACCCCATCCGCTGGATCACGCGGCCACGTTGGTCGTACACCACGCACGGGCCGTCCGGGTCACCATGCTTGAAGGACTGCTCACGCATCCTCACTCCGGCGTCGTCGAAATAGGTCCATGGCCCGGTCGGCTTATTGTCCGCGTACATGCCCTCGCTGATCACCACGCCCCTGGTGTTGTAGGCCAACCAACGGCCGTTTTTCCGTCCATCGCGGAAGGTGCCTTCCTCCTTCACCTTGCCGTTCTCCTGGTAGAATTTCCAAGGACCGTTCTTGGCGTCGTCCTTCCACAGTCCCAGGTACTCCTCCTTGCCGTCCGGGTACCAGCCCTGCCATTGCCCATCGATCTTCCCGGCCTTGAAGTTCCCTTTGTCCTTCTGTTGTCCGCTCTCGAACCAGCTGCTCCACTCCCCTTCCTCCTTGCCGGCCACGTAGCCACCCTCCTGCAGCTTCTTCCCGTTCTCGTACCAGGTGGTCCAGCGGCCGTCCTTCAGCCCGTCCTTCCAATTCCCGCTCTTCCAGATGGTGCCGTTGTCGTAGTAGTAGACCCACTCCCCTTCCTCCTTGCCTTCGCGGTAAAGGCCGGTGGAACTCAGCTGCTCGTTCGGGTACCAATATTTCCACAGCCCGTGTTGCTTGTCCGCCCGGAAATGCCCCAACATGTCCTTGGTTCCCGTGGTGGTGTACCAGGTCCACACGCTGTCCTTGAGGTTGTCCTTGTAGAAGCCGGAGGTGTTCACCTCACCGCTGCTGAAGTACACCGCATAGGGGCCGTTGAGCTTGCCCTTCTCGTAGGAAGCCTTCTTCTCGGGCTTGCCGTTGGAGTGCCAGTAGGACCATGTACCGGTGCGCACCCCGGCCACCCAGGCCCCTTCCACCTTCGGGTTGCCCGCCGGCCAGAACTCCTTGTGCGGACCACTGCGCACCCCGAGCCTGTAGTGGCTCTCCTCGGCCACACCACCACTGGGGTAATAGGTGCGGATGAAGCCGTCCCCCTTCTTCAGGGTCTGCGTGCTGTCGCGATCCCAAGCGTCCAGGCTCAGGACGACGCTGTCCTCCCACAGCTCCTTCAGCAGCGGCTTCCCGTTGGGGTACCAATAGCTCCACGGTCCCTCCTTGGTGCCTTTCCGATAGCTGCCCTCTTCCATCAACTTGCCGTCGGCGTAGAAGCTCTTCATGGTGCTGTCCGGCTTGCCCATCCGGATCCAGCCATCGTGCTGTACCTGGCCGCTGGGGTAGTAGAGCACCACATGCCCGGAACGTTCACCGCTCTTGAACTCGGCCACTTCCGTGAGCTTGCCGTTGCGGTCCCAGAACTTCCATTCGCCCCACTCCCGGCCGTTCACCATCAGGCCTTCGCTGCGCTTCACGGTACGCAGGCTGTCCCAATGGTCCACGTAGGGCTGCACCGTGCCGTTCTGCGCCTGCAGCGCGAAGGAGAGCGATAGGCCGAGGCCGAGGAGAGCGGGCTTCAACAGTTCGAGGCGGAAGGACATGGGGACGAAAGTAGCTGCGACGCAAGGGCGCGTCCGGAAGGTCAACGGGGGATCACCAACGATCCGCATGTGAAGGCCGGGGACGGTCCGATACGGTAACGCCCGTAGACGGACCCGTGATGGCCCGGAGGCAAGGTCGGGGGCGGTCCCGGAACATTTGCCCCGTCCGCTCCGCCATGCTCTCCGCCACTTTTTCCCAACGCATGCTTTCGCGCTGTCTGGTGCTGGCACTCCTCAGCCTGGTGGTGCTGGTGGTATGTGGACAAGTGGTGAACGAGGATGCCCTGCGCAAGATCCCCCTCGCGGGCAATACGGCGCAGATCATCGACATCGAAGTGCTGCCGGACGGCCACACCCTGCTCGCCAGCTGCGCCAAGGGTGCGGCGCTGTTGGTGATCGACACGAACGATTGGCGCATCACGCGCACCATCGCCTTGAGCGGTTTCTCCGACGGAGCGCAATTGAGCATCGCCCCCGACGGACACCATGTGCTGCTGCGCGAACGCAGCCGCTATTTCGCCGATCCAGCGCACGAACGCTCCCTGCGCACGGCCGTGCTGGACCTGCGCCGCGATGCCCTTGTACTCGAACGCGCCTCGGACCAGGATGCCACTTGGATGCCCCACGGCGCCACGCTGGCCACCTTGAGCGGAACGCGCGTGGCCTTCCACGCGCTGGATGGGGACCGGGCACCTGCCGGCTTCGACGTACCCTTGGCCGGCAACGCGTTCGCCATCGCACCGGACGGGCGCTCGTTGGCCATCGCCCACCATCCCACCGCAGAGGAACTCCAGCAACAACCCTCGCTGCGCAACGACAAGAAGGCGCTGAAACCCGCGCTGAAGTACCGTCAGCTGGTGAGCTTCTTCGCCCTGCCCGAAGGCCACCGCTCCGGCACGGTTTCCACGCTCTACGATGTGGTGATGGCCATGCGCTACACCGCCGATGGACAACGCCTGCTGGTGTACAGCGTACCCGATCTGCGCTTCAATCCGGCCAGCTATGGGGTCGGTGTGGTGGACCAGGTGGATGCCGCATCGGGCCTACCGCTGCGCGCCAGTTGCATGAGCCGCATGAACGGACCCGACCTGGCCATCAGTCCGGATGGGCTGACCCTGGCGCTCAGCAGCACCGAAGGCCGGAACAAACGCAAGCTCACCTGCTACGAACTGGCCACCGGCGATACCCGCATGATGATCGACCTGGCCCAGAAACGCCGCTACGACAAGGGCGAAGGCGAAGAGCATGACGGTCGCCTGGGTTACGGCTGGCTGCCGGATGGCCGCTTGATCGTGGCCCAGGGCAATGACCTTGGATCCTATCGCCCATGAGGTGTCTCCGACAGATCCTTTGCTTGGTCGCCGTGCTGTCCGCCAGCACCCTTTCGGCGCAGCGACCCGAACTGAACACGCAGGCCGCCGTGGACCAGCACGTCTCCGACGCGCTGGCCGCGGATAAGGCTTCGGGAGAGCTGGCGGAGCTGGCCCGCAAGCTGGGCCTGCGTGGATCGTTCACGTTCGACCTCACCGTGGGCGACAAGGGCCGTACCGTGACCGTGTTCCCGATCGAAAGCACCATCGAGAACGTGGAGCACCGCAACCGGCTGAAGGACCAACTGCTCGCCACCGGGTTCCCTTTCAAGCTGAACAAGAAGAAACGCTTCAAGACACGCCAGACCCTGGTGTTCCCCTAACGAGAAACAGCTCCGCCAAAAAACAATGCACATGTCGATCCGAACTCCCCTTCTGATGGCAGCGCTCAGCGCCCTGCCCCTTTTCGCGCAGGAAGAGATGCCCACCGAGTGGACCACGCGCCTCGAACACAAGATCCAATACACCGGTACCGATGTGGTGGGCCACATCGGCATGGGCTACGCCGCCAGTGACAAGGAGATGAGCGTGTTCGACAACAAGACCGGAAAACTGCTCTGGAGCAAGGCCTTCAAGGAGCTTGCCCCCAACCTGCGCAAGATCGACGAGCTGGTGCCGTTCTGGGAGAGCGACTGTGTGTTCCTCTTCGACCGCAAGATGGGCAAGGACCAGATCGCGGTGATCGGCCTGAAGGACGGCAAGCTCCTTTGGACCAGCGAGAAGTACCAGAACCTCACGGAGGACAACATCATGTACATCCGCGAGCGGGAATCCTTCGCCATCAGCACCAAGGAGAACCTGCACTTCGTAAAGGCCCGCACCGGCGAAGAGCTTTGGAGCACGGCGAAGTTCAAAGGTGTGGTGGGCAAGTACATCAGCACCACCGACGGCCACATCATCATGGTGAACTTCATCCCCGATGGGTTGGCGGCACTGTTCAGCGGCTTCAAGAACCAGATCGCGAAGGTGAACCTCGACAACGGCGACATGGTGTGGGAGGCCAACTACATCGGCCGCGCGGAGCGCAAGGTGCTGACGCGGGAGTTCCTCTACGACCTCGACCTCGATGGCGACCGCGTGTACCTGCACATGAACGGCATCCAGGTCTATGACCAGAAGACCGGTGCACAACTGTGGAACGCCGCCTTCGACTTCACGCCCGACCGTGTAACGGGGCGCCCCGCCGGCGCGGTGAAGTTCGGTGTGTACGGCGCCGTTGCCCAGCCCGTGATCGTGGGCGACGACATCTATGTGCTCGATTGCCAGGACCGCAAGTCGCAGTTCGTGAAGAAGTACGACCGCAAGAGCGGGAAGCTGTTGTGGACCAGCCCGGAGATCCCCGAGGCCAAGGCCATCCCGAACATGTACGTGCTGGACGGACAGGTGGTGCTGCAGATCGGCGGGCAGGTGGAGACCCAGGCCTACATCCGGCGCACCGAGCGCAATGCCGATGGGTCCACCACCACCATCACCGAGAAGCGCATCCAATACGTGAACGTGAAGCCTTACGGCGTGAAGACCCTCAGCACCAACGACGGGGCCTTGGTGTGGGAAAGCGAACGCTTCAAGAAGGGCGTCACCAACGTGTTCCCGCAGGACGGACGCCTGTACGTGTGCAGCGGAAAGGCCCTGTACTGCATGGACGCGAAGACCGGGACCGATGTCTATGAAGTAGCCCTCGGCGACGACAACATCGGCCTCGCGGAGATCATCATGCCCTATGGCGACAAGGTGGCCGTGGTGGGCGAGAAGGGCGTGAGCACGCACCTGATGAGCGACGGTAGACTGGTGAACAGCGGCAAGTACAAGAGCTCGCACCTCAACGAACGCAACGCGGACATGGTGCTGATGGAAACGGACAAGGCCGATATCGCCGCCTTCGACCTGAAGACCTGCAAGTACCTCCAGTACAACGCCCGCAAGGAGTCGCTCAGCGAACTCACCGACGATGGTGAATTCGTGTACGTCTTCGAGAAGAAGGACATCAGCAAGCTGCGCACGCACTGAGCGCTCTCCCTCCGATCGCGGAAGGCCGTCCCGGCATCGGGGCGGCCTTCCGGCTTTCCGGCAAAGCCGGTCGATCCGGAGCCGAGCACCCCGGCCGCGCGGGTACCGTATTTTTCGGCGCATGTCCCTCCTTCCCGTCCGCCCCCGGCGGATCATCGCACTGGCCTCCATCACCACCTTGGTGCTGCTTTTCGCAGG
>DASWWQ010000326.1:0-4409 GCA_036405935.1 Flavobacteriales bacterium
GGAAAGGCGGGTGGTATCGCCTTCCACCCTCAGCGGCTGCTCGGGCAGTTCCACCCGGAAGCGATGCGTCATGCGCTCCATCACCGGCCGTACCGCTTCCACGGCGATCTCCACCGCTTGGTGGATGTCCTGCTTGTCCAAGCGGAGCTCGATGGCGCCCCGGCTGATCCGGCTCAGGTCCATGAGGTCGTCCACGAGATGCACCAATTGGTCCACCTGACGCGCCATCCGCGATCGGGTCTGCTCCAGCAGTTCGGGATCCGCACCATCGGCCAGGAGGTCCAAGCCGTTGCGCAGGGGCGCCAAGGGATTGCGCAGTTCGTGTGCGAGGGTGGCCAGGAACTCGTCCTTGCGGCGGTCCGTCTCCTTCAGGGCTTCGGTGACGCGCTCCAAGGCCGTTACGTCACGGGTGGTACCTGCCACGGCCTCCACTTCGCCCTCGGCATTGAACACCGGCAGGAAGATGTAGTCGTAGATGCCGCCACCGCCCTTGGAGTAGAAGGGGATCTTGCCGCGGAGCGGCTGTCCCGTGCGCACCACCTCATCGATCTCGCGTTCGTGCATCCGTGCGTGCCATTCGGGATAACCCACATCGCGGAAGCCACGGCCGATGTACTCCTCGGGTTCCATGCCATAGAGCTGCGAGAGGGCCTTATTCCCGTAGCGGAACTTGTAGTCCTTGCTCCAGACGTACGCGAAATCGGGCGTGTTGGAAAGGATGCTCTCGTAGAGGCGGCGTTGCCGTTCGCTGGCCTCCCGCTCCTCCCGCAACTGGATCTCCTGCATCTTCCGCTGCTGGATGTCGTGGAAGAAGACCATGATGCCGCCTTCGGGCGCGGGATGCGACACCACCTCGAACCAACGCTGGATGGGCTCCAGATGGAACTCGAAACTTTCGGAACGGCGCGTCTCCAGGGTATTGCGGAAGGTGGTCTCGGCCACCGTGCCGAGCAGGGAGGGGTAGACCTCCCACAAGCTCCGGTCCAGGAGTTCGCCGCGCGGGCGTTGCAGGAGTTCCGCAGCCCTTTGGTTCACGTACGTATAGCGGAACGAGGGGTCGAGGATCACGACACCGATGGGCAACTGGTCGAGCATGGGGGCTGACGTGATGGAGAGGTCAGGCTGGGTCTTTCGGGATGGGTCGGCCATGGCTTGCTCAGCAACAGCCAATACCTCCCCGAAGTTCATCAAAAAGGGATCGGGTGGATCCGGATCCTTTTCTTCGGCTTCGACCGTTCGGCTGCTGGCTGTTGGCTACTGGCTACTGGCTGTTGGCTGCTTGTCCATGGTTGGGTCGAATTTCTTCGCCCGATCGAACCTCCTTGCGCCTTCCGCGTCCTACGCCCACCCCAACCCCTCCACCATGCGTGTTCTTTCCGCCTCCGTTGTGTCGTTGTTCACTTCGGCGCTCCTCGCGCAGGATCCCCTGATCACCGGGTGGGTGTTGAACCCCGGCAGTGAGACCGGCTACGGCGGTATCGCCAGCAATGTGCAGGAGGTGAACTACACCGCCACGGATGTGTACGTCAGTTGTACCTGCATCCCCGGTTACGACATCGGGCCGTGGGCCGGCAATCCGAACGTGCCCGCCAACCAGGACTTCACCTTCCGCTTCACGCGCAACCCCGTGGAGAACACCGGCACCGATGTGGCCACCGGCTTGGGGCATATCGGCGTGCTGCGCAACGGCGTCAGCATCTTCAACGCGAAGGATGCCATGAGCTGGAACAACCAGGGCGTCTGGCTGCGCAACGCCGCCTTCTTCGAGGCCAACAGCTTCGATCTATGCCTCGGCCATCCCTCGCCCACGGGGGAGTACCACAACCACATCACGCCGAGCTGCGTGTACGATGTCCTCGCCGACGACACGCACAGCGAACTCATCGGCCATGCCTTCGATGGATTCCCGATCTACGGCGCCCATGCCTTCGCCAATGCCGATGGTTCCGGAGGTATCGCGCGGATGCGCAGCAGCTACCAACTGCGCAACATCACCGAGCGCACCACGCTGCCCGACGGCACGGTGCTCAATGCTTCGCAACACGGACCGGCCGTCAACGCCACCTATCCGCTGGGCGCCTTCATCGAGGACTACGAATACGTCGCGGGCTCCGGCGACCTGGATGAGCACAACGGCCGTTTCGCCGTAACGCCCGACTTCCCCGAGGGACACTACGTCTACCACAGCACCATCGACGCCGACAGCGAACCCGCCTATCCGTACTTCATCGGACCCACGTACTACGGCACCGTGCAGCCGGGCAACACCGGTCCCCAGAGCGGGCACAACACCATCCCCTCCGATGCCGTGCTGTACGATCCCTCCACCGGACTGGCCGAAGCCGCATCCGCCATCACGCTCACACTATTCCCCGTTCCGGCGGGCCACACCCTCGGCATCCGAGCGCTCGGCAGCATCCTGCAACAGGCGCAGGTCCGTGATGCGCAAGGCCGTATCGTACTCACCGAACGCCTGAACGGCACCGAGGCTTACGTTGCGCTGGATGCCTTGACGGCCGGGCTCTACACCGTGCAACTGACCACCGCAGATGGTAATGTGTGGGTGCGGGGGTTTGTGAAGGAGTGAAGAGGTTTTTGGTTCTAGGTCTTTGGTCCAAGGTCTTTGGTCTATGGTCCGAGGTCTTTGGTCTGAGGCTTAAAGGGTTTCTGTTCCAGATCAGGTCCAATTCCAATTACGGGTTACGTGTTGCGGGTTCTGAGCTTCAAGTCCAGGCGCCACGCTCAATTCGTAACCCGCAACTTCCAACTCGGAACACCCAACCCGCACCTCCCAACTCGTAACCCGCAACCCGTAACTCCCCACCCGCAACGCGCAACCCGTAACCCGCAACTGCGCTCTCCTCTCTGACCACCTGCTCCCCATAAATTATCAACATCATTTTTCCGTCCCGGGGAGGCTGGCTAGGTTCATCCCCATGAGCAAGAAGGAGTCGATCGAGTGGGTGGCCGTGGAGGACATCGTATTGGGCACCAATGCCCGCACCATCAAGCCGAGCAAGGACCGCATCGCGGAGTACGCCCGTTCCATCGCCATGTACGGCATCCTGGTGCCGTTGATCGCGGATAAGACCGCCGACGGTTACCACCTGCAGGCCGGCTACACGCGCATGGCCGCATTGGCCCAACTGAAGAACGACAAGGCCCTCACTGCGTTGGCCCAGCTGAACGGGGTGGACCTCGAGCGCGTGCCCGTACGCATCTACACCGGCGATGCCAAGGGCCGCCTGATGCTGCCCATCATCGAGAACAACTTCCACGACGTGATGAACGAGGTGGATGTGGCCAACCAGGTGCGCAGCCTGCTCGATGCCGGCGAGGACGTGAAGAACCTCGAGAACTTCTTCGGCAAGACCAAGTTCACGCTGCTGCTCAGTGTGCTGGCGCTACCCGCCGAGGTGCAGGACCTGATCAAGAGCGACCGCATCAAGGCCAGCACCGCCGTGAAGTTCGCCAAGGAGATCCCCGAGCCCGCCAAGCTGCTGAAGGCCCTCAACAAGGCCACCGACAAGGTGGAGGAGCTCTACAAGAGCGGCAAACGCAAGAACAAACGCATCACCGAAGGGGTGCTGAAAGGCAAACAGACGCCCATGAAGGTGGTGAACGATACAGCGGCCTACCTCAAGAGCAACAAGGTGAAGGGCAGCGAGCTGCTGCTGAACTTCCTGCACGGCCTGCAGAGCGGCATGGATGCCGAAAGCCTGCTGGAGGCCTTGGTGAACGGTGAGGCCATCGCTGCACCCGAACAGAAGAAGCGGGGGAGGAAGAAGAAGGTGAAGGCTTAAGCCGCGCATAAGAATACCACGCTCGTTCTCCGTGGACCTGGCTTGGGCCTGCCTGATTATGTGTCAATCGCGGTAGTTAGATTTTATCTGTCTATACCTCCATTGAAATCGACAAATGCTCAGTTATTTATTCTGAATTTAAGGATTCAGTGCCAATTTTCTATTTTATTTGCGTTCTACAGCACAACACAATAACAGCCGGTAAAAATGGAACTTTCAAGTGATTTGATTTTCCCAGAGGATTATCCTGAATATGGATTAAAATCTCAACAATCACGTATAAGAGGGTCATATAGCACCTTGCAGTTCGTCCTTCGACTGCGAAAGGATGTGAGAGACGCTCTGAATAAGGATGATATTGACTTTGATCGCATACAAGCTACTTCAACAAGTATTCATGAGAATATTCATTGGTGGCAGCACATAGGATCAAATTTCGGCTTTTTATTTACCATGGCCTACCCTGCATTTGCTCATTTAACCTTTGGTGAATTAAAATCTCTAGTCAGCAAAGGAATAAAGATCAAATCAATAAAAAAATTTGATGAAAATTACAATGCTCAGCATGGACACTCCGATATTGAAATTATTAATATTATACTCAAT